>JAZKFM010000290.1:0-2531 GCA_040386415.1 Pseudomonadota bacterium
CGGACGACGCCCGCGGACCTCGCGACCTGCATCCGATCTACTTCGGCAGCTTCGACTGGCACTCCTGCGTCCACGGCTACTGGCTGCTGGCCACCCTGCTGCGGTTGGAGCCCGGCATCCCCGAGGCGCCCGCCATCCGCACCCTGTTCGACGACGCCTTCACGACCGAGAAGGTGGCCGCAGAGGCCGGTTATCTCGCGCGGCCCTCGGCCCGCGGCTTCGAGCGACCCTACGGCTGGGCCTGGCTGCTGAAGCTGCAGGCCGAACTGATGGCCCACGACGCGCCCTGGGCCGCCACGCACCAGCCGCTGGCCGACGCCTTCGCCCAGAGGTTTCGCGACTTCCTGCCGCTCGCCGCCTACCCGATCCGCACGGGGGTGCACTCCTCCACGGCGTTTGCCTTGGCGCTGGCGAGCGACTACGCCCGGGCCGCCGATGACAAGTCCCTACTGTCCCTATTCGAGGCCAAGGCCCGGGCTTGGTATCTGGAGGACCGCGACGCCCCGGCCTGGGAGCCCTCCGGCGACGACTTCCACTCGCCGACCCTGTCGACGGCAGAGTGCCTGCGCCGCCTGCTACCACCAGAGGAATTCCGGACCTGGCTGGCCGCCTACCTGCCCGACGCAGCGCGCCAGCGGCCGGTCAGCCTGTTCACCCCAGCTACGGTCACCGACCGCACCGACGGCAAGATCGCCCACCTCGATGGCCTGAACCTGTCGCGGGCGTGGTGCTGGCGCGGGATCGCAGCGACCTTGCCCGCCGGCGATCCTGCGCGGCCGGTCATCGTGGACGCGGCGTGCCGCCATCTGGCCGCCAGCCTGCCACACGTCGCCGGCGACTACATGGGCGAGCACTGGCTGGCGTCTTTCGCCCTGCTGGCCTTGACGGCGGATTAGGGCGAGGGCCCAGAAATCTGATCGGGTCAGCCTCTATCAGGAGGAGGCGTCCATCGGACGTCCGGCAGCTGCGGATGGGCTCAAGACCGCTTTCGAGCCATCTCAGACGTTCCGTTCACCTAGATGAGACAGACCTATTCGCTCTGCCGCTCCTCCTCGCTGGGCTCCTGCCCCGGCATGTAGCGGGGTTTGGGCTGCGGCAGCAGGAAGAAGGCTACGCAAAGAAGCGCGACTCCGACGCCGGCCCAGGGCGCGACGGTAGCGATCGGAACCGCCGCGATCTGGACCATGGTGGCGAGGCCGTAGCGGCGCGTCATCTGCCGTAGGAAGTCGGGCGCGAGCCGCTGGTCCATCACCCGGCGGCCCGCCAAGCCGTAAAACCACTTGGCCATCCAAGTGCAGGACGTTAGCGCCAGGCCGATGGCCAGGGTAACCGCCGCGGTTGCCTCGAAGGGCGTGCCCAGGTGGAAGCACCACGCGCGGATCGGATAGGGGACGGCCACGATTGCCAGCAGGAACAGCAGGTTGATAACGCTGAACCAGTGGTCGCTCTTGGCGTAGATGCGGCCAGAGTAGTGGTGTTGCACCCAGTAGGCGCCGATGACGACGTAGCAGAGCAGCAGGGCGAGGTGCTCACGCCACTGTTCCGCCATGGCCTTCGCCAGATCTGCGTAGCCTTGGGGTCCCTCTGGCGAACCAGGGACCTTGATCTCAACGATCAGGAGAGTGAGTGCGATCGCGAACACCGCGTCGCTGAACCCCTCGAAGCGGTTCAGCCCGCGCTCCGCGCCATGAGTGTTCGCGTTGCTCCGCTCGCCCATGGGGCGAAAATCAGCGTGATCAGCGCGAGGTTTCTGGGTGTGTCAAATGTCAGCCTTCCACCCACCTCAGCCGTTGAGAATGTCGGCTTTCCGGTCTAGCGCGACACTGCATTTGCCGGGATCACCTGAGGTATACCCGCCCTACCCCACCGGCTCGGGCGTCTTCTCCAGCACGAAGTCGTCGGGGTTCGGGGCCAGGGTGGCGCGCCAGTAGTCGATGAGGCCGTAGGGCCAGTTCTGGCTGACGCGGCCGAAGCTGTTCTTGTACCAGCTCGACACGTTGGGCGAGCCCCAGGCCCAGCCGGCGTTGGCTTCGTCGACCCGCCGGTTGAAGTCTTCATAGACGGCCTGCTTCGGCTCCATCGAGCGCGCGCCGGTCTCGGCCAGCAGCTTCAGCGCGCCCACGATGTAGCGGACAGCGCACTCGGAGAAGAAGATGATCGAGCCGTTGACGACGATGTTGGTGTTGGGCCCGTAGATCGTGAACAGGTTCGGGAAGCCCGGGTGCGTCATGCCGAGGTAGGCCTTGGCGTCGCCCGCCCAGGTGTCGTGCAGGTCGCGGCCGCCCCGGCCCTTCACCTTCAGGAACGACAGGAAGTTCGAGGCCTGGAAGCCGGTGCTGTAGATCAGCACGTCAACCTCGTGCTGCACGCCATCGGCGGTGACCACGCCGGTGGGAGTGATGCGGGCGACCTTGTCGGTGACCAGGGCCACGTTGGGACGCTTCAGCGCCGCCAGCCAGACCCCGTTGTCCAGCACCGCGCGCTTGCCGCCGATCGGATAGTTGGGCGTCACCTTGGGCAGCAGGTCCGGC
>JAZKFM010000291.1:0-3225 GCA_040386415.1 Pseudomonadota bacterium
ATGGAGTTTTCCTGACAGCCCCGGCAGAAGACCTTGGCTTGCGAATTGGGCCCTTCGAGACCAGTTTGCAAGCGTCCGGCGGTGTATAGGCCCTTTTCATCGGTGGACATCGGGCGAGGCGGGTGTAGAGCCCGTCGCGCCTCAAAACTCAAACCTAGTCGTTAGAGAACCTTAAAGCCCATGTCGCGCCGCGCGCCCAAGGCCCCCACCGCCAACCGCCTCGTCGTCCTGGGCGGCGAAGGCGTGCGCGCGGCCGGCTCGGTGTGGCTGGTGGGCGCAGGCCCTGGCGACCCGGAACTGCTGACGCTGAAAGCCTTCAGGGTGCTGGCGACCGCCGACGTGGTGGTCCACGACGGCCTGGTCAGCGACGAGATCCTGGACCTGGCGCCGGCGGCCGCGCGCCGCATCTCGGTGGCCAAGCGCAAGTCGCGGCATTCCTACGCCCAGGATGACATCAACAAGATGCTGGTGGCCTTCGCCCTGGAGGGCCTGACGGTCGTCCGGCTTAAGGGGGGCGATCCCTTCATCTTCGGCCGTGGCGGCGAGGAGCTGGAAGCCTGCCGCGAGGCGGGCGTCGCCTGCCATGTGGTGCCCGGCGTCACTGCGGCCCTGGCCAGCGCCGCCAGCGCCGGCGCCCCCCTGACCCATCGCGGCGCGGCCCAGGCGGTCACCTTCGTCACCGGCCACGCCGCCACCGGCGAGACCCCGGACCTGGACTGGGCCGGCCTCGCCAAGGCCAACCACACGGTGGTGATCTATATGGGCCTCTCCACCGCCGGCGGAATCGCCGAGCGCCTGATGGCCGCCGGCCGCGCGGGTTCGACGCCCGCCCTGATCGTCGAGAACGCCAGCCGCGCCGATGAGCGCCGCGTCGTCACCGACCTGGCGGGCCTCGCCGCCGCCGCCGCCGAAGTTTCCGGTCCCGCCCTGCTGATCGTGGGTGAGGCCATGGCCCTGGCTCAGGCCGGGACCGCGCAATTTGTTCAAAGTATCGAAGCTCGGGGTCTCGAGCGGGGAGTGGGATCATGAAGGCGCTGACCGCCAATCGCCTGGACGACGGCGAGGTCGTGTTCTGGAACAAGGGCGCCTGGGTGGAGCGGTTCGCCGACGCCGAGCTGTTCGCCGACGACGCCAGCGGCGAGGCCGCCGAGGGCGCGGGCAAGTCCCAGCCCAATACGGTGATCGACGTTTATCTCATCGACCTGATCGAGAGCGAAGGCCTCTGGGCCCCGCTGAGCTATCGCGAACGTATCCGGGCGCTCGGTCCCCCCAACCATCCGGGTCACGGCAAGCAGGCCGAGGGCGGTGCGGCCATCGAGGCCCTGATGCACGCCACCGGCGCCTCGCGGTCGACGGGCCGCGTCAACCTGATCAAGCGTAAGTAGGGCCGATGTATCAGTACGACACCATCGACAGGGAATTCCTGGCCGACCGCGCCGCGGAGTTCAAGGAACAGGTGGAGCGCCGCCTGGCCGGTGAGATCACCGAAGACCAGTTCAAGATGCTGCGTCTGCGCAACGGTCTCTATCTGCAGCTGCACGCCTACATGCTGCGGGTGGCGATCCCCTATGGCTCGCTGAACGCGACCCAGCTGCGCAAGCTGGCCGATATCGGCCGCAAGTACGACAAGGGCTACGGCCACTTCACCACGCGGACCAACCTGCAGTTCCACTGGATCAAGCTCCGCGAGGCGCCCGCGATCCTGGAGGAGCTGGCCACCGTCGACCTGCACGCCATCCAGACCAGCGGCAACTGCATCCGCAATGTCACCTCCGACCCCTATGCCGGGGCCACGGCCGAGGAGATCGACGACCCGCGCGTCTGGTCCGAGGCCATCCGCCAGTGGTCGATGCTGCACCCCGAGTTCAGCCACCTGCCGCGCAAGTTCAAGTTCGCGGTCACCGCCGCGCCGAAGGACCGCACGGCGGCCCGCGTCCACGACATCGGCCTGGTGGTCCGCCGCGCCCGTGACGGGACGATGGGCTTTGAGGTGATCGTCGGCGGCGGGATGGGGCGCACGCCCTATGTCGGCCCGACCATCAAGGAGTTCCTGCCGGCCAACCGGCTGTTCTCGTACCTGGACGCGACGCTGCGGGTCTACAACCGCCACGGCCGCCGGGACAACAGCTACAAGGCCCGGATCAAGATCCTGGTGGCCGCCCTGGGCCGCGAGGAGTTCGCGCGTCAGGTCGAGGAAGAGTGGGAGAAGGTCGGCCCGAACGCCGACATGCCCGACACCGAGATCGCCCGCATCCGCGCGGCCTTCGCGCCGAAGACCTTCGACACCCTGGTGAACCGCTCGGAAGCCTTCGAGACCGCCAAGGCCTCCGACGCCGCCTTCGCGCGCTTCGCCCGCAACAACCTCAAGCCCCACAAGCGGCCTGGCTACACCATCGTCGAGATCTCCCTGAAGGGGATCGGCGACACCCCCGGCGACGCCACTTCCGATCAGATGGACGTGGTGGCCGACCTGGGCGAGCGCTACGGCCAGAACGACATCCGCATCACCCACGAGCAGAACCTGGTCCTGCCCCATGTGAAGCTGGACGACGCGCACGCGGTGTTCCAGGCCCTGGCCGCCGCCGGCCTGGCGACCCCCAACATCAACCTGATCACCGACATCATCGCCTGCCCGGGCCTGGACTACTGCGCGCTGGCCAATGCGCGCGCCATCCCCATCGCCCAGGACATCGCCCACCGCTTCGCCGACCAGGATCGCGCCGAGCTGGTGGGGGAGCTGAAGATCAAGATCAGCGGCTGCATCAACGCCTGCGGCCACCACCACGTCGGCCACATCGGCATCCTGGGCGTCGATAAGAAGGGCGAGGAGTTCTACCAGCTCACCCTGGGCGGCTCCGGAGCCGAGGACGCCGAGGTCGGCAAGATGCTGGGTCCGGCGCTGCCCGCCGACCGCGTCACCGACGCCATCGACACCATCGTCGAGGTCTATCTGCGCGAGCGCGTCGAGGGCGAGCGGTTCCTCGACACCTTCCGCCGCACGGGCTCGGCCCCCTTCAAGGAGGCTGTCTATGCCGAAGCTCATTAGGATCATCGACGGCCAGTTCGTTTCGGCCGACGACCCCTTCACCCATGTCGCCGACGACGAGGGCATGCCCTCGGGCGACGTGATCGTCTCCCTGACCCGGTTCTCCGCCGAGGGCGACGCCCTGATCTCCCAGGGCCGCTCGGTGGGGGTGCGCATCGAGCCTGACGAGGAGGTCGAGG
>JAZKFM010000292.1:0-525 GCA_040386415.1 Pseudomonadota bacterium
GACGCCCACCATGGCCAGCAGGGGCACGAACTGGATGGCCACGATGGTGTTCAGGGGCTGCTGCGGCACGGCCAGGACGCCCGTGGCCAACAGGCTGGCGTACTGGATGGCCAGCAGCAGGACAAAGCCCAGGCTCATGGCCAGGGCCGCGGTCAGGTAGGCGCGGCCCGCCCCCTCGCCGCGCACCGCCAGGTTGGCGTGCAGGGCCCGCAGGGACACCAGGAAGAACAGCGTCCACAGCGGCAGGTAGGCCAGCGCCATCAGGGCGTGGGGGCCGTCCAGGGGTTTGAGCCCCAGGACCCAGAACCGGTAGTCGACCAGGAACGCCGCATCGACGGCGGCCAGCGACAGATAGCCCACCGCGACGGTGGCCACAGCGATGGCCACGGCGCGCGGCCAGTCGGTGGTGAAGGCGCCCTTGCCGCCCTTGAGGAACAGGCTCAGCCCCACGGTCAGGAGCGCGTTGAGCAGGGCCCAGACCAGCAGCTGGTTGGTGATGAACTGCGGGAACAGCTTCATGGGGAA
>JAZKFM010000292.1:535-4730 GCA_040386415.1 Pseudomonadota bacterium
GAACAGGTTGCCGACCTCCATGAAGGTGAAGAAGGTGGCGGCGGGGACCACGGCGGTCAGCATGGCCGCCAGCCACCACTTGCCGCCGCGCTCGGTCCCGGCGGGCTCGGCCGGCCGCGCCATCGCGGCGAACACGGGCAGGCTGAGCAGCACCTGGAAGGTACCCAGCAGCAGGAGGACAAAGCCCAGGAAGCCCAGCCCCGTGCCGACCTCCTTCCAGATCCAGATCTGGTCCCCCGGCGGCAGGGGCCGCGCGGCGCCCGAGAGCTGCGTCTGGAACCAGTCCACGGCGTGGCCGACCCCGGCGGAGGAGAAGTGCTCCCACGGGTGGGTGATGGGGGGATTGTGCAGCACCCGGGCCGTCCCGGCGGCCGGGTCGCCATAGACGCGGCCCTCCACCACCGGGCCCGCCGAGCCGAACATGGCCTGCAGGGATTTCGAGGTCTCCACGTCGCCGCCCTTGGCCACCTGCCACATCAGGGGCGCGAACTCGTCGTACTGGCCAAACACGATGGAGAGGTTGCGAAGCTGGCCCTTGGCGGCGGCGCCGAACACCGCCCCGATGGCGGGCGTCGAGCCCTCCAGCACCACGGCCTTGTAGCCGTCCGGCGCCGACTCGGCGGCCGCCACCACGGGGCCGCCCCCCAGGCTGTGACCCTCCAGGCCGATATTGCCGGTGTCCACGAAGGCCAGGCCGCGCAGGTAGCGCAGGGCGGCCGGCCCGCCAAAGCCCTGCTGGCCGACGGCGGCGCCGGAATTCCCGTGCCCGGTCATGTCCATGGCCAGCACCACAAAGCCGCGCCGCGACAGCTCGATGGCGAAGGCGCTCTGCATCTCGCGGGTGTTGATATAGCCGTGGCTGGCCAGGATGGCCGGCGCGGGCCTGGCGGTCGTGGCCGAGGCGGGGCGGTAGAGCAGCCCGCTCATGACGACACCCTTGTCGCCCGTGAAGCGCACATCGGTGACCGTGACGCCGTGGGTGGTCTGGACGGCATGGGCGAGAACCGACCCCGCCAGGATCAGGATCAGCCCCAGGGCCAGTAGCCCGTACTTGCGCAGCATCGTCGCCTCCCCAGACGGTTGTCGGGGAGGACTATGGGCGTTGTGGGGGTGATCCGTCCATGGTGAGCCGCGCCGGACCTCGGCCAGAGAAATGACGGGCGGACGGGAGGTCGGGACGGGGTCTCAGCGCCAGATCCACGTCGCGGCGGCCGCGTAGATCGCGATGCCGAGGGTCAGGTTGAAGGGAAACGTGACCGCCAGGGAGGACGTCACATAGACCCCAGCATCCGCCTGCGGCGCCGCGAGCCGCATCGCGGCGGGTACGGCGATGTAGGAGGCCGATCCGGCCAGGATCGCCAGAAGCGCCCCGTCGCCCACATCAAGGCCGGCCCATCTGGCGATGAACAGACACGAAACCGCAGAGAGCATCGGAAACCCTATGGCGAAGCCCAGGAGGGGGGGCGTCAGTTTCCGACCACCGGCCATCAAGCTGCGGGCCGCGACCAGGCCCGTATCGAGCAGGAAGAAGCAGAGGGCCCCTTGGAACAGCGGGCCGACAAAGACATCGAGCTTGGCCAGGCCTGGCGGTCCCGAAACCAGGCCCACCATGAAACTGCCAAGCAGCATGACGGTGGCGGCGCCGAACACGACTTCCCTCATGACCCCGGCCTGCCCCACGGCGCCGTCCGGGCGACCCGAAGGTCCCGCGGCGGAGCGATTCAGCAGCAGCAGCGCCGTCAGGATGGCGGGCGCTTCCATAAGGGCGAGGACCGCGGCCATGTAGCGCCCCGGCGCCAGGCCTTGTGCGGCCAGGTAAGCCTCCCCCGCGGCGAAGGTGACGACCGAGACCGAGCCGTAGGTCGCCGCATGGGCGCAGATCGTCGCGTGGTCGAGACGTGAGATTTTCTTGAGGACGATGTAGGCGACGAGCGGCAACAGCGCGCTGAGCGCGACGCCGAGGCCGGCCGCCACCAGGAAGTCGCCGTCCAGGCCGGCCGTCCTGGCCTCCGCCCCGCCTTTGAACCCGATGCACAGCATCAGATAGAGCGCCAACGACTTGGCCACCGGTTCCGGCACGGCGAGGTCTGATCGCGCAAAGGCCGCGCCGGCCCCGAGCAGGAAGAATAGAACCGCCGGGGTCGTCAGTAATGCAAGGCCGGGCGCGGTTTCGAGCATGGGTCGCCTTTCAGGAGTTGGGGCGCGCTCTTTGGCCTCGACCTAGACCTCACTCCAGTTTATTTCAGTCATGGTCGACATAACGAATGATTATGAAGTGCCAAACCGTCTGGTGAACCTCGACCTGGAGCTGCTGCGCGCCTTCGTCGCCGTGGTGGAGACCACCAGCTTCACCCGGGCCGCGGCGCTGTTGGGACGGACCCAACCGGCCGTAAGCCTGCAGATCCGACGCCTGGAAGGCCAGCTCCGCGCGCCCCTCATCGACCGGACCGGCAAATCCATCAGCCTGACCCTCGAAGGCGCCGCCCTGCTGCCGCAGGCTCGCCGGCTGCTCCGCGTGAATGACGAGATCGTCGCGAGCCTCGGTGAGGGCGACCTTGAAGGCGAGGTGCGGTTCGGCGCGCCCGAGGACATCGCCACGCTGCACCTGCCGACCATCCTGGGCGCCTTCGCCCGCAGTCATCCACGCATCAGGCTCGCCGTGACGGCGGACTACACGGCGAACCTTCTGGATCAACTGTCGCGAGGCCTGCTGGATCTGGCGCTTATCAAGCGAGAACCCGTTGGCCCGGAGCTCGGGGTTCGCGTCTGGCGTGAGCCGCTGGTGTGGGTGGCGCAGGACGCCGCGATTCTTGAAACGCAGCCCCTGCCGTTGATCATCGCCCCCGCGCCGGACATCTACCGCAAGCGAGCCCTGGCCGCCTTGCAACAGGCCGATATTCCCTTCCGCGCCGCCTTCACCTCGCCGAGCCTCGCAGGTCAGATGGCGGCCCTTCGGGCGGGCCTCGGTGTCGGTGTGCTGCCTCTGGCCATGGCGCCGCGCGAGCTCATCGTCATCGGTGAACCGCTCCCCAAGCTCGCGGACAGCGAGATCGCCCTGGTCACCGCGCGCGGCGCGACCGATGGCCCAGCCAAGCTCTTGGCCCAGGAAGTCCTGCGCACCCTCGAGCGGGGCGCACCGGCGCCCTGAACTCGCCGAGGCGAAGGCCGCGCCGGGCGCTGGCGCCCGATGACACGGCCATAAGAGAATCTTATGGGCTTCATCGCACATTCTCATTGGCGATATGGAGCCGGGTTCGGCATCCTGTTTATGCGGCCCGGGCCCCTCTGACGATCATTGTGATCGTGATGTCGGATCGCATCGGGTGCGCTCGATGACGGGGTCCTGCTGCTCTCTCCCCCTCGAACACCGGCGCCTTAGCGTCGAGCGCGCCCCCTCGAGAAGGAGCGGCTCAACCATGTCCATCATACTCGCACGTCTACGTCGCCTTCGCCTGCTGGTGCAGGCGGCCCTGACGTCGCCCAGGGTCAGGCGCAACCGCCGCGCCGTTCGCGTTTCCCGGCAGGACAAGCCCCCGGTCGCCGGGCTTTGGCGGTTCATCGGACAGCCGACGCCGCGCCCCTCGATGTGGGGCCGCGCCCTCGCCCTTCAGCCGGCCAGGTCGCGCAGACGCTAGCCCGCTATCCATCAAGACTCTGGACCGCCCAGGAGGCGCCCATGACATTTGCCACCCGAAAGCATCGCACTCCCCCCGCCATCTCGGCGACCGACGTCTGGACTTCAGGCGACGAGATCGAGATGGACGCACTCATCGCGGCTTGCGCCCTCGTGGCGCAGGCCGATGGCTGGGTCACGCCGGATGAACGCCAGCGCACGGTCGAACGCATGCGCAGATCGCCGGCCGTCGCCGTGTTTGGCGTTCAGGAGGTCCTGCTGGGCTTCGAGAACCTCAACGAGCGCTTTGATCGGGATCTCGATGATGGCGTCGCGGCGGCCGAGGAATCCGTGCGACGTCTCGCTGGCCGCAAAGGCCCCTCGCGATTGCTGGTCGAGACCGCCTGCGCCGTCGCCGAGGCTGACGGAGGCTTCGACGCCGAAGAGCGCGATGTCGTCCTGCGGCTCTGCAACCTGCTGGATCTAGAGCCTGCCAGGTTCGAAATCGTGGCGGATCAAGGTCGGCAGCCATGAGGATCGGACCTCCCATCATACCTCACTGGACTGCGGCCATGGCCGCCC
>JAZKFM010000292.1:4740-10916 GCA_040386415.1 Pseudomonadota bacterium
CAGACTGTGGGTCAGGCCGCAGGTCATCGCAGCGTTTCGACCGAGCGTCCGGTCGAGCCTGCCCCCACCATCAGTGACCACACGACCTTGCGTCGTGTCAGCACCCACACATTCGACATCCGCGTCTGACCCCCGACGCGCACCGGAGCCTTCATGGACTTTCTAACTCAGGACTTTCTATCAAAGCCGATCTGGATGTGGGCGAGCTTCCTCGGCCTCGTCGTCGTGCTGCTGGTGCTTGATCTCGGCGTCTTGCATCGAAAGCATCGCGAAATCGGTGTGCGCGAAAGCCTCCTGATGTCTCTCGGCTACCTCACCCTGGGCGTCGGCTTCGGGGGGTGGGTGTGGTTCACCCTCGGCGCACAATCCGGCATCGAGTATCTGACCGGGTTCGTGGTCGAGAAGAGCCTGGCGATGGACAACGTCTTCGTCATCGCGATGATCTTCGGATACTTCGCCATCCCCCAGAAGTACCAGCACCGGGTGCTGTTCTGGGGCATCCTTGGCGTCATCATCCTGCGCGCCATCATGATCGCCGGCGGCGCCGCGCTCGTCGCGGAGTTCTCCTGGCTGCTGTATGTCTTCGCGGCCTTCTTGATCTTCACGGGCATCAAGATGCTCGCCATGGCCGACAAGTCGCACGACCTTGCCGACAACCCTCTTCTGCGGTTGATGAGACGCCGTTTGCGAGTCACCGACGAGCTGCACGGGGAACGCTTCTTCGTCAGGCTGCCAGATCAGAAGACTGGCCGGCTGGCGACCTATGTGACCCCGGTGTTCATGGCCTTGCTGCTTATCGAGATCGCAGACGTGATCTTCGCAGTGGACTCGGTCCCGGCGATCTTCGCCATCACCACGGACCCCTACATCATCTACACCTCCAACATCTTCGCGATCCTTGGCCTGCGGGCGCTGTATTTCGCCCTCGCGGCCATCATCCATCGCTTCGCCTATCTGAAGCAGGCGCTGGCCGTGCTGCTGATCTTCATCGGCTCGAAGATCTTCGTCGCCGATCTGCTGGGGTGGGAGAAGTTTCCGGCCGCGGTGTCGCTGGGCGTCACCTTCGCCATCCTCGCCAGCGGAATCGGCTGGTCGCTCTGGCGAACCCGCCCGGGGATCATTGCGGCAACCCCACCTGCGGCTCGATCCTAACCCTCGAAGGGAGCTTCCCATGGAAAAGTTGAATCCGACCCTGGACCAGGCCCTTACCCGGCCCAACATGGCGATCGACGCCGGGCTGAGGGCGTTCATGCTGGGCGTCTACAACAAGATGGCCCTTGGCCTTCTGGTCTCGGCGGGCCTGGCCTGGACCACCTCGGCCTGGGCGCCGGCGCGCGACGCCCTGTTCGTGGTCTCGGACGGGCGGCTATCGGGCTACACCCTGGCCGGAACGATCCTCGTGTTCGCGCCGCTCGTCATCCTGCTGGGCTCGGCCTTCCTGATGCGGAGCGCGTCTGCGAGGACCGCCAGCGCCCTCTACTGGACGGTGGTGGCGCTGATCGGCGCATCGTTCGGCGCGCTGGCCTTGCGGTACACAGGTCAGAGCCTGGCCTCGACCTTTCTGGTCACCGCCACGGCCTTTGGCGCGCTTAGCCTCTATGGCTACACCACGAAGCGTGACCTGACCGGCATCGGCGCATTCCTGATCATGGGCGTCGTCGGTCTGCTCATCGCCAGCCTGGTCAACCTCGTGCTGCAGTCATCGCTGTTGATGCTGATGATCAGCGGCCTAGGCGTGCTCATTTTCGCCGGTCTGACCGCCCATGACACCCAACGCCTGAAGCTCACCTACTACCAGCTCGGTGGCGACAAGGCCGCGTTGGGCTCCGCGACAAGCTTTGGGGCGCTGAGCCTCTACCTCGACTTCGTGAACCTCTTCCAGTTTCTGCTGGCTTTCCTCGGTCAGCGGCGCTGAACGGCGATCGGTCGAGGCGCCCGCGGAGCTGATGGGCGCGTCGGAGCCGTTCGTCCCATTTCAGGCCGGCGAGACGCCGCCCTGGCGCTTTGCAGGCTTCGCAGAGCAAATGGGCTTGCGAACAAGACGCGACGCAGGTCTGGCGCTCCGCGGGCGGCAAGCAGCGGAACGGCCGCAGATAGTCCTGCGGTGAAGGTTGCATCTGGAACAGCTTGGCCATCGTATCGGTGGGGCGTCGGAACACGGGCCTCGCCAGAGGCCGCGCGCGCCCGCGCCAGAGTTCAGGAGTGGAGACCCGGTGACCAAGACGCCTGTCGACGACGCGCCGGACGCGCAGCCGGTTTCCGCGAAGATCCGCGCCCGGCTGAAGGCCTCCAAGAAGCGCTTCCACGCCAATGACAACATCTCCGCCTTCCTGGAGCCCGGGGAGCTTGAGGCGCTGCTGGCCGAGGTGGAGGGCAAGTTCAAGGGCGTGCTCGACAGCCTGGTGATCGACACCCAGAGCGATCACAACACCCAGGAGACCGCCAAGCGGGTCGCCAAGATGTACCTGACCGAGGTGTTTCGCGGGCGCTACGCTCCGGCGCCGCCGGTCACCGAGTTTCCAAACGCCGAGTCCCTGAACGAGCTGATGATCGTGGGTCCGATCACCATCCGCAGCGCCTGCAGCCACCACTTCTGTCCGATCATGGGCAAGCTGTGGGTGGGGTTGATGCCCAACGAGCACTCCAACCTGATCGGCCTGTCGAAATATTCCCGCCTGGCCGAGTGGGTGATGTCACGCCCCCAGATCCAGGAGGAGGCCATCACCCAGATGGCCGACCTGCTGATGGAGAAGGTGCGCCCCGACGGCCTGGCGGTGGTCATGGAGGCCGACCACTTCTGCATGCACTGGCGCGGGGTGAAGGACAACGAGACGATGATGATCAACAGCGTCATGCGCGGCTCCTTCCTGAAGGATCACAACCTGCGCAGCGAGTTCCTCTCGCTGCTGAAGCACCGGAGCTGAGGATGCTCGTTCGCTGTCTGTACGCCAGCCGCCCGTCGGCCGCTCTGCAGGGTCCGGGCCTGGACCTGATCCTGGAGCAGTCGCGCAAGAACAACCCCGCGCTCGGGATCACCGGCCTGCTGTGTGTGTCGGAGAACCTGTTCATCCAGGTGATCGAGGGCGGCCGCGACGAGGTCTGCGAGCTGTTCAACGCCATCGTCCGTGACGACCGCCACCAGCAGGTGCGCCTGCTGACCTATGAGGAGATCTCCGAGCGGCGGTTCGGCAACTGGACCATGGGCCATGTGAGCATCGCCAAGCTCAATCCCGCCCTGCTGCTGAAATACTTCAAGCGCGTGGAGCTGGACCCCTTCGACTGCTCGGGCGCGGCCACCATGGCCCTGCTGGGGGAGATGGTGGCGACGGCCGCGATCCTAAATCGGCCGGAGTGACGGGATAAAGCCCCTCGATGAGGCTGCTCGGCGTTTGGGGGCGCCCGTCAGCGCGGCGCCGCAGAGCCTGCGAAGATGGTCCGCGCCACCGGGGCGGCGACCTCGTTGCGGCGCAGGAAGGACGGGGTCCAGGGCGGATCGTAGAACCAGGCGGTGGACGGGCCGGTGACCTTCCAGCCCTGGCCCGCCAGGGCGCTGGTGAGCTGGCCGGTGCGGCGCGCCACCGCCGGGCCGCTGCGCGAGCCGGAGAATCGCAGGACGGCGTAGTCCTGGGCCGGCAGCTCAACGATGGAGACCTTGTCGCTGGTGGGGACCGGCAGGGTGGCCCGCGTGTAGCGGGCCGGCATGATGAACTGCACCTTCCACGACCCCGCCCCGTCTGCGGTCTGGGTCACCGGGGCGGTCATGGCGATGGTCTGGGAACCGCCGGCAGCGCTCTGGGCCACCGGCGCGGTCATGGCGATGGAGGACTTGGCGGTGTTGGCGCCGAAGATGTAGCCGGCCACCGCCTCGAAACCAGCGCCGCGCGCCGCCGTGGCCGAGCCGGACACGGTGGCTTCCGCGGCGAGCCGGGGGCCGTAGTGGCGAATTTCCAGGTCTCCGAGCCGCTCGACAACGGTGTAGCGCGGCTGTTCGGTCCCCGCGCGGATCCCCACCAGGGCGCCCAGGCCCCCCAGGATCGCCGCGCCCAGCTCAAACGTATTGGCCATCTGCCCGTCTCCTCGTCTGTGAACAGCTACGGAGCCGGCCCCACCGTGGACGCGTCCGGAGCCTCCACCAGGTCGCCATAGGCGCGCCAGGTGGCCAGGCCGAGCCAGGGGAAGACGATCACCAGGGCGAGGAAGCCGGTGAGGATCGTCGACAGGGTCAGGGCCGCGATCAGCAGGGCCCAGAGGATCATCGGTCCGAAATTGGCGGCCACGGCGCGGAAGCTGGTGATGGTGGCGGCGAAGACGCTGGTTCGACGGTCCAGGAGCATGGGGGCCGAGACCACCACAAGGCCATAGGTGAGAAAGGCCAGCGCCCCGCCGATCAGGGAGCCGACGATCGGCATGCGATGGCCCTCCGGCGTGTAGAGCGCGAAGTCGGCCAGGGTCTCCACCGTCCGGTAGATGACCCAGGTCGACAGGCCGTAGACGATCTGGGCGATCTGCAGCCAGAAGAAGAAGATCATCAGCAGGGCCAGGCCCAGTATGGCGACGTCGGCCGAGAGCGCCCGGGGCACGAACAGCATGCGGGCGAGCGTCGGGCGCTCGCCGCGGGCCAGCAGGGCGCCGGCCTCATAGAGCCCCATGGCCAGCATGGGCGCCACGAAGACGAAGCCGCAGGTCAGGGCGAAGACCCAGAAGGCGCCGCCGGTGGCTATGAAGCTCAGGGTCATCCACACACTGAAGGCCGCCAGGGCCAGGCCATAGGCCAGCAGGGGCGGCCAGGCCCGCCAGAGATCCTTCCAGGCGCCCCCCAGCCAGCGGAACGGCGCGGCCATGCCGATCCGCCTCACCCGCAGCAATCCGCCCGATGACGTCATGGTCCCTCCCCCGCACGCCGGCGTCGTTGCGCCGCGGCGCTCCCAGGGTCGGGTGCGGAAGGCCCCAGCCGCATTGAGCCAGATCAAAGCGCGCCATCGCGCCACGGCCAGCCGCGCCCAAACTTCCGCCATGTGACAGAATCCTGCGTCCACTCGACGCTTTTCCGTCTCCGTTCCGACGTCCAAAGCTGCTAGGGAGCGGTCAAGACGGCCGGGCTGGCCGCGGCCGCCCGGCTGGGCGGGAGTTTCGGGAGGGACGTGAGGGCCGATGGCCGCACCAGGCATCGCCATTCGAGGACAACGGAGTCTGCTGCGGCAGATCCGCGAGGCCCTGGCCGGCGGCGGGCCCGCACAGTCACGCCTGGACATGGTGGTGCGCATCATCGCGCGCTCGATGGTGGCCGAGGTCTGCTCGCTCTACATGCGCGGCGGCGCCAACGACATGGAGCTGTTCGCCACCGAGGGCCTGGACCCCACCGCCGTCCACGTCACCCGCCTGAAACCCGGCGAGGGCCTGGTGGGCGAGATCCTGCGCCTGGGCCGGCCGCTGAACCTGTCGGACGCCCCCAACCACCCGGCCTTCTCCTACCGTCCCGAGACCGGCGAAGACCCCTTCCACGCCTTCATGGGCGTACCCCTGCTACGCGGCGGGCGAGTGATCGGCGTGCTGGTGGTCCAGAACCGCACCGAGCGGGTGTATTCCGACGACGAGGTCGAGGACCTGCAGATCGTCGCCATGGTGCTGGCCGAGATGGTGGCCGGCAGCGAGCTGGCCAGCGAAGGCGCGCTGAAGAACGCCGAGCTGGTGCCCCACCGCCCCGAGCGGCTGAAGGGCGCCAAGTTCGCCGACGGCCTGGCCCTCGGCGTCGTGGTCCTGCACGAGCCGCCGGTGGCGACCTCCAAGCTGCTGAGCGACGACGTGGCGGCCGAGGAGATCCGGCTCGCCACCGCGGTCGCCAGCCTGCAGGCCCAGATCGACCAGATGCTGGACGGCCAGCACGGGCTGGTGGAAGCCAGTTACGAGGTGCTCGACACCTACCGGATGTTCGCCCACGACCGCGGCTGGAACCGCAGCCTGGAGGACGCGGTGCGCAACGGCCTGACCGCCGAGGCGGCGGTGGAGCGGGTGCGGTCCGAGCACCGCGCGCGCCTGGGCCAGGCCCGCGACCCCTATCTTCGCGAGCGGCTGCACGACCTGGAAGACCTCAACGACCGGCTGCTGCGCCACCTGTCCGGCGAAGGCCACAAGACCCGCGACCTGCCCCAGGGCGCCATCCTGATCGCCCGCAACCT
>JAZKFM010000293.1:0-3529 GCA_040386415.1 Pseudomonadota bacterium
CCGCGCTACCAGCGCACCGTCGAGACCATGCACATCCTGCGCACCCTGCTGAACGGCGAGGCGCTCGATTTCGACGGCGAATTCTACAAGCTGAAGGTGGAGCCGCCGCGCGTCCGCACGGTCTCGGGCAAGTCCCCCCAGTTCTATTTCGGCGGCCTGTCGGAGGACGCCCGCGAGGCGGCGGCCAAGGGCTGCGACGTCTATCTGATGTGGCCCGACAAGCAGGAGGCGGTGAAGGAGATCCTCGCCGACATGACCGCGCGCGCCACCCGGCACGGCCGCAAGCTGAAGTTCGGCTACCGCGTCCACGTGGTGGTCCGCGAGACGGAGGCGCAGGCCCGCGCCGCCGCCGACCGCCTGCTGTCGCACCTGGATGCGCCGGCCGGCGACGCCATTCGCGCCAAGTCCCTGGACAGCCAGTCGGTGGGCGTGCGCCGCCAGGCCGAACTGCGCGAGAACGCCTCGGACGACGGTTACGCCGAGGCCAATCTCTGGACCGGTATCGGCCGGGCCCGCTCGGGCTGCGGCGCGGCCATCGTCGGCGATCCCGACCAGGTGCTGGCCAAGCTTCAGGCCTACCAGGCCATGGGCATCGACGCCTTCATCCTGTCGGGCTACCCGCACGCCGCCGAGGCCGACCTCTTCGCCCGCCATGTCCTGCCCAGGCTGAACCACGGGCCCCTGCTGCCGTGACGTCCCCGGGCGAACCCGAGCAACACGAGTTCGCCTTCGCCTCCTTCGACTCGCTGGAGGGGGTGCCGGTCCTCAGTCCCGCGCCTGCCGGCACGCCGGCCTATCTGCGGCTTTACCGGGCGGGTCAGGCGATCCTGCCCGGCGGGCTGATCGCCGTGGTGGTGGCGTTGGCGGCCTCATGGCTCTCCGACCACTACGGCGCGCCGGTCATGCTGTTTGCGCTGCTGCTGGGCATGGCGGTGAACTTCGTCGGCCAGGACCCGCGCTGCCGTCCGGGCATCGACTTCATGGGCCGCACGGTGCTGCGCCTGGGGGTCGCCCTGCTGGGCGCGCGGATCACCATCGACCAGATCAGCTCGCTCGGCGGCGAGGTGCTGGTGATCGCCGCGGGCGGGGTGGTGCTCACCATCCTGGCCGGCTGGGGCCTCTCGCGCGCCTTCAAGCTCAAGCCCGACTTCGGCATCCTCACCGGCGGCGCCGTCGCCATCTGCGGCGCCTCGGCGGCGCTGGCCCTGTCCTCGGTCCTGCCGCCCTCGCCGACCCGGGAGCGGGACACCACCCTGACGGTGGTGGGGGTCACGACGCTGTCGACCGTGGCCATGGTGCTCTATCCGCTGATCGCCGCGGCCGTGGGCCTGACCCATACGGAGGCCGGGGTCTTCCTGGGCGCCACCATCCACGACGTGGCCCAGGTGGTGGGGGCCGGCTACGGGGTCTCCAAGGAAACCGGTGACACGGCCACCATCGTCAAGCTGTTCCGCGTCGCCCTGCTGCTGCCGGTCATCGTGGTGGTGGCCCTGATGTTCCGTTCCAAGATGGTCGCCGGTCCCTCGGGCAAGCGGCCGCCCCTGGTTCCGATGTTCCTGCTGGGCTTCGTGGCCCTGGTGGCGGTCAATTCCGCGGGCGTCGCGCCCGCCAGCCTCATGGAACAGACCGGCGAGGCGTCACGCTGGTGCCTGGTCACCGCCATCGCCGCCCTGGGGGCCAAGACCTCCCTCAAGGAGCTGGCCTATGTCGGCTGGAAGCCGGTCCTGCTGATCGTCGCCGAGACCGCCGTGGTGCTGGGCTGGGTCCTGGCGATGCTGCTCTTCAGCTAGCGAAGTCCCGCGCCAGCTCCGCCCGCGTCGCGGGGCTCAGCAGAGCCAGGTGGCCGTAGCTCTCGTGGTCGCAGCCGATGGCCACGGTCACGGCCGGGTCGCGGAACTGGGCCAGGTGCTCCGGCTTCAGGGGGAACCGCAGGAAGTGGACCGACGAGGTCTTGCCGTCTTCCCGCGTCCGCTCGACATCACCCTCGGGGACGCCCGGCATGCGGTCTTCGCCGACCTGGACGAAGAAGTGATCCTCCACCCCGCCCAGCCGCGCCAGGGTGGCGGCGCGGCGGACCTCGTCCTCGATCTCGAACATCACCGTGGCCACCAGTTCCGAACCCTGCGGGATCAGCGGGTTATAGGCCGCCAGCTCGTCGGCCAGCTGGGCCTCGCCGCCCTTCTCGATCAGCAGCATCTCCTGGACCTGGAACAGCATGGTCTCGAAGCTCTCGAAATAGAACGAGCAGATGGGCCCCAGATCGATGCGGCGCAGGCGCTTGGTGGGCAGGAGGGCCTTGCGGCGTTCGCCCCGCACCTTGGCGAACTCGGCGTCGGGAAGCAGGTCGGCCTTGACGATCCGGCGCTCACTCAGCGGCATGGCGGTTTCCTAAAGCCCGTAAGCGCGGGCGAAGATTTCGATGGGGTGGGACTGGCGCGGCTGGGCGGCGTCGCCGGTCTCGGCGATCAGCATCTGGCCGATGTGCTTGCAGGCCAACGGGCAGTCGGAACAGAGCTCGGCGTTGGCCTTCTGCGCCACCTGGCGGGTGGTGGGCTTGCCCACCTTCAGGGCCGCGGGCCGGGTTTCCTTCATGATCCCGAAGGTGCCGCCGTGACCCGAGCAGCGCTCCACCACATCGACCTTGGCGCCGGGGATCAGCCGCAGCAGGTCGGCCGACTTCTGGCCCATGTTCTGCGCCCGGGCGTGGCAGGCGTGGTGCACGGTGATCCCGCCCTCGACGGTGGAGAGCCCCGGCGCGAGCCCCTCGGTGCGGGCGATGTCCAGCAGGTATTCGCTGATGTCCCGCGTGGCCGCCGCCAGCCGCCCCACCGCATGGTCGCCGGGATGCATCAACGGCCATTCGAACTTCATCATCAGGCCGCAGGAGGCGGTGAGCGCCACGACGTCGTAGCCGTCCTCGATCCAGGGGGCGAAGGCCTGGGAGATCCGCTGGGCCCGGCCGGCCACGTCGGTCAGGTCGCCGGCTTCCAGCTGGGGCATGCCGCAGCATTCCGGATAGATCAGCCGGACCTCCACCCCCTGCAGCGCCAGGACGCGAGCCGCGGCCACCGCCGTGTCGGGCTGGTTGTAGTCCACGAAACAGGTGGCGTAGATCACCGCCTTGCGCAGGCCGAAGGCCGGGCCCTGGGGGTTGGCGGGAACAGGCGCCTTCAGCCGGTCGGTGGCGGTCTTCGAATGATACTTCGGCAGCTCGGCCTCGGCGTCGATCTGCGCGATGGCGTCCAGCAGCCCCCGCAGCGGGGTGTTCTTCCGCGCCGTCGCCCAGTTGGCGAGGCCCGCGAAGGGCTTGGCCAGCTTGCCGTTGCGGTCGGTCTGGCCCAGCTGGTCGCGGATGAAGTCCGTCCGCCCCGCGCGCCGCTTGGCGGCCCGGTAGCGCAGGATCAGGTGCGGGATATCGATGTCGAATTCGTGCGGCGGCACATAGGGGCACTTGGTCAGGAAGCACATGTCGCAGAGCGTGCAGGCCTCATCGACCTTGGCGTAGTCGGCCTTGGCCACGCTATCGAGT
>JAZKFM010000294.1:0-10752 GCA_040386415.1 Pseudomonadota bacterium
CGCTCACCAGGCCCACATAGCCGGTGCCAATCATCGTCACGTGCATCGTCTATCCTCGCCTTGGAGCAAGCCAGCCCTCGCGGACGGCCGGTACATCGTTTCGGGACGCCGCAAAAGCCGCGCCGCGGTCAGACTTCCTGGTTGTAGGCGCCGACCTCTGGCCGTTTGGCGAGGCGCGGCTTTACCTCTTCGCGGAACAGGGCGCGCATGTCGGCGTCCGACTGGGTGCTCTCCACCACCACCACGATCTCGGGCTTGTTGGAGGAGGCGCGCACCAGGACCCAGGAGCCGTCCTCCAGCGCCACGCGGACGCCGTTGACGGTGATCACCTCGACGATCTTGCGGCCCAGGATCGTGCCGCCGGCCTTGGCCAGGGCCTCGTACTCGGCCACCACGCCGTCCACGACGCCATACTTCACCTCGTCGCCGCAGTGGGGCGACATGGTGAGCGAGGTATAGGCGATCGGCAGGGCGTCCTTCAGCTGCGAGAGCTTCTTGCCCGGATTGCGGTCCATCATCGCCAGGATGGCGGCCGCCGCGGTCAGGCCGCAGTCGTAGCCGCGCCCGAGCGGGTCGTTGAAGAAGAAGTGGCCGCTCTTCTCGAAGCCGGCCAGGGCGCCCAGCTCGGCGGTCTTGCGCTTGATGTAGGAGTGGCCGGTCTTCCAATAGACGGTCTTGGCGCCGTTGGCGGCCAGGACCGGGTCGGTGGCGTAGAGCCCGGTGGACTTCACATCGACCACGAAGGTGGCGTTCTGGTGCAGGACCGACAGGTCGCGGGCCAGCATCAGGCCGATCTTGTCGGCGAAGATCTCCTCGCCCGTGTCGTCCACCACTCCGCATCGGTCGCCGTCGCCGTCGAAGCCCAGGGCCAGGTCGGCGCCGTGCTGGCGAACCGCCTTGGCCATCTCCTGCAGCATCTCGTGATCTTCGGGGTTGGGATTGTAGCGCGGGAAGGTCCAGTCGAGCTCGCAGTCCATCTCGATGACCTCGACCCCCATGCGGCGCAGGGCGTCGGGGGCGAAGGCGCCGGCGGTGCCGTTGCCGCAGGCGCAGACCACCTTCAACGGCCGCTTCACGGCCACGCGGCGGACGATGTCGGCGACATAGCGTTCCGGCACCCCGGTGACGTGGGTCAGGGAGCCGCCGGGGCGCATCTGGCTCAGCCCGCCCAGGACGATCTCCTTCAGGCGGCCCATCTCGACGGGGCCGAAGGTCAGGGGCCGCTGGGCGCCCATCTTCACCCCGGTCCAGCCGTTCTCATTGTGGCTGGCGGTGACCATGGCCACGCAGGGGGCGTCCTGGTCGAACTGGGCGAAATAGGCGATGGGCGACAGGGCCAGCCCGATGTCCAGGACCTCGCAGCCCGCGGCCAGCAGGCCGACGGTCAGGGCCTGTTTCACGGAGATGGAATAGGAGCGGAAGTCGTGGCCGATGACGATCTTGGTCTGGCCCAGCTCCTGGATATAGGTCCCAAGTCCCAGCCCCAGGGCCTCGATGCCCAGCAGGTTGATGTCAGGACCGAGCAGCCAGCGCGCGTCGTATTCCCGGAAGCCGGTGGCCTTCACCAGCGGATAGATTTCGTAGTCCAGGGTGTTGGGGACGAGGTCGGCGCGCGGAACGGGAAGCATCAGGACTCCAGCGTATGTCTTCGGCAGGCTTCTTAGAGGTCTTGAAGCCTTAAGACCATGCGAACGCGAGCCTTGAACTTACGTTTCGTGACGATTGCTACACGCCCGCGCGGACCAGGTCGTGAACGCGCAAGATTCCGACCGGTTTTGCGCCCTCCACCACGAACAGCACGGTGACCATGGGCAGGGGATCGCTCATCAGGGCCAGGGCCTCGCCTGCGAGCATGCCGGGGGGGGCGGTCTTCTTGGGGCCTGGCGTCATGACCTCGCCGGCGGTGTGGCCCATCAGGCCGTCGATGTGGCGGCGCAGGTCGCCGTCGGTGATCACGCCCTGCAGGGCGCCGTCGGGGCCGGTGACACCGACGATACCGAAGGCCTTCTCCGTCATCACCAGCAGGGTCTGGGCCATGGGGGTGTCGAGGGAGACCAGGGGGAGTTCGGCCGGCCCGTGCATCAGGTCGCCGACGGTCTGCAGCATGGCCCCCAGCTTGCCGCCGGGGTGGAAGGTCTTGAAGTCCTTGGCCGTGAAGCCGCGCCGCTCCAGGAGCGCGACGGCGAGCGCGTCGCCGAGCGCCATCTGCAGGGTGGTCGACGTGGTGGGCGCCTTGACCTCGGCGGTGGCCTCGGCGGCGTCGGCCAGTTGCAGCACCACATCGGCGGCCTTGCCCAGCGCGCTCTTGGGGTCTGCGGTCAGCGCGATCAGCGGGATATGGAAGCGGCGGGAATAGGCCAGGACATCGGCCAGTTCCTTCACCTCGCCCGACTTCGACAGGCAGAGCACCACGTCGCCCTCGGCGATCATGCCCAGGTCGCCATGGCTGGCTTCATTGGCGTGGACGAAGAAGGCCGGCGCGCCGGTCGACGCGAAGGTGGCGGCGATCTTGCGCGCCACGTGGCCCGACTTGCCGATGCCGGAACAGACGATCTTGCCCTTGGCGGCGTGGAGGATGTCGACGGCCCTGGCGAAGGCCGCGCCCAGGCCGTCAGCCTGCTGGTTCAGGGCGTCGGCCTCGGCGGCCAGCACCCGGCGGCCCACGGCCACGGCGTCGAAGTCGGTCATTGGGTCGGGGATATGGCTTGGCTCTGCAGGTCGGAGACCGCCTGCCGGGCCTGGTTGACGCGCTTGTTGGCCGCCTCGGTCTCCCGCTTCATCGCCGCCTGCACCGCCGGTGTCCGCTGGGTGGGCGTGCGACCGAATACGCCGGGTGAGCGGTCACCCAGTCCCTGGGGCCAGACAAGGGCCAGGGCCACCATCACGAGGGCGGCCAGGGCGACGGCGGGGAAGAACAGGCGGTCACGCATGGTCGGCCGATATAGCGGCTCCAATCGCCTCGGGCCAGCGAACCCTTGACCTCACCGTCCCCGCACCCTAGCCCGCAGGCCTCGCTCGCGAATGGAGGTTTCCCAGTGCCCACCCTGATCCTGCTGCGCCATGGCCAGAGCCGCTGGAACCTCGAAGATCGTTTCACCGGTTGGGTGGACGTGGACCTGACGCCGGAGGGCGAGGCCCAGGCGACCAAGGGCGGCGACCTGATAAAGGCTGCGGGCGTCCAGATCGACCGGGTGTTCACCTCGGTCCTGACGCGGGCGATCCGCACCAGCTGGCTGGCCCTGGCGGCGGCGGGTCAGGTCTATGTGCCGGAGACCAAGGACTGGCGGCTGAACGAGCGCCACTACGGCGGCCTGACCGGGCTGAACAAGGCTGAGACCGCCAAGAAGCACGGCGATGACCAGGTGAAGGTCTGGCGCCGGTCCTATGACATCCCGCCGCCCCCGCTGGCGCCCGGCGGCGAGTTCGACTTCGCGGGCGACCGCCGCTACGCCGGCGCGACCCTGCCCGACACCGAGAGCCTGAAGACCACCCTGGATCGGGTCGAGCCCTACTGGGCCGCCGAGATCGCCCCGAAGCTGGCGGCCGGCGAGACCGTGCTGGTGGCCGCCCACGGCAATTCCCTGCGCGCCATCGTCAAGCTGCTGTACGCCCTGTCGTCGGAGGCGATCATCGACGTGGAAATCCCCACCGGCAATCCGCTGCTCATCGAACTGGACGGCGCCCTGAAGCCGACCTCGGCCCGCTATCTGGACGACGCCCGCGCGACGAAGCTGCCGACCTACGGGGCTTAACGCGCGGCGGCCCTCAGCGCCTGGGCGATCTGGGCGTCGGTGCGGCGGACGGCCAGCAACAGCAGGCCGGCCAGCACGGCCGGAATGAGCGCCCAGGCCAGGCCCGCGGCGGCCAAACCCGCGGCCCCCGCGATGCACAGCCCCACCGCGACCTCGGCCAGGGTCGAGACCCAGCTCGACCCCCGGCGGCGGCGGAACTCCGAGCGCTTGGCCGGGCGCTGATACCAGATGTTGATGAGGCCGTTGGCCACCGTCGCCGCCGCGCAGCCGGCGCTCGCCGCCAGGCCGACCCGGGGCTCCAGCACGATCAGGGTCAGCAGGATGGGGGCCAGCAGGGCGGCGACCGGGATGAAGGCCGCCGTGAGCTTGGCCCGGCGCGCGGTGGCGATGGGGGTGGGCGCGCAGGCGATCAGGTCGGGGGCGTCCTCCGCCGAGACGGTGATCCAGGCCAGGCTCGCGGCCACCTGGCCGGCCACGAAGGTCAGGGCCGCCGCTCCGCCCGGCAGGGCCAGCAGGGATTGGCTTCCGGCATTGCGCAGCAGGATGAAGGCCAGGGGCAGCAGGTACAGCACCCGCAGCATCACCTGGGACATCAGGGCCGCGTCGCGGCTCATCAGCCGCAGCTCCTTGCGCACCGTGGCCGCGAAGGCCCCGCCGGTGAAGGCCACCGGCGCGGTGCGCGCCTTGACCACGCTGGCCTCGGCCCCGGCGGCGGCGGCCGAGTCGCGGCGAACCGGCCGCCCAGCCAGAGGTTCACGCCCGCGAACATCGCCAGGGCGGTCCCCAGCAGGATCCCCACCGCGCCAGGGTCTCCGAGCAGGGCGCGCAGGGGCAGGGCCGCCACCGGGGGTATGACGACGCCCGGGGCCGTGGCGGCGGCGATCAGGTCGCTCCAGACCGACCCCACCGGGGCGCCGAAGATGTTTCGCGCCTGGGTCACCAGGAAGAACCCCGCCCCGATCAGGGCCGAGGCCACCTGGGCGACGGTGCGGGTCCGGCGCGGACCGATGGCGGCGAACATGCCCATGGCCACCACGAGGCCGCAGGCCGTGGCCGCGATGGCCACGCTCGCCAGGACCAGGAAGGCCGACAGCCAGGGCGGGTGGCCGATCAGGGCGATGGGGATCAGGAAGGGGCCGAGGAAGGCCGAGAACACCAGGAACAGGTTGAGCGCGATGGCCGCGAACCGCACGGTCAGCACCTTGCGTGGGTCGATGGGCGAGGAGAACAGCAGGTCCAGGTCGCCCCGGTCGTAGAGCACGTCGGCGGCGGCGGCCAAGGTCTGGGACAGCATCAGGCTGAAGATCACCGCCAGGACGGCGTCGGCCAGCAAGACGCCCGTCGGGGTCACGGTGATCTCCACCCGGCGCAGCATCAGGCCGATCGGCACGCCGCCCGCCAGGGTGACAAGCCCGACGGTGGCCAGCGCCATCCAACCCCCGCGGCGGTTCTCGCCGCGCCGCGCCAGCAGGGCGCGCCAGCCCAGCCGCATCTCGTGGGCCAGCAGCCACAGGGTCGAGCCCGGCCTGGCGATCACGCGGACGCGGCCTCGGGCTGGCCGGTGAGGTCGAGGAACAGGTCCTCCAGGCTGGCGTCGCCGTCGCCGGCCTGGGCCCGCAACTCCTCCAGGCGGCCCTCGATGAGCAGCCTGCCGTGCTGGATGATGCCGATGCGGTCGGCCATCCGCTCGGCCACCTCCAGGATATGGGTCGTCAGGATCACCGTCGCCCCGGCCCGGGTGCGGGCGGTCAGCAGGTCCTTCACCTGGCGCGCGGCGCCGGCGTCGAGGCCGGTGAGCGGTTCGTCGAGGATCAGCAGTTTCGGATCGTGGATCAGGGCGCCGGCCAGGGCGGTCTTCTGCTTCATGCCCCGCGAGAACCCCTCGCACCGGCGGCCGCGCTCGTCCCAGAGGCCCAGCATGCGCAGCAGCTCCTCGGAGCGGTCGCGGGCGGTCGCGGCCTCCACGCCCCACAGCCCGGCCACGAACTCCAGATACTCGAGAGGCGTCAGACGGTCGTAGAGCATGGGCTCGTCGGGCGCCCAGGCGATGAGCTGCTTGGCGGCCATGGGGTCGGCCAGGGCGTCGACGCCGAACACGCTGATCGCCCCGGTGTCGGGCTTCAGCAGCCCCGCCACCATGCGCAGGGTGGTGGTCTTCCCCGCGCCGTTGGGACCCAGCAGGGCGTAGAGTTCGCCGGAGCGGACCGTCAGGTCCAGGTTGTCCACGGCAGGCGTCCGGAAGGTCTTGTTGAGGCCCCTGATCACCAGTGCGTCGGTCACGAAGCCCTCCCGTCCAGGCCCGACTATGGGCGAGGGGCGAAGCCGGCTCAACCGCGCGGGCTTGCCGGGAAGGCCACGGGCGCCTCACAAACCCGGCATGACCGACGATGATCACATGCGCGCCGCCATCGCGCTGGCCCGCACCCAGCTCGGGAAGACCGGCGCCAACCCCTCCGTGGGGTGCGTGATCGTGGCCGCGGGCGTGGTGGTGGGGCAGGGGGTCACCCAGGACGGGGGCCGGCCCCATGCCGAGGAACAGGCCCTGGATCGGGCCGGCGAAGCCGCCCGCGGCGCGACCGCCTATGTCACCCTGGAGCCCTGCGGCCAGAGGTCCACCGCAACGGCCTCCTGCTCGGAACGGCTGGTGGCGTCGGGGGTGGCGCGCGTGGTGATCGCCTGCACCGACGCCTCAACCTATGCGTCGGGACGGGGCACGGAGAGGTTGCGGGCCGCGGGGCTCAAGGTGGAGCTTGGTCTGCTGCAGACCGAGGCCGGGGCCCTGTACGCGGACTATCAGCCGCCCACGACTTAGTGATTCTTCACCGTGTTTTCGCTAAGTGGCGGAAACAGCGTGTTAATTGCGAGAACCTATTCTGGGGACAGTAAGTTCAGGGTCCCCCAGCCTCCCATGTCGCTTCAAACCGCAACGATCCAGGATCTCCAGCCTCTCACCCAGGCTGAGGTCGACGCCATCTGCGCCAAGCATGACCGGCTCTGGACCTCCAAGCCCGGCGGCGCTCGGGCGGTGTTCGCCTGGAAGAATCTCACCGGCCTGGATCTGCGCGGGCGCAATCTGTGCGACGGCGATTTCACCGGGGCCATCCTCTCCGACTGCCAGCTGCAGGGCACCCGCCTGGACCACGCCAACCTGTTCGGCGCGGACCTGCAGAACGCCAATCTCACCGACGCCTCCATGCGCCGGGCCGACCTGCGCGGCGCCTGCCTGCGCAACGCTAACCTGACCGGCGCCGACCTCTTCGAATGCGACCTGCGC
Organism: Pseudomonadota bacterium; assembly: GCA_040386415.1. Classification (GTDB taxonomy): domain Bacteria; phylum Pseudomonadota; class Alphaproteobacteria; order Caulobacterales; family Caulobacteraceae; genus Phenylobacterium. The sequence goes on from JAZKFM010000294.1 coordinate 7,027, forward strand.
GAAGGCTCCATCGCCTCGGTGGACCGCGTCCAGGGCCTGAAGGTCATGGAGCACCAGAACCGGGTGGGCGAGATGCAGGGCGCCATCCTGGCCGGCGCAAACCTGGAGCGGTCGCGCCTGTCGGGCGTCATGGCAGTCCGGGCCGATTTCACCGACGCGGTGCTCAAGGACGCCAAGCTGGTCCGGGCCAACCTCAAGCAATGCACCCTGACGGGCGCCAACATGGCCGGCGCCGACCTATCCGGCGCGGACCTGGCGGGCGCCGACCTGCGCGACTGCATCCTGGTGGGCGCCAAGACCTATTCCTGGAACATCAGCCAGGCCGACATGCGCGGCGCGCTCACCGACCAGCCCTCGGGCAAGGCGGTCTCCGACCTCCCCTACAAGACCATGATCCGCGACCACGCCCGCTGGTGCGAGACCGGCGGGGCGGAAGGATCGCCCAGCGTGTTCGACAACGCCGATCTGCGGGCTCTCGAGACGGTCCGCGGCTTCAACCTGACGGCGCTCTCCGCCAAGGGCGCAGTGTTTTACGGCCTCGACATGGAGGGCGTGCAGCTTCAGGGCGCGAACCTGGAGGGGGCCGACCTGCGGGCCTGCAACCTGCGCCGCGCCGACCTGAGGGGCGCGCGCATGATGGGCGCCAAGCTTGCCAGCGCCGACCTGCGCGACGCCCAGATGGGACCCCTGCTGCTGGGGGGCGACCGCATCCTGCCCTGCAATCTCACCGGCGCGAGCCTGAAGAACGCCGACCTGGCGCGCGCGGACCTGCGCCACGTCCTGTTGACCGACGCCGACCTGAGCCGGGCCAACTTCACCAACGCCCAGCTGCGGCAGGCTAATCTCACCGGGGCCCAGAAATGGGGCGCCCGGGGCCTGGGCGAGACAATCTGATCACGCCGCGTCAACCTTAAGGGTTCGGTTGCATCTGGGGTCTAAGAAATTCCCACAGATCGCCGTTCGCCAGAGCCTGACCGCATGACCAACATCACCTTGTCCGGCCGAAGAAAACTGTCCGCCGGCGAGATCGAGCTGATCGTCTCCAGCCATGAGAAGTTCATCGCCCGGAAGCCCGGCGGCAAGCGCGCGGTCCTGAAGTTCGTCGATCTTTCCGGCGCCGACCTTGCCGGCCGCAACCTGGCCGATGCCGACGTCTCGGCCTCGATCTTCGACGGCGCCAAGATGGCGGGCATCAACCTTGAACGCGCCATCCTGTTCGGCTGCGATCTGCGCAAGGCCGATCTGCGCCGCGCGCGCCTGGTCCGCGCCGACCTGCGGGGCGCCTGCCTGCGTGGCGCCAATCTCTCCCAGGCCGACCTGACCCAGGCTGACTTCCGGGTTGGCCAGGTGGCTCTGCCCCATCCCTCCAAGGGCCTGGCCTCGGTGGTCCACCAGACCCGCGAGGGCCAGCTGGACAACGCCATCTTCGCCGGCGCCACCCTGGACGGCTCCCAGCTCAACGACGCCTCCGTCTTCGCCTCGGACTTCACCGACTGCTCCCTGAAGGGGGCGAAGATGTCAGGCGCGAACCTGAAGGACGCCAACCTGTCGGGCGCCATGCTGGACGGCGCCGACGTGGCTAACACCAATTTCGAGGGCGCCAACCTCTCCTTCGCGACGATGACCGGGGTCGATGTGGCCCAGGCCCGCACCTACGGCGCCAACATGGCCGGCGCCATCCGCGCGCCCACGGCGGCCGCCATCGAACGGGCAGAGGAACTGTTCGCCCGCGCCCAAGGCAACCACCTCTGGTGCCAGACCGGCGGCCGCGAGGGGAAGCCGGCGAACTTCGACCAGGAAGACCTGCGCCCCTTGGCCGACCGCCTGCGCGGCCTGCGGCTCAGCGCCATGAGCGCCAAGGGCGCGATCATGGTCGGTCTCGATCTGACGGGCTCTCACCTGCAGGGCGCGCAGTTGGACGGCGCGGACCTGCGCGGCGTCTGCATGCGTGAGGCCGACGCCCGCGGCGCGCGGCTGACCGGCGCCAATCTCACCAAGGCCGACCTGCGCGGCGCCATCTTCGCGCCCCTGCCGCTCAGCGCCACCCGTCAGACCGCCGCCAGTTTCGAGCGGACCAATCTCCGCTACGCCCAGGCCCAGGGGGCCGACATGACCGGTGCGGTGCTGGACGGCGCCGACCTGCGCGGTTGCGACCTCACCGACGCCCGCATGGGCGGGGCCAGCGTCCGGGACGTGCAGTTGTACGCCACCCTCGGCTTCGAGCTGGCGCGCGCGGCGGCCTGAACATTCGCTGACGCCGCGTCAGCGGCGTAGCCTGACCTCCTGAAGTCAAAAAGGAGGCTCCCGTGCAGACCGTCAGCGTGGAAACCATCGGCCGCATTGCGGTCGTCACCATCGAGCGGCCAGGCGCCCGCAACGCCGTCGACGCCCCCACCGCACAACAGCTCTACGAGGCCTTCAAGGGCTTCGACGCCGATCCCGACCTGGACGTGGCCGTCCTGCAGGGGCGGGGCGGGACCTTCTGCGCCGGCGCCGACCTGAAGGGGGTCAGCGAAGGGCGCGGCAATCCCCTGCATCGCGAGGGCGACCTTGGGCCCATGGGCTGCACGCGGCTGGAGCTGTCCAAGCCGGTGATCGCCGCCGTGGAGGGGCACGCCGTGGCCGGCGGCATCGAGGTCGCCGCCTGGTGCGACCTGCGGGTGGCCGCGGAGGGCGCGGTCTTCGGGGTGTTCTGCCGTCGGTTCGGGGTGCCCCTGATCGACCTTGGCACCGTGCGCCTGCCGCGCCTGATCGGCCACTCCCGGGCCATGGACCTGATCCTCACGGGGCGACCGGTCGAGGCGGCGGAGGCCTATGCCATCGGCCTGGCGAACCGGCTGGTCCCCAAGGGCGAGGCGCTGAAGCACGCCCTCGAACTGGCGCAACAGCTCAGCGCCTTCCCCCAGGCCTGCCTGCGCAGCGACCGCGCCTCGGCCATCGCCCAATGGTCAATGGATTGGCCGACCGCCACCACGAACGAGGTCGATCTTGGCCGCGAGACCCTCAGGTCAGGCTCGGCGGTTCAGGGCGCCGCCCGCTTCGCCGCCGGCGAGGGCCGGCACGGAAGGTTCTAGTTCGCCGGGCGCAGGGCCACGCGCGTCTCGCCGGGGCTGACGACGCCGTCCTTGTCGGCGTCCAGGCGGGCGAAACGCTTGCGAGCGTGCGCCTCCACATCGGCCAGGGTGATCTCCCCGTCCGTATCGGTATCGGCGCGCATCAGCCGGCCGCCGGCGCCCCAGCGGGGGCCGGAGACCTCGCGGTCGGCCCGGCCCTGCTCCAGTTCCTCGGTGGTCACCTTGCCGTCCTGGTTGAGGTCGGCCACGGCGAAGCGGTCCCGGGCGCGCGCCAGCATCTCGTCCAGGGTCCGGGGCTCGGCCAGGGCGGGCCTCGTCGCGGGGGCGGTCGCCGAGGTCGCTGGATCGATCGCCGCGACGGTCTTTTCGGCCTTGGGCGCGCACGCGGCGAGCGCCATCAGCGCGAGGACGACGGTGGCGGAAACGTTGCTGTTCATGATGTCCTTGGTGGAGCCCGCCCGGAGGCCGCGAGAGGCTGAAGGCGGCGACGCGAGTTGGCGATGATCGAGACGATCAGGCCGGTGGTGAGGCCTGATCCTGCAATCTGAATGTGACATCATCGATCTGAGCCCTGGCTGAACGCCGGGTGTCATCTTCAGTTCATTGTATTTCCGCTGTGAACCTTGGCGGCGATGGTCACGGAAAAGGGCGG
>JAZKFM010000294.1:10762-16975 GCA_040386415.1 Pseudomonadota bacterium
CCGACCTGAGAGGGGGTCAGGCGGCCTTTTCACCTTCGATGAGGCCGGTGGGCTCGCCCGTGGCGATCTCGATCCGGCGGGGCTTGAGGGCCTCGGGGAGTTCGCGCTTCAGGGAGATGGCCAGCAGGCCGTCGGAGAGCTTGGCCTCGGTGACCACCACATAGTCGGCCAGCTGGAACCGGCGCTCGAAGTCGCGCTCGGCGAGGCCGCGATGCAGGAAGCGGCGCTGGTCGTCATTGGCGGCCTTGCGGCCCTGCACGGTGAGGAGGTTTTCCTTCACCTCGATGTTCAGTTCGTCGGGACGGAAGCCGGCCACCGCGATCTCGATGCGGTAGGCGTTCTCGTCGGTGCGCTCGATGTTGTAGGGCGGATAGCCGGTGGCGGCGTCCGCGCTGGCGGTTTCAAGCAGGGCCGCGAGACGGTCGAAGCCGACGACAGAACGATAGAGGGGGGAGAAATCGACAGTACGCATGTGGGTTACATCCTTCTTGGCTTAAGCAAGGTTGCAGGTCAGGGATGCAGGCGTCGCACGCACCGAAGTCACGCGCGGCCTGGAAGGCCCGGAATTCCAGCGCCTTCGAGATCTTAGGTAGGCGCCTCTTTTCGGGCTTCAAGGGGTTGTTCTGACGCAAACGTCATGGCGCGGGGCCTTGCCACGGAAGGCTTGGCCATTAGGGTCGCGCGGTCCTAAACACCCTGAGGTTCGCTCGATGTCCGCCCGCTCGCTCGCCCTGCTCTCCGCCCTGGCCGTCATCGCCGTGGCGCCCGCCGCCCAAGCCGCGGAGGACAAGGCGCTGAAGGCCGCTGTCGCCGGACCGGCCCGCACCGAGGCCCATACCGTCCGCGACGCCGCCCGCAACCCCTATGAAACCCTGGCCTTCTGGGGCGTGAAGCCCAAGCAGACCATCATCGAGATCTCGCCCGGGAGCGGGTACTGGACCGAGATCCTGGCGCCCTACGCCAAGGCCACCGGCGGAACCTACATCGCCAGCGCCGCCGACCTGGACAATCCCAAGCTGTCCGACGCCGCCCGCAAGGGCCGCGCGGCCTTCGAGGCCAAGTATGCCGACGAGGCCAAGTTCGGGAAGGTCGGCTTCGTGAACTTCGGGGCCAAGTCCAAGCCCCTGGGTTCGGCCTCTGCCGACATGGTGATCACCGCCCGCAACATCCACAACTGGCTCTGGCAGCCCCCGATGCTCGACAAGGCCATGGCCGACTTCTACGCCGTGCTGAAGCCGGGCGGAGTCCTGGCCGTCGAGGAGCACCGCTCCGATCCGCGGCCGCAGAACGGCGACGCGCGGGATGGCTACGTCTCCACCGCCAACGTGGTGGCCGCCGCCGAGAAGGCCGGATTCAAGCTGGCCGCCTCCTCCGAGGTCAACGCCAATCCCAAGGACACCAAGGATCACCCCTTCGGCGTCTGGACCCTGCCGCCGGTGCGTCGCAACAGCCAGGGCGACAAGCCCGCCGATCCCGCCTTCGACCGGGCCAAGTACGACGCCATCGGCGAGAGCGACCGCATGACCCTGCGCTTCGTCAAACCCGGCTGAGCCGTCGGGTTTTGACCGCTCCGCCGACTGGGGCTACTCCGGTGGGGCGGTTCGCCAGGGGTTCGGGTTCGTAGATGCTCTCAGCAGTTTCTCTGTCGCGGCGCGCGATGATCGGCTCCACCCTGGCGCTCGCCGCCTGTGGGAAGACGGCCGACGAGCCGCCCGCCGCGAAAGCCGGTCCCCTGACCCTGGACCAGGTGGTGGCCGGCGCCTGGCGCGATCCCCTCGACAAGGCCCGCGATCCCTGGCGCCACCCGGTCGAGACGCTCCAGTTCTTCCGCCTGGCCCCTGGCCAGACGGTCGTGGAGTTCTGGCCGGGGGCCGGCTGGTACACCGACATCCTGGCGCCCTACCTGGCGGCCACCGACGGCAAGCTGTTCGCCGCCGACCTGCAGACCAACGATCCCGGCGAACCCGCGGCCGCCGAGATCGTGGCCGCCTACCGCCGCAAGATCCGCGCCCAGCCCAAGCTCTATGGGGACGTCGAGATCACCGCCTTCGGCCCCACCAGCGGCGCGGTGGCCCCGGCGGGGTCGGCCGACCTGGTTCTGTTCCTGCGCAACCTGCACAACTGGATGGCGGCGGGAATCGCTGAAAAGGCCTTCCACGACGCCTTCGTGGCCCTGAAGCCCGGCGGCGCCCTGGGGATCGAGGAGCATCGCGCCTCGGCCGGCATCGTGCAGGACGTTTTGGCCGCCGACGGCTACGTGCAGCAGGCCTATGCGATCCAGTTGGCCCAGGAGGCGGGGTTCATCCTCGACAAGACCTCGGAGATCAACGCCAACCCCAAGGACACCAAGGACCATCCCTTCGGGGTCTGGACCCTGCCGCCGGTGCGCCGCTCGTCGCCCCGTGGCCAGCCGGCCGACCCGACCTTCAACCACGAAAAGTACGACGCCATCGGCGAGAGCGACCGGATGACCCTGCGCTTCGTCAAGCCGACCTGAGGCCATGGCCAGCCCCGACACCTCAGAAATCGCCGCGGGCTTCGCCGCCGCCGGCTGCGACGGCGCCCTGCATGTCCGCGACCTCGCCACGGGCGCCGAGTTCGGCGTCGAGGCTGACCGCCCCGTGGTCCCGGCCTCGGTCTTCAAGGTGCTCGTGGCCCTGGAATTCTACGCCCGGGCGGCGGAGGGGGAGATCGATCCGGCCAAGCAGGTGGACCTGCGGCCCGCCGTGGTGACGCCCGGCCCGGTGGGGATCTCCAACTTCCAGGACCCGGTGCGCCTGTCCCTGCGCGACCTCGCCGCCATGATGCTGACCCTCAGCGACAACGCCGCCACCGACCTGCTGATCGCCCGCCTCGGCCTCGACGCCGTCAACGCCCGCGCCGTCAGCTGCGGCTGCCGGGAGACCCGCATCGTCAGCGACCTGAAGGCGATGCTGGACGCCATGGCGGTGGAGTTGGAGTTCCGCAACTACGCCGAACTGCTGGCCGCCCAGTCGGGCAAACTGGGTCCTGCCGCACAGGCGGGAAGCACCGATCCGGCCCGCATCGCCGCTGTCGCCGCCCTGGACCCGGCGCGGGGATCGCGGACAACCGCGCGGGACATGACCACCCTGATGGCGGCGGTCTGGAACGACACCGCGGCCCTGCCGCCGGCCTGCGCCATGCTGCGCGGCGTGATGGGCCGGCAGGTCACCCGGCGTCTGGAGGGCGCTGTGCCGGACGGCGGCGCGCTCGCCGCCAAGAGCGGCGCCCTGTTTGGCCGGGTGCGCAACGAGGTGGGGGTGATCACCTGGCCCGATGGCGCCCGCTACGCCGTCGCCGTCTTCACCCAGGCCCACCAGCCCTTCGTCGGCGCGGCCGCCATCAACGCGCAGATGGCGCGCGCGGTGAAGCTGGGGATCGAAGCCTTGTGGTCGGCCTGATTCAGAGCTGGGTCTTGTAGTCGGCCACGATGACCTCTTCGGTCACCGGCACCTTGCCCATGTTCAGCTGGTCGAAGATGACCTCCGCCAGGGTGGGCAGGGCCGAGCGGTCGAGCTGGGCCTCGGCCTCCCACAGCCGGCCGCGCATGATCGCCTTGGGGCAGTGGAAGAACGCCTCCTCCACGGCGATGGACAGCACCAGTCGCGGAGACTTCCCGAACTCCACGAACTGAGCCAGCAACTCGGGATCAGCGCTGGCGCTGGCGCGGCCGTTCACGCGGTAGACGTCGTCGAACCCGGGGATCATGAACATGAACCCGATCCGTCCCGGCCCGGCCAGCAGGTTGCGGATGGTGTCGAGGCGGTTGTTGCCCGGGCGGTCGGGCAGGAAGATCGTCCCCCCGTCCTCGCTGACATGCACAAAGCCAGGCTCCCCGCCGCGGGGCGAGACGTCGATCGACCCGTCGGGGCCTGCCGAGGAGACCACGCAGAAGGGCGAGAGCGCGATGAAGCTCTTGCCGTGCCTGTCTACCGTGGCCAGGGCCTTGTCGATCACCAGCTTGCCCGGCTGGCGGTAGATTTGATCCAGGTCGGCGAGCTCGAGCGTCGTCATGGCGTTCCCCGTTCTTGCGAAGCGTTCTCAACTATGCGCGCCGGACCCGTGATGTGCAAGATGAACGGGACCCGAAACGCCGGGTCAGACTTGGGCCACCTTGATGCGCTATTCTGTCAGCATCATTCGTTCGAGAGCTGGAACATGTTGCGAATCCTTACTGCTGGTCTGATCACCCTGGCCGCCGCGGCGCCGGCCCTGGCCCAGGAGTCCACGATCCAGCCCGGCTATTGGGAGGTGACCAACAAGGTCCAGGCGGTGATCAGCCAGACCAAGAAGGAGCGGCGCTGCATCACGCCGTCCGAGGTCGCCAAGTTCACCATGGGCCCCAGCAACCGCCACTACGCCTGCACCTATCCGACCCGGATCTTCCAGAACGGCAAGATCACGCTGAAGGGCACCTGCGCCAGCAAGAAGGGCCGTCAGGTCGCCATCGAGGCCACCGGCAGCTATTCCCCCAGCACCTTCAAGATGGTGGCCGACGTGGACACCACCTATGCCGGCCTGCCGCTCGGCGGCCGCTTCACCACCGATGCGCGCCGCTTGGGCGACGCCTGTCCCGCACTGGTCAAGCCGGGCTGATCGCGGGCGGCGTAAACCCTCGCTAACCCTGCGAAAAGCGTCGCCGTTTACATCATTCGCGCGAGAGGCGAAGGTGCCCCATCATCCACCGGGAAGGGCCGAATCCTTGGCGAGCTTGCAGGAACTGACCGAACGGGTGCGGACGGGCGTCGGCGACGACTCCGGCCTCGGCAAGTCCGTGAAGTTCGACCTCAAGGGCGAAGGCTTCATCCACATCGACGGCGGGGTCGTCAGCAATGACGACAAGCCCGCCGACCTGACCATCACCATCAGCCAGAACGACATGAAGGCCATGGGCAAGCGCCAGCTCGACCCCATGACCGCAGTCATGAAGGGGCGCATGCGGCTGTCCGACATGGGCCTGGCCATGTCCCTGCAGCCCCAGGTCCAGCAGCTGTTCTCCAAGATGGTGGCCGACCATGGCTGAGGCCGCGCCCCTGGTCTCCATCCCGTCGGCCCCGATCCCGGCGGGCGGCGCGGCTGAGTGGGTTGTCAGTTCGGGCGGCGCCAAGCTGCGCGCGGCGCTGTTCAAGCCCGAGGGCGCCTCGCGGGGTTCGGTGGTGCTGAGCACCGGCCGCACCGAACATATCGAGAAGTACTTCGAGGTGGTGGAAGACCTGATGGGGCGGGGCTTCACGGTCCTGGTCCAGGAGTGGCGCGGACAGGGGCTGTCCCATCGCGAACTCCCCGACCGCCTGAAGGGCCACGCCTACGGCTACCAGACCTTCGTCGAGGACTACCACGCCATCCTGGCCGCCTTCGAGGCGCGCCTGCCCAAGCCGTGGATCGCCGTGGGCCACTCCATGGGCGGCTGCCTGACCCTGATGGCCCTGGCCAAGGGCGAGTCGCCCCGCTTCGCCGGCGCCGTGCTCTGCGCACCCATGCTGGGGGTGCGGACCGGAAACACCCCGCTCTACCAGGCCAAGCTGATGGCCGCCTGGAAGAGCCTGACGGGACGGGGCGGCCAGTACGTGCAGGACACGCCCGCCGATCCGTTCAGTGAAGTCTTCGAGGGCAATGTCCTCACCCACGATCCCGTCCGCTTCGCCCGCACCCGGGCTCAGGTGGCGGCCAATCGGGACCTGGCGCTGGGCAGCCCCACCTGGGGCTGGCTCGATTTCGCGTTCCGCGCCACCGCCTACCTCGCCAATCCCGCAAACCTGCGGAGCGTCAAGATCCCCGTGGTCATCGTTTCGGCCGGAGACGACAAGCTGGTCGTCGACGCCGCACAACGATCGGTCGCATCACATCTGCCCGACGGCGAATTCGTCAGCGTGGCCGGCTCCTATCACGAGATACTTATGGAAACGAACAACAAGCGCTCCGGCTTCTGGGCCGCCTTCGACTCGCTGATCGGCAAGATCACCGGCGCCAAGCCTGCCCCTGCCAAGCCCGCGCCCGCAGCGGCGGCGCCCGCCGCAGCGCCGGCTCCGACGCCCGCTCCCAAGCCCGCCCCGGCTCCCGCCGCCGCCGCGCCGAAGCCGACCGCGCCGGCGGCTGCGCCCAAGCCCGCCGCAGCGCCGACAGCCGCCGCCAAGCCCGCCGCCAAGAAGCCTGCCGCGAAGGCCGCCGCCCCCGCCAAGGCCGCTGCGCCGA
>JAZKFM010000295.1:0-4077 GCA_040386415.1 Pseudomonadota bacterium
AAGATTTGCAGGCGTTCTCGGAGATCGTCCCCGTTCCGCTCAGCCTCGGCGACCTCGGCCACCAGGGCGGCGCCAGGGCCTTGGGAGGCCAGATTCCGCGCCACCGCGCCGCCGTCGAGGCCAAAGCGCAGGCGGCGCTCCACCACCCGTAGCGCCTCGATCAGGGGCCCGAAGCGGACGGCGGTGACATCGAGCGCCAGGGCCAAGGCGCTCGCCGGCGGCGAGCCGGCCTCGGCCGCGGCCAAGGTGGCCACCGCCACCAGCTCACAGGCCTCGTCCTCCAGAGCGGCGGACTTCCGCAGGCGATCGATCAGGCTCACTTCATGGCGTCCGAAATTAGGTTCAGGCTAATCCGCCCCCAGATCACCAGGGCCGCCGACAGGCTCACCATCAGCCGGCCCTCATCGGTGGCCAGGAGGCTGGCGAAAAGGGGGCCGGCTCGCACGGCGGAGGCCAACAGCACCAGGAAGAAAAAGGCGGTCATGATATTGGCCTGCCAGCGGATCTGGATCAGGGCCAGGTTCCGCTTCTTGGCCAGATCCTCGGCCATGCCCAGGGCCTCGCGGAAGGCCATGAGGAACCCCTCCGGCGCCCCGCCCTGTTCGCGATGCACCAGGCAGAGGCGATAGGTAAGGTTGGAGAGGGGCCAGGCCTCGACCCGCCGCGCTGCGGTCTCCTCGGGCTGCCCCGCCGACAGCCCTTGCAGGGCTTGGGCCAGGGCCTGGGGACCGGGATGAGGCGAACCTTGCGCGCAGGCCATCATGGCCGCCAGCAGCGGCGTGCCCGAACGTGAGACGGGGCTAACCTGCTCCAGTAGACGCGCCACTGCGGCGCGTTCGGCCGCAAGCACGTTGGCCTGACGCCCGCGCACCAACTGAGCCATCAAGATCAGGGCGCCCAACCCCACAACAAGGCCCATGAGCAGGCTCTTGGCCCACCACGCCGTGGTGCCCAGAGCCACCAACCCCGCCATCAGGGCGGGCCATGGCAGGGAGCGCAGCCACGACACTAGGCGCGTTCCAACCTGTGGATCTCAGACACCAGTCGACGGCCCGAGGCGTCGCGCTGCAGGAACACGATCGCATCGACGGCGTCACGCAAGGCCTGGCTCGGATTGATCCCCGACTGCCCCGCGGTCGCCGAGGCGTAGAGCGACTCCAACCGATGAACAGCGCCGGTGACCGATCCGGCGTGCAGGGTGCTCAGGGACCCTGCCAGTCCGATCGACATGGCGGCGATCATGTCGAACACCTCCTCGCCGCGCACCTCACCCACCACCAGGCGGTCGGGCCGCATCCGCAGGGTCTCCCTCACCAACTTGCGGATATTGGCTTGCTCCCCGTCGCCATGGTCGATCCGGCGGGTCTGCAGCTTGATGCAGTGGGGATGATCCACCTTCAGCTCGCTGACGTCCTCCACCAGCACGATCCGCTGATCGGCAGGCACCCGGCTGAGCATGGCGCCCAGCAGTGTGGTCTTGCCCACCCCCGGCGCGCCGGCGACGATAACGTTCAACCGCTTATCCACCGCCGCTTCCAGCCAAAGGCGCTGCTCGGCGGTGACGCCGCCCATGCGCTCCAGGTCCGCCAGGGTGTAGGGACGCGCCGGAAAACGGCGGATCGAGACGAAGGGACCGCCCATGGCCACCGGAGGCGCGACGGCGTGCATCCGCGACCCGTCCGGCAGTTCGACGTCGACCCAGGGATTGGCGCGGTTGATCGCGCGTTCGGCCCGGGCCACATGGCGATGAACGAAGGCCACCAGATGCTCGGGGCCGAAGAAGGCGCCCTCGAAGGGCGTCAGCCGTCCGTCTTTCTCGTAGACGATAGCGTCCCAGCCATTGATCAGGATGTCGGTCACCCCGGGATCGGTCATTAAAGACTGGATAGGTCCATAGCCGAGGACTTCGTCAATCGCGCTCTGGGCCAACTCGTCGGCGTACTGACCCGGAACATCGGGGCCGCGGGCGAGCAGGCCCAGGAAGAAGTCGCGAAGAGTCTCAGGTTCAACGGCCAGGGCGCCGACCCGCGCGGTGGGATAGGCGCGCGCCGCCTCATCGACGAGGGCCGAGACGATCTGCCGACGATCGAGAAGCCTGGTCATTTCAGAGGCGACAGGTTCGCCTCGACGGCCGGCGACGGCATGTGCTTGGCGGCATCCTCTACCCGTTCGGGGGTCACGATGAGCACCAGCTCGGTGTCGCCGTCGCGGGAGTCTCGCGAGCCGGCCAGCTTGTCGCCGATGTCGAAGGGTGTCCGGAAGGGCAGCCCCCTCTTGTTGCTCTGTGACTCCGCCGACCGAAGGCCCGCGATTGCCACGCTTTCCCCGAATTTCAGCGTCACTGTGGTTTCGGTCTTGCGGGTGATCAGGCTTGGCACCTTGGCGCCGTTGAACTCGACAATATTGGCCATGTCCACCTGACTGACTTCCGGGGCCAGTTGCAGGCGGACCGACTCGCCATCGACGATCAGGGCGGTGAACTCCAGGGTCACGCCATAGGGCTTGTAGGTGTATCCCACGGCGTTGTTCGTCACGCCGTTGGTCTGTGGACTCGGTACCGGGAGCTCGCCGCCGGCCAGGAAGCGGGCCTTCTGGCCGCTGGTGGCGACGATGGTGGGCTCCGCCAGCATCGTGGCCGCCCCCTCGGAGCGCAGGTAATTCAGGAAGGTGTCGAGGACCAGTCGGTCGATTGTGAACTTGGCCGCTGCGAACAGGTCGGTGGTGGTGGCCGTGCCGATGGCGCTGGCGAAGAGGTTGCCGATGGCGCCGGTCCCGCCGTTGAAGCGGTTCTGCGCCTGCCAGCGGATGCCCAGTTCCCTGGCCTTGGTGCGGCGAACCTCCAAGACGCGGACCGAGACGGCCAGTTGATCGTTGGTGGCGCTGCGGATCAGGTTGATGATCTTGACGCCAGGCATGGCGCCGGTGGCGATATCCCCGGCCAGAACAACTGTTGCGGCGTTCGGCGCGTCGCCGGTCAGCACGGCGACACCCGAGGATTTCGACACCGAGAGGTTCGGCACCTGGGCGGTGCGTGAGATCAGGGCCGCAAGGTTGGCGGTATCGGCGACGACCTCGACAGTCCGCCGCTCGATCTGCTGATTGGCTGCGTTCATCAGCATGACGTCGGCGGAACCCTCCTTGACGCCGAACAGCACAATCCGCCGGGCGCCGCGCACATCCACCTTCAGGGTCGCGTCATTGGACATGACCACGGAGCTGACGTCACTGGAGGGTGTGAGGACGAGAAAGCCACCCTCAGAGATCGTGTTGCGGACCTGGGCCAGGGCGGGCGAGGCCAGCGCCCAGACGACGGCCGCCAGCACCAGGTGACGCATCATTGCAGCTCCTGCTGCGCGACACCCGAAGGGGTGACCACCGATACGCTGCGGGTGGGCGCCGACGGCGCCTGGGCCGTAGCGTAAACGGAGGTATCGGCGCCCGCCTCGGCGTGATCGGGGACGGTTTCCAAATCCCAGATCTGGCGTAGGGCGCCCTGATTGGTCGATCGGGGGCTGTTGGCGCTGGCCAGCACCACCACGAGCGAACCCGCCTGACGCCAAGCGGCCAGGTCCTCGGCCTCTTCGGGCGAAACAGCGATGGTCACGGACGGATCCAGGCCACGGCCGCCGCGCTTGAGGCCAGATCGAACATGGAGAACCTGCGAGCCCTCCACCACGGTGGCGACGGAGGGCGACTCGGCATCGGCTTTGTTTCGGGCGCCGCCACCGACCACCGCGATGATGTTCACCCAACTGCCCTCACGGAGCATCTCCGTGGCCACGGAGAGTTCGTCGCCCATGAGGACGAATCCAACCTTGCCGGGGGGCAGGGTCAGGGTCATTGCGCCGGCGTTGACGGCGATGACCGATTGCTTGAGCACGGGCTGGCCAGCGCGGATCGGCGCGACCGCCCGCCAGCCCCAATAGGCTTCTGACTTCTTGGAGCTATCGGTGATCCATTCCCCGCTTCGCTTGCCCACGGCCGAGCGCCACACCGTGGTCTCAGGACTGATCACGTCACCAGGCTTCATGGCGCTGGTGGCTTGCAGATAGAAGGCGCCGGCACCGGCTTGTCGGG
>JAZKFM010000295.1:4087-6187 GCA_040386415.1 Pseudomonadota bacterium
GCCGCCGGCGCAGGCATTCGCCTTCAGGAAGGAACCCAGGGCGATGGTGATCAACAGGGCGCCCAGGAAAAGGCTGACGTTTTTGATCAGAGGGGTGAGTTTGGAGGTGGGCTTGTTGCCGCCCCGGACGCCGAATAGGTCGGTTTCGCTCATTGACGTGCCCCCACGAGTTCTGCGATCGGCGACGGAAGGCGCGGGAACAATTGGGTCTTGACCAAGTGAACCACGACCCCGGCTACAGCCGCGGCGACGATGAACATGAGCAGGTTCCTGATCAGGACGCCCAGCGGGCGCGCGGCGCTTTTCAGATTACTCAAGACTGAGGCTCCCTGGCCATCGCGTCACAACACCGTTGTCGTCACCATCTCCGGCCGCAAGGCCAGGAACCCCCCGACGATGGCCAGGGCATATGGCACGCCCGCCGCGGCCGGGGCCTGCTTGTCTCGCAGCCGCCGGACGAATCCGACCGCCAGATAGCAGGCGCCCACAAGGCCGCCCGCCATCATGATAGCCAGGACAAATCGCGACAGCTCAATCGGCAAGAGCCACACACAGAGCGCCGAAATCAGCTTGATGTCGCCGCCACCGAGGACCTTCTTCTGATGGAGCGCGAGCCCTCCCAGCAGAACGATCCCGCAGCCCAACAGAGAGTAGACCACCTGACTAGGGCTGATCAGTACGCCGTGGACCAGACCTAGTAGAAAAACCCCCAGGCAGACGAAGTTGGGGATCAGTCTTCGGGTCAGGTCGGAAAAAACTGACCCCGCCAGCAAAGCCAGAAGGGTCAGGTTCAACACAGATTCTAGGTCGTCCATGACTGGGGCGCTGCGCCGGAGACCGGCGCAGCCCTCCATCATTCGGCGGGAGCGTCGCCGCCGGAGACGGCGTTCACGACGTTGTCGATCGCCGTACCTGCAGCTTGCGACAGGGCGTCGGAGGCGGTGAACACGCCGCCGGCCATCGCGCCGCCCATGGTCGAGTATTCGGTCGAAGTCAGACCGGATTCGTCCTTCAAAAGAACGGCCACTTGATTCAAAAGCTCGCGAAGCATTTCGCCCACTCCCCAATTTGCTCAGAGCACAGTGCTCGTCGCACTGACTTGGCCTCACGCTCCCGCTTGCGTCAAACTTCTGGGCGCTCACTTTGAGCGCGCCCAGCCCCCCGCGCCGCGTTAGCATATTGACACTCGCCTCCGGAGGGGCGCCCTCCAACGGGAAATGCAACGCCACGCAGAGTAAGGGATCGCGGGGGAACAGCCCTGTCGGAACTCACCGCCAGGTCGCCTCCCGCGACCTCGTCGGTAACCTTGATTTCCCGCTAACGATCCTGGCCAGCGCGGGCTTGGTCTTCCTGGTCGAACCCATGGTCGCAAAGCTCATCCTGCCCACACTGGGCGCGCCGGCGGGGTGGCCCCATGCCGGGTCACGATGAGGGTCTGGACAGCCCCCTGACGACGCGATGGTCGTCCCCGGGGGGGCTTGGCGCGTCTCGCAAAGCCCCTAGCTGCGCGCCGCTTGATTGCGGCTCGGCCCGAGCGATGGCGCAGATGATCTAGCCACCGGAACTTCGCCTCCGTCCACGGCGCGTTCCACAACCACTTCAGGCGTTATCGGACATCGGGGCGACGTGGCGGCTCAACTCCGCGATGGCGCAGATGATGTGCCCTTAGGGATGGCAATGGATTCAATCAGGATGCGCTGGCGGACAGTCGGTGCGCGAGCCCGGCAGCACATGCCAGCTTCAAAGGACCGTTGTCAGGCGTTGGAAGGCGAGCCCGTGCGCCCAGGGCCGGCGCCGACTTCAGGGTCGCCAAGCCACCGCAGAAGGACCTCGACCTCGGCCTGATCGGATGGCGCCAAGGCCTTGGCTGGATCCTTCAACGCGGCGCGCGCCTCGTCCAACTCCCCCATCTGGTAGAGCGTCAGGGCGACATAGATGCGCGAATTGAAATTCCTCCACCTCGGCTCAAGGCGTCCGAACCACTGGGCTTGACTCTCCAAGCTCCGGCGGGCCTCGAAATATGGGGGGGCATGAACCCGCACCGCCTCCGCAAGTTCCGCCGGTCCATTGGGATCGCGTCGCCACCATCGATCATGACCA
>JAZKFM010000295.1:6197-7032 GCA_040386415.1 Pseudomonadota bacterium
CATCGATGATGGTTCCGATCCGCTTGTTAAAGATCAGCGTGTCGGCGGGCGGCCGCCCGGAAAACACCTGCCGGTGGAGGTTCTCGGTGGCCAGATTTCGGGTCCACAGGTTGGCCGTCACACCGGCGATCTGGCTGACCTGAACATTTACCTGCTCAAGGAGATCGCCGTGGCGGCGGGAAAGATTCATGCCCTCGCGCTCGAAGCCCAAGGGCGCGAGCGCCTTCGCGAGCGCGGCGGGATAGGTCATGCGGCTCACAGGAAATCCTTGGGATCGTAGTAGATCGCCCGGACCTTTCGCCCCAAGCCCTCCTGATACCGCTTCACCGCCCGGGCGGCCGCCCGCCGACCGGACGGCGTGTTAGGCTTGAGTTCAAGATAGTATCGCTTGGTCGTGTCTCCTGGGTCGCGCAGCGGTGTGCCCGCGTCGGGCTTCATCAGCCGGCCGTTCGCCTGCCCGATCGGCTCATAGTCCCACCCCTTCTTGGGCGCCAGCCTGTCCTCAAATCGCGTATGAGCCTTGCGACCCGCGCGGGTCGCCCAGTTGTCGCCGACCCGAAGGTGCGGATCGCGCTCCGCAAACTGAAAGGGCGCTTGCTTGACCGGTGTTCCGGCCAAGCGCGCAGCGATCGCCGCGGCGCCTTCCAGGCCCAGGACAACCGCGGCCGGCGCAAGCGCGGGCACGGCCATCCAGGCGTTCTTCCTACCAATTTCGCCTTCAACGACGGCGAACTCGGCTTGCTGGCGGCGAAGCTCCGCCAGGTCATCGGGGGACGCCACATAGCCTTGAAGCGCGCCATAGGAGGCGGTTCGCTGCGTCGGCTTCACCGAGGTC
>JAZKFM010000295.1:7042-7902 GCA_040386415.1 Pseudomonadota bacterium
GGCGGGGACGCAGCTTGAGTCTTAAAACCCGATGGAACCGCCGATTGAACCGAAGTCCGCCTTGGCGCGCTCACCGCAGTCGACGTGGAGAGACGCGAAGCGGGATTTCCCGCGTCAAGGATACGTGCGCCCAAAGCAAGAACATCGCTGGGTCTTGGCGCAAGCAGATTCAGGCCCAACCTCGTCGCGCGTGCCCATCCCGCGCGACCGACCGCCTCGGCGGCGCTCTCCAGGCGCGCAACCTCGCGCCGCCGGCGGGCCATGAACTCCGCCACGCCCTCGAGACCCACGTCACCGCGGGCCGGCTGACTTCCAGCCATGCCGATCCTTTCTGGTATGATTGAAACCCGGACTGATGCGCCTGCGGAATGAAACCCGCGCGCCTACGCTACGGAACGACTTTCAGCGTACTAGGTCAGGGCGCTTTTGGCAAGAACAAAACAGGAACGTTCTTGGCCGCAAGACGCTGTCAGCGGAGCCGTGAGCGTCGGATCAGTGCCTCCACACAGCGGGATGGCCCAAACCACGCGCCTCAGCTACGCACCGCCTGGAACCGGCTCAGCTCGGCGATGGCGCAGATGATGTGGTATTATGCGACGAAGGCATCCAGATCGGATGCATCGGTTGGCATCCCGAGCGTGGCCTTCTGAGAGTTCGGCATCCCACCGGCCTGGGGGCTCTGATTCGACACAACGGCTGCCCGGCGCCGCCCTATCGAACTGCGGGCGATTGCGGCGGCAGGGCGCCACTTTTGCTGCGCTGCAAAAGTATGTACCAGCCTGACGCAGAGCCTGCAGGAACTCGGGGATAGACGATGCACGTGACGATGATTGGCACCGGCTATGTGGGCCTGGTGAGCG
>JAZKFM010000296.1:0-3606 GCA_040386415.1 Pseudomonadota bacterium
GATGCAGAACCTGCGCTCGGCGCTCGGCCGCGCCCGGTTCTCCGACCAGGAGGTGCGCACCTTCCGCGGCGTTGTCACCGCCCTATCTAAGGGCCGCGGCCGCGCCCTGCACAAGCTGGCGCGGGAGAAGGCCAAGCAAGACACGGAGTAGGCGTCATGGACTTCAAGGCCTTCCTCGACGCCTTGCCGATCCCGATCCTGCAGGCGCCTATGGTGGGCGCCTCATCGCCCGAGATGGCGGTGGCCGTCTCCCAGGCCGGCGGTCTCGGGGCGCTGGGGGCAGGGGCGCTGGCGCCCGCCGACATCGAGCCGGCGGTGGCGGCCCTTAGGTCGGCGACCGACCGGCCCTTCGGCGTGAACCTGTTCATCAACCCGGTGGCCGCGCCCGCGGCGGAGGTGATCGACGCGAGCCTGCAGCGCCTCGCCCCCTGGTACGCCGCGCTCGGCGTGCCGCTGCCCGCCGCGCCCAATGACTACGCCCCGGACTTCGAGGGCCAGTTTGCGTCCCTGGTGCGGGCCGCGCCCGCCGTAGCCTCCTTCACGTTTTCGATCCTCACCAGGGCCCAGGTGGACGCCCTCCATGCGGCGGGCAGCTATGTGGTGGGCACGGCGACCACCGTGGCCGAGGCTCGCGCCTGGGCCGCCGTCGGCGCCGACGGGATCAGCGCCCAGGGCGCGGAGGCCGGCGGCCATCGTGGTCACTTCCTGGCCGAGACAGGGGCTAGCCTGGTGGGAACCCTGGCGCTGGTCGCCACCATCCGCGCCGCCGTCGACATTCCGGTGATCGCGGCAGGGGGGATCATGGACGGGCGCGGCGTGGCGGCGGCGCTCGCCCTAGGCGCCGACGCCGTCCAAATGGGCACCGCCTTCCTGCTGGCCGACCAGACGGCGGTGAGCGCCCCCTGGCGCACGGCGCTGGAGACCGCCGGCGACGACCCCACCCGCCTGACCCGGGCCTTCACGGGCCGCCACGCGCGAGGGATCGAGAACCGCTTCATGCGCGAGATGCGCGGGGTCGAGGACGAGGCGCCGGCCTATCCGGTGCAGAACCGCCTGACCCAGCCCCTGCGCGCCGCCGCCGCCAAGGCCGGCGAGGCCCAGATGCTTTCGCTGTGGGCGGGCCAGGGCGTCAGGCTTGCGAAGCCGGGCGATGCGGGCGAGATGGTCGGCAAATGGTGGGAGGAGGCCAAGCAGGCCTCCCAGGCCCTGTCCGAACGGGTGGGCCGCTAGAGGGGGAACTGACACGATGGCGAAGACCGACCTGGCCGCGCTGCAGGCCGCCGCCCGCGACGCCTGGCTCTTCACCCTGCCGCTGGTGGAGATCGCCACCACCCGGACCAGGGGGCTGGCCAACGGCTCGCCGATGAACGTCTTTAGCCACATGCGCCGGCTGGCCGACCACACTGCGCGGGCGGTCACGACGCCCAACAACGACACCTTCTATTCCACGGCCCAGGTGGACCTCTCCCAGGGGCCGGTGACCATCAACCTGCCCAACACAGGTGACCGCTATTTCTCCCTGGCCCTGATGGACGCCTACACCAACAACTTCGCGATCCTCGGGACCCGCACCACCGGACCGGACAGCGGGACCTTCACCCTGGTGGGGCCCACCGACGCCGCCGAGGGGCCCAATGTGGTCCGCTCCCCCACCAATCATGTCTGGGCGCTCGCCCGCATCCTGGTGGACGGTCCGCACGACGTGGAGGGCGCCAAGGCCGTCCAGCACGGCCTCTCCATGCAAGGGCCCGCCGCGACCCCGCCTGGCCCCTTCGCCCATCGTGGCGCCCCCTGGGCGGAGTACTTCGCCACCGCCGCCCAGCTGATGGCGTTGAACCCGCCGCAGGTGCAGGACCGCGCCTTCCTGGCGGGCATGGCGCCCCTGGGCCTCGCCGACTTCGACGCCTCGCGGTTCTCAGCCGAGGAGGCCGCCGCCATCGAGGCCGGGGTCGCCGAGGCCCGCGTCGCGGCGCGCAAGGGCGGCCTGTCGGGGGCGGGCTTCACCGATGGCTGGTCCTATCCCTCCGCCCGGCTCGGGGACTTCGCCCAGGACTACGGCCTGCGCGCCTCGGTGGCGGTGTCGGGCCTGGCCGCCCTGCCGCCTGCCGAGGCCATGTACATGCGCGCCGAGGGCGACCTGAAAGGGGCGCTGTTCGACGGCGAAAAGAACTGGCGGCTGCACTTCCCGGCCGACGGCCACCTGCCGGTCAATTCCTTCTGGTCACTCAGCCTCTATGAGGCGACCCCGGACGGGCAGTTCTTCTTCACCGACAACCCGCTCGCCCGTTACGCCATCGGCGACCGGACTGAGGGCCTGGTCACGGCGCCCGATGGTTCCCTGGACATCTGGATTGGTCACGCCGATCCGGGTGGCGAGCGCACCGCCAACTGGCTGCCGGCCCCGGCAGGCCCCTTCGCCCTCTTCATGCGCGCCTATCTGCCGAAGACCGAACTGCTGGAGGGCGGCTACCGTCTGCCGCCGGTGTTGGCGGCCTAAGTCCAGATCGTCCGACGCCGCAGCTAAGCTGTCGCGGCCGCCTCTACAATGCGGACGCCATGAGCTTCGCAGACGGCCGCCAGAGCCGGGCTGCTCATATGGTCGGTGGCGAAGACATCCACTTCGCTGATATGGCCGATCCGCACCGGCGCCGGACGGCCGAGCTTGGAGCTGTCGGCGGCCAGGATCACCTGGCGGGCGTTTTGGATGATCGCCTGCGAGACCTGAACCTCGTTCATGTCGAAGTCCAGCAATGTCCCGTCCTCGTCGATGGCCGAGGCCCCGATGATGGCGAAGTCGACCTTGAAGCTCTTGATGAATTCCACGGCGAAGGCGCCGACAGAGGCGCGATCCACCTGGCGCACCCGACCGCCCACCACGATCACCTCGATATCGGGATTGCGATACAGCAGGTCGACGACGTTGAGATTGTTGGTGATCACCAGCAGCTTGCGGCGGGTGGCCAACGCGCGGGCCACCTCCTCGGTGGTGGTGCCAATGTTGATGAAGATCGAGGCCTTGTCGGGGATCAGGGCGGCGACCACCACGCCGATCGCCTGTTTCTCCGCCTTCGCCAGGACGCGCCGGGCCTCATAGGTCAGGTTGTCGATGCCCGAGGTGATGACCGCGCCGCCATGAACCCTCGCCAGCAGGCTGTCGGCCGACAGGTCGTTGAGGTCCTTGCGAATGGTCTGAGGCGTGACGTCGAGCCGCTCCGCCAGGACGTCGACTGTCACCTTGCCCGTCTGGCGAGCGATCTCGAGTATGGCCTCGTGCCTATCGGCGACGGCGCCTGCCATGGGTCTGGGAAACTCGTCTGCTGTGAAGCCCGATCATGAGGGGGATGGCGCCGGCCCGCAACCAGGGCCGGTACGCCGCGGAGCCCGCGACGCACCGGCCCCTGGAGATTCGACTAGAACCTGTAGTTAATCTCCAGGCCGTAGCGCCGGGGATAGGTCGGCGCCAGGAAGATTTGCTGGAAGGTCGTGGTGTCGGGCCCAACCAGCCCGCCGGGGGTGTCGTTGTCGCCGAGGTTCTTCACCCAGGCGGCGATCTCCCAGTTCCCGTGGCCATAGCCGAGCCGGGCGTTGCTCTCCCAGTAGGAGGGC
>JAZKFM010000296.1:3616-7614 GCA_040386415.1 Pseudomonadota bacterium
AAGCGGCCGGTTCTGCGGGGTGTAGTACTGGGAGCCCACGTAGTTGGCGTCGATGTGGAAGCTCAGCTCCCCGTCATCGCCCACCGGCAGAGCATAGTCGGCCGCGACGTTCAGCGACTGTCTGGGCGCCTCGATCAGTTCTTTGCCCTTCAGGTTCACCGGGGTCAGGACGCCTCCAATGATCTCGTTGAGGACCAGCTTGGTGTACTCGGTGCGCAGCAGACTGCCCCCGGCCCGCAAGGTGAGTTCCGGGGTGACCTGGGCCACCGCCTCGACCTCGAGGCCATAGAGCTTGGCGGCGCCGGCGTTGACCACGTTGGACTGGCCGATGCTGACCGTGTTGATGAACTGCTGGTTCCGGTAGTCGTAGTAGAAGACCGAGGAGTTCAGGGTCAGGCGACGATCGAACAGCTGGGTCTTCAGTCCACCCTCGTAGGAGTTCAGGGTCTCGGGCTCGGCGACGTTGATGTCGGCGGGATTGAACAGGGCCGAGCCGTTGATCGCGCTGCTGCGATAGCCGCGGGCGTACTGGACATAGGCCATGATGTCGTCAGAGAACTTGTGCCGCAGGCCGATGCGGCCGGTTGGCGCCGAGTCGTCATAGCTCTTTGTCGGCTGAGGGGTGATCGGCGGCGCGCCAGCCCCTGTGACCCGGAAGTTGGAGATCGCACCCTTGTCGTGTGTCCAGCGGACGCCGGCATAGATCTGGTCGGCGGCGCTCAGGTCATAGGTGCCGTCAGCGTAGATGGCGTAGGAGTCACGCTCTTGGTCGTAGCGCTGATTGCGGATGATGGCGCCGGCGAAGAAGTTCCAGTCGGTGCGGATGGCCACCTCGTCATGGCCGAAATAGACGCCCGCGATGAGGTTGAACGGCCCTTCGAAATTGGTCGAGACCCGCAGGTCCTGGCTCCATTCCTTGGTGTCGGCGTAGAAGTCGATGGCCAGCAGCGCGGCGATCGAGCCATCGCCGTCCACATTGTTGAGGAATGAGCCGCGGGTATAGTTGCTGATCGCGGTGAGTGTCAGGTCGCCGAAGCGCTTGTTCATGGTGAGCGTGGCGCCGTCGCCATCGGCTCTGATCTGGCCACCCGTGCGGTCGTAATAGCCTTCGTGGTTGTCGAACGACTTGCCGGTCAGCGGGTTGACCCGAGGGTTGACGCCGAAGGCGTTCTTGCCGCCCGGCAGCAGGCCGACATTGACTGTCCCGATATTGGTGGGATTGGCGCGCGAGCTGAACAGCCGCAGGGTGGCGTCGAAGTTATCGGTGGGCCGATAGAGGAAGCTGACGCGGACCGCGCGGTTGTCGATGGAGGACAGATCCTCGCCCGCTGGATTATAGTTCTTGACCCAGCCGTCGCTCTTCGAGGCGTTAAACGCCACGCGCATGGCCAGCTTGTCGTCCACCAGCGGAACGTTCAGCGCTCCGTTCGCGTGCCAGAAACCGTTGTCGCCCGCCTGGATCGAAAGGTTTCCGTTGGTGTCAAAGCTGGGCGCGCGGGTGATGAAGTTCACCGCTCCGCCCGTGGTGTTCTTGCCGTAGAGCGTCCCCTGCGGACCGCGCAGGACCTCTACGCGGGCCAAGTCGAAAATCTGCGGTCCGCCGAGGAATTGGCTGGCGACGTAAACCTCGTCGTAGAAAATTCCGGTCGGCGAGTTGCTGTTCAGGTTGAAGTCGGGCGTCGCGACACCGCGCATGGAGAACTTCGGCTGATCCTCGTTGCCCAGGTTCGACACCCGCAGGTTCGGGGTCATGCGCGCGATCTCGGTGCCGCTGTTCAGGTTGGCGGCCTGGAGCTGCTTCTCACTGATCGAGGTGATTGAGACTGGCACATCCTGCAACCGCGCCTCGCGCTTCTCGGCGGTGACGATCACCTCCTCGACGGTGGTCTGACGCGTGGCTTGCGCAAAGGCGGGTGCGGCCTGCACCGCCGCGAGGGCGGTGGCTGCCAGCAATAGCCCACGGCGGATGTTTTGGAATTTCATTGCGTTTCGCTCCCCAGGATCGCGTTCTCGACGCGATATCTTCGTTTTATCTTCGTTCTGGGAGAGGTACGAAGCAAGAAACGCACTGTCAATCGTGACGTTGACGCTTGATGTGGCGGGCGCGGCCGGAAAGCCTGGCTTGGTGGGCGAAAAGCGCCCTTACTTGCGGTGTTCAAACTTTTCGTATCGTCATCAAGAACGAAAATCCCGGGGGGAAGCGGAAGATGAGTGTGTCGGACACGATGGATTTGGCGGGGCAGGCGCGCGCGCGGCTGGGGCCGCCGTGGCGGCTCCTTCTCGTGGGGCTCTTCCTGATGGTGATCGGCATCGCCGTGGCCGCGCGGGTCGAACGCTCAGGCGGAGTGGATCTGCACGACGTGCGCTTCACCGCTGACGACGGCACCGTCTTCAGCGGCCTTCTCTATGTGCCCAAGACGGCGACGGCGGACCGGCCGGCGCCCGCCATCCTGGCGGTGCACGGCTATATCAACACTCGCGAGACCCAGAGCGCGTTCGCCATCGAGTTCGCGCGGCGCGGCTATGTCGTCCTGGCCCTGGACCAGCGAGGCCATGGGTATAGCGGCGGAGCGGCGACCACCAAGGGTTTCGGCGGGCCTGAGGGTCTCGCCTACCTGCGGTCCCTGGACATGGTCGACCGTGATCAGATCGGTCTGGAGGGCCACAGCATGGGGGGCTGGGCCGTGCTGGCCGCCGCCGCGGCCATGCCGGACGGCTACCGGTCCATGGTCCTGGAAGGTTCGTCGGTAGGGGCGCCCTTCGCGCCGGACGGCACGACCGCCTGGCCCCGGAACCTTGCGGTGGTGTTCAGCCGCTACGATGAGTTCGCGCCCCTCATGTGGGGCGTTCCCAGTGGCGCAGCCATCGGCGAGAGCGCCAAGCTGCGCGCCGCCTTCGGAACAGGACAGCCGGTGTCGGCCGGCCGGGTCTATGGCGATATCGCCGCAGGCACCGGGCGGATCCTCCACAGCCCGCCTGTCACCCACCCCGGCGACCACATCTCCGTCGTCGCTATCGGCCACGCCATCGACTGGTTCGCGCGGACGCTGAAGGGTGGCCGGCCCCTGCCCGCCACCGACCAGATTTGGTGGTGGAAGGAGGGGGCGACGGGTATGGCCCTCGTCGGCGTCTTCGTCTTCTTACTGGGCGCATTCGGCTGCCTGCTCGCCTTGCCACCCTTCGCGGCTCTGCGCGGCGCGCCCGTCCGGGGTTCTGCACCCGCCGACCTGCGCTGGTGGGCCCTGCTTGGCCTGACCAGTTTCATGCCGCCCATCACCTTCTTCCTGGTCAACTTCACAAATCCGCCGCCGCTACCGGTGTCGGCGGTCTTCCCCCAGCAGATCACCACCTGGCTGATGATCTGGGCGCTCGGCAATGCGACCCTTGCGTTGGTGCTCGGCGCGATCCTGGGCAGGAGCCGGCCGGAACCCGGGAAGCCCTGGGGGCTTGCCGCGCTCCTGGCCCTGGCGACCTTCGCCGTCGTCTACGGAGCGGTCGTCGTGGCGGGCCTGGCCCTCGTTGACTTCCGGTTCTGGGTGCTCGCCCTAAAGCCGCTCAGTCTCTCCCAGGCCTTGGCCGCCTTGGTCTACCTACCGGGCTTCACGCTTTTCACCTGCGTCTCGTTTCGGGGGCTCGCAGGCCTGCTCCGCGGCCGTGCCCGCGGGGCGCAATACGCGGTCGCCGTCGCGGGGCTGGCGCTCGGCTTTCTGGTGCTCACGGGCGGACAGTACGTCTATCTCTTCGCCACAGGCCGCCTGCCAGCCGTGACACAGGCCCTCACGCTCATTGTGGCGATGCAGTTTGTCCCGGTGCTGGCCGCCCTGGCGGTGCTGGCGGTCTATGCTTGGCGACGCACCGACAGCTACCTTCCGGGCGCATTGCTCGCTGGCCTGATGGCCACCTGGTACATGGTCGCTGGCACCGCCACCCATTTTGCCGGCTGAGTCTGACGGCGGCGCGATTGACTTGGGGCCCCCGTCGCATCATAAACCGCCCCT
>JAZKFM010000297.1:0-3747 GCA_040386415.1 Pseudomonadota bacterium
GGCGTCTCCTCTTTCGTCTGATCCTCTCCCTTCCCCCTCGATGGGGGAAGGGCGGGGATGGGGGTGAGGGCAGAGTGGCGGAGGGCGAACTGCGTTCGGCGCCGACGCCTCTCGCGCCGGTCACCCCATCTCAGCAGACACACCCCCACCCAACCCTCCCCCATCGAGGGGGAGGGCTTAGAGGCTGCGCAGGATCCCCATGGTCACCAGGGCCGCATTGTCCGAGGCCAGCTGGTTGAAGGCGGTATAGAGCTTGTCCCCGTCCCCGGCGCCGGCCAGGCTCGACAGGCCCCGCACCGCCACGAAGGGCTTGGCGTTGCACCAGGCCACATGGGCCACCGCCGCGCTCTCGCAGTCCAGCACCCCGGCCTCGAAGGTCTCGAACACATAGTCCCGCAGCTCGGTGTTGTTGACGAAGGCCGCGCCCGACACGCCATTGCCGCCCACCACCACCTTGGGCGTCTTGTCCAACTGCGCGGCGCCCGCGCCCTTCGACAGCACCACCGCCGCCGAAAGCTTGCGCGCCGCCGCCAGCATGGCCGGCGCGACCGGGAACCAGAACCGCCGCTCGGTCTCCCCACTGGGTCCGGTCACCATCACCGGCTTGGGGAACATCATCCCGAAATTGCCGTAGCCGCTGGGGGCGCCCGAGGCCGGCTCGAAGCCAGAGGGGCCTTCGCGGCCCATCACCACCTCCAGGTACTGGCCCCACTGGCTGGCGACGAAGACGTCGCCCACCTTCAGCTCCGGATCGACCCCGCCCGCGCAGCCGCTCACCACCACATGGGTGACGTTGAACAGGTCCAGGGTCCGCTGGGCGGTCATGGCCGCGTTGACCATCGACACCCCGCAGCAGACCAGCACCACGGCCTTGCCGGCCAGCATGCCGGTGGTGAAGGCGCCGCCGCCCACCCCATGCTCAGTGGTCTCCGTGAGCGCCTTGCGCAGGGCGGCAAGCTCGCTCGCCATGGCGCCCAGCACCGCGATCCGGGGGGTGTCGTCCAGCATGCCTACTCCCGAGTGTCCTGCACGCAGAAGGCCGCGCCCTCCGGATCGAGCATCACTGTGTGAGTGTCATGGGTATCACGCACCGTCCCCCCCAGGGCGACAATCCGCGCCACCTCCTCGCGCCGGGGGCCTCCGACGATGTCCAGGTGCATCCGCCGCCCCGGCGCCAGGACCGCCACCTGCTGGAAGCAGAGGATCGGCCCCGGCCCGTCCACCATCACCGACGGATCGGTCTCCGGCGTCAGACCCAGCCCCGCCAGCCGCGCGATCTCGGCGGCGTCATAGGCCCGCACCTCATAGCCCTCCAGCACGCCCGCCCAGAACCGGGCCACGGACGCCGGATGCAGGGCGTCGACGACGATCTCGCGGATCCGGGCCATCTTTGCGTCTCCTCAGGCGCCATCCTAGCCTGTCGGATTGCGCCGCCCAGCTTCGTCCTTCGGAAAAGGAGGACCTTCCCCATGAGCACCGACTTCGACGGCCTCGCCGCCCCGGCCCGCCGCGCCCTGGCCAACGGCGGCTTCAGGACCCTCGCCGACCTCGCCAAGGCCAGGGAAGCCGACGTCGCGAAGCTCCACGGCATGGGCCCCCACGCGCTGAAGATCCTGCGCGAGAGGCTGGCCCGAGCCGGGCACAACTTCGCCTGACACGTTTATCCACAAGGCAGGCACGAATTCGTGATGGAACCGGGAACGCGTTCGTGATCGCAGCGTTATGGTGAGGCTCCGGCCTTGGCGGGAGCAGTGAGCGCCACGCGGGGGTGGCGGTCAGCTCAAGCCAAATCCCCCCAAAATTCGGAGACGACCATGCGTTTTGCCACCCTGATGACTGTTGCCGCCCTCGGCCTCGCCGCCGCCGCCTGCACCAAGAAGGAAGAAGCCCCGGCCCCGGTCGCCGCTGACGCCACCGCCGATCAGGCCGCCGCCGCCGCCGACACCGCCGCCGACGTTGCGGTGGACGCCGCCGACACCGCCACCGACGCCGCTGAAAAGGCCGGCGAGAAGGCCGAAGACGCCATGAAGGCCGCCGGTGAAGCCACCGACGACAAGGTCGAAGCGGCCGCCGACGCCTCCAAGCAATAAGACCTCGGCCGGGACGCCCCACGGCGTCCCACCGGGTTGACCTAGATCAGGGCTCTGATCGCCTCTCCAGGCGGTCGGGGCCTTTTTCTATGCGGCCAGGCGCGCCAGCCAGGGGTGGCCGGGATAGAGGCGCGAGATCAAGGTGCGCAGCCACACCGTCGCGGCCTGGTCCAGCAGGGGCGCAAACAGCGTGAAGTCCGCCTCGTCCTTCGGCCGGAGCTTGGCGGCCTTGTACAGCAGCGCGCCCTGCGGCTTCAGATAGGGCACGCCGGTGGGCGACCGCCCCATCATCTGCGCCCTTGGGGCCGTCACGCTCTCGTCGCGCCGGAACACCCAGGTCGCGGCGTCACCCGGCTCGGCCATGACGTCCAGCCGCCAGGCCCCGCCCTCCGCCACCCAGATCTGGTACTTGTCTTCCGGCGGCTCGGCCCCGGGCGCCAAGGTGAGAACCTCGCCGTCCCCTATCGAATAGAGATCAAGCGCCTCCAGCTGGGTCCGCATCTGCGGGAGGAACGGCTTGGGGACCGCTATCTCCAGGTCCTCATGCGGGCGGCTCTCGCGGCCGAGCCAGATGTCCAGGGCCCAGCCGCCCACCACGCACCAGGGCGCGGCGACGCCGGCCAGCCGGGCCGCGACCTCCTCCGGCGTCCAGGCGTCCCAGGCTTCCAGGGGCGGGCCGTCCCATCGCGGCGTCATGGCGTCCTCGCGTTGCACAGCGCCAGTGTGTCTCGAAATCCACGAAGCGACCAAATGTCGACTAGATGACACTTCGCGTCGCAACCATCCGGCGTCGACCGCATTCAGCAGTCACGGCGGGAGCGCCGAGTACGGAGCAGTTGAGTGCGGGTTCTGATCGTCGAAGACGAGATTCTGGTCGCCATGGAACTTGAGGAAACCCTCAACGACCTGGGCCATACCGTCGTGGGCATCGCTCCGGACTGGCGCAGCTTCGAGGCTTTCGCGGCCGAGGAGATCGACGTCGCCCTAGTGGACCTGAACCTCCGCGACGGCGAGACCGGCGTGGACATCGGCCGCGCCCTGGCCGACCGCCGCGCCGCGGTGGTGTTCGTCACCGCCAACCCCGGCCTGCTGCGCGAAGGCGTCGCCGGAACGATCGGCGTCCTGCCCAAGCCCGCCTCCCGCAAGGCCGTCGCAGACGTGGTCGAATACGCCGGCCGCCGCAGCCCCATGCTGTCGCCCCCGGGCGAACTGCGGCTGTTCGGGTAACGATCCGCTCATCCCCGCGACCGCGAAGCGGCGGCGCGAGGCAGCCAAAGCGGGGACCCAGGCTTTTTCTTCGTCCCGAGAGTCTGGCGCGTGAACGAACTCAGCACACCAAAAACACCTGGGTCCCCGCTTTCGCGGGGATGAGCGGTGGAGGATTAGTTCACCCGGCTCGGCCGCGTGAAGGACGTCGCCGGCGCGGTCATGGTGACCATCAAGCCTTCCGGCCGCCATTCGCGGATCAGGGTCCCGCCAAGCTGGCCCTCCACCGAGACCTTCGAGAGCGTCGAGCCGAAGCCGTCCGAGGCCGGCGGCCCCGCCACCGCCGGACCGCCGCTCTCACGCCAGGTCAGGCGGTAGTCATCCCCCACCCGTTCGGCGGTGATGGCCACATGTCCCTCCGGCGATGACAGCGCGCCGTACTTGGCCGCAT
>JAZKFM010000298.1:0-8461 GCA_040386415.1 Pseudomonadota bacterium
CCACGCCGGCTACCGCTCGCCCAAGGACTTGATCGGGACCCAGCCGGTGGGACCGTCGGACGACGAGGCCTCGGGCTCCCGGGGCCTGTCGACCGCCGAGGTGGAACAGGTGGTGGAGGACTTCATCGCTGCGGCCGTGCGGTCCAAGACCGCCGGTTTCGACGGTGTCGAGGTGCACGGCGCCCACTCCTACATCCTCTGCCAGTTCCTCAGCGCGGGCCTCAACCGCCGTACCGACCAATACGGTGGCTCGGCGGAGAACCGGGGGCGGATCATCGTGGAGATCCTGCGGGGCGTGCGCGACCGCTGCGGCCCGGACTTCCTCGTGGGCCTGCGCCTGTCGCCGGAGCGGTTCGACCTGGACCTGCGGGAGATCGCCGACTTCGCGCAGCATGTGATGTCACAGGGTCTGATCGACTTCCTCGACATGTCCCTGTGGGACGCCTTCAAGGAGCCCGCGGACGAGGCCTATAAGGGCCGCACCCTGATGAGCTATTTCACCGAGCTGGACCGCGGCGCCGTGCGCCTGGGGGTCGCCGGCAAGATCATGAGCGCGGCCGATGCGCGCGCCATGCTGGACGCCGGCGCCGACTTCGTCCTGCTGGGCCGCGCGGCCATCCTGCACCATGACTGGCCGCACCGGGTGGAGATGGACGCCGACTTCAAGCCCGTCAGCCTGCCGGTGACCCGCGAGCACCTGCGCCACGAGGGCCTGGGCCCGGCGTTTGTGGACTACATGGCGACCTGGAAGGGGTTTGTGACGGAGCCGGAGCCGGTCGGGGCGTGACCCCAGGCTAGCGGAAGCGGATCAGGGCTTCCTGGGTGGCTGACGCCACCAACGCGCCATCGGGGCCATAGATCGATCCGCGGTTGAAACCGCGTCCGCCCGAGGCCGAGGGGCTGTCCTGCACATAGAGGTGCCACTGAGAGAAGTCGCTGGCCTTGTGGAACCACAGGGCGTGGTCGAGGCTGGCCACCTGCAGGCGGCCGGAGTCCCAGTCCACCGCGTGGGGCCGCAGCGAGGCGTCCAGCAAAGTCATGTCCGAGGCGTAGGCCAGGGCGCACTGGTTGAGCGCCACGTCGTCGCCGACCGAGACCCGGGCCCGGAACCAGCACATGTCGTTGGGCTCGCGCACCTCGGCCACGCCGTGTGGGCTGGGATCGACGGGGCGGACCTCCACGGGCCAGATGCGGCGGCTGGCGGGATCAAGCCCGGCCTTGGCCCGCAGCTCTTCCTCATTCAGCAAGGTGTCGGGGGCCGGGGCGGAGGGCATGTCGAACTGGTGCTCGAACCCTTCCTCCGGGGTCTGGAAGGAGGCGGCCAGGTTGAAAATCTGCTTGCCGTTCTGCAGGGCCACGACCCGGCGCACCGCGAAGGAGCCGCCGTCGCGCACCCGCTCCACCTGGAACAGGATCGGGGTCTTGGGATCG
Organism: Pseudomonadota bacterium; assembly: GCA_040386415.1. Classification (GTDB taxonomy): domain Bacteria; phylum Pseudomonadota; class Alphaproteobacteria; order Caulobacterales; family Caulobacteraceae; genus Phenylobacterium. Next base: position 1,432 of record JAZKFM010000298.1, read on the forward strand.
CCCGGCCGCATGAAATAGCCGTGCATGGAGTGGCAGAGCCGGCCGTCGTCGATGGTGCGATAGGCGGCCGCCATGGCCTGGGCCACCACCTGACCGCCATAGATGCGGCTGCCGGCGCCGGGCGGCGTCTGGCCGCGATACATGTCCAGCTCGATGGGCTCGAGCTCCAGGATCGTGACGAGTTCGGAGACTTCGGACATCAGAAGCTCACCGGGGCCAGGTCCTTCAGGGGACGGGCGGCCTTGTCCTTGTCCGACACCACCGAGCCCGCGAAGGCGGGCCAGTCGATGGCCAGGTCCGGGTCATTCCAGAGAACCGCGCCCTCGGTCTGCGGCGCATAGAGGCCGTCGACCTTGTAGGCGAGCTCGGTGTCGGGCTCGAGGGTGCAGTAGCCGTGGGCGAAGCCGCGCGGCACCAGCAGTTGCTCACCGCCGGCGGCCGTGAGGGTGGCCGACACCCACCGGCCGTAGGTGGCCGACCCGGTGCGGATATCGACGGCGACGTCGAGGATCGACCCGCGCAGCACCCGCAGCAGCTTGGCCTGGGGGTGGGGGGCGGTCTGGAAGTGCAGGCCGCGCACGGTGCCGGCCTCGCCGCTGAAGGCGTGGTTGTCCTGAACGAAGTCGAGATCCAGTCCGGCCTGCGCGAAGGCGCGGCGGCTCCAGGTCTCCATGAACCAGCCCCGCGCATCGCCATGGCGCTTGGGCGTGATAAGCAGGACCTCGGGCAGGGCGAGGGGCGTAATCGTCGTCATGGCGCCTCAGTTGGACGGAGTGACGCTTGCGATGGCGCGGGTTGGCGGGAAAGACAAGTCTTTGACGCCCGCCGTCAGCATCGTGGTGGTCGCCTATCAGAGCGGGCGGCACCTGGAAACCTGCCTCGCGGCCCTGGCGGCCCAAGGCTTCGACGACCACGAGATCATCCTGCTGGACAACGCGTCGGCCGACGGCGCGCCGCAGGCCGCGGCGGCCGCCCACCCCCAGGTGCGGTATGTGGAGGCGGGCTCGAACCTGGGCTTCGCGGCCGGCGTCAATCGCGCCGCCCGGCTCGCCACCGGCCGGTGGATGGCCCTGATCAATCCCGACGCCTTCGCCGATCCCGACTGGCTGGAGACCCTGATGGCGGCCACGCGGACCTGGCCTGCGGTGAAGTGCTTCGCCTCGCGCCAGCTGATGGCCGAGGACACCACCCGGCTGGACGGGCTGGGGGATGTGATGTCGGGGGCGGGCTTCCCCTTCCGGGGCGGCTATACCGGCCGCGACCCGGGACCGGTGGCGCCGGGCGAGGTGTTTTCGGCCTGTGGCGGCGCCATGCTGGTGGACCGGGCCTTCTTCCTGGGGCTGGGGGGCTTCGACGAGCGGCTGTTCTGCTACTGCGAGGACGTGGATTTCGGCTACCGCATGCGGCTGATCGGCGAGCCGACGATGGTCGTCCCCACCGCCGTGGTGCGGCATGTCGGCTCCACGGCCTCGGGCGGGCCGCGGTCGGAATTCGCGGTGTTCCACGGCACCCGCAACCGGCTGTGGGTCTATGTGAAGAACACCCCGCCCCTGCTGCTGGCCCTGACCCTGCCCCTGCACGCCTTCACCACCGCCCTGCTGTTCCTGCGCCACGCCGACCGCCATGAGTTCAAGGCGCCCTGGCGGGGCCTGCTGGCCGGGCTCAAGGGCCTCGACGTCGCCTTGGCCGCGCGGCGCGAGACCCAGGCGACGCGGACCGCCGGCTCCTGGGCCATCGCGCGCGCCATGACCTGGAACCCCTTCGACCTGTTCCTGCGCCGGGTGGTGATCAAGCGGTAGGGGTCACTCCCCCGCCGCCGCCCACTCCACCAGCCGCTCCATGAAGGCGCCGCCGCGGTCCATCTGGACGGCCTCGACATATTCGTTGGGCTGGTGGGCCTGGTCGATGGAGCCCGGGCCGCAGATGACGGTGGAGAAGCCCGCCTGCTGGAACTGGCCAGCCTCGGTGGCGAAGGCGACAACCCGGGGCGGGCCGTTGTCGCCGGTCAGACGCCGCGCGAAGACCTCGGCGGCGCCGTCCGGCTCAGGCGCCAGGGGCGGCGTGGACGATCTCCGCTCGACCCTGACCCCGGCCTCGGGGAAGCGGGCCTTCAAGGCCGCGTCGAGTTCCGCGCATTGGGCGAAGAAGGGCGCCAGCAGGGCGTCGGGATCGAGGCCGGCGGCGTAGCGCAGATCGAACTGGAAACTGCACTCCCGGGCCAGGATGTTGCCCGCCGTGCCGCCGTGGACCAGGCCGAGGGTCATGGTGGCGTGCTTGGGGGTGAACAGCGAACCAGGATCGGCCTCGCGCTCCAGCTTGGCGGCCAGGTCGCGGACCGCCGCCATCAGGGGCACGGCCTCCATGATCGCCGAGACGCCGAGCTGGGTCTGGCTGGAATGGGCCTCATGGCCGTTGACCGTCACCAGGTGGTTGATGATGCCCTTGTGGCCGCGGACGGCCTCCATGTTGGTGGGTTCGCCCACCACCACCAGGGCCGGGGTCGGAAGTTCCTTGCCGATCAGCCGGATCAGGTCGGGCGCGCCGAGGCAGCCGATCTCCTCGTCATAGGAGAAGGCCAGGTGCACCGGCTTCTTGGGGTTCGCCGCCACCAGGTCGGGCACGGCGGCGAGCGCCAGGGCCAGGAACCCCTTCATGTCGCAGGTGCCGCGCCCATAGATGCGGCCGTCGTCCTTCGGCGTCAGCTTGAACGGGTCGGTGACCCAGGGCTGGCCGTCCACCGGCACCACGTCGGTATGGCCCGACAGCACCACGCCGCCCGGGATCATCGGCCCCACGGTGGCCAGCAGGTTGGACTTGGAGCCGTCATGATTGGGGGCCCGGCGATGGGCGACCCCGTGGCCGTCCAGATAGGCCTCCACCCACGCGATGAGGGCGAGGTTGGAGAGCCGCGACGTCGTGTCGAAGGCCACCAGGGTGGAAAGGATGTCGAGGGCGCGGGCGGTGAGGGTCATGCCCCACCCTAGCCCTGGGTGGCGACGGGCTCCACCCGCCAGCCCGCGCAACTGAGCGTGAGGGCGCTTGACGGCGGCGCGGTGATCAAGCCTTAGGCACGGCCATGATCCTGACCCTCGCCTGCCCCGACCGTCCCGGCATCGTCGCCCGCGTCTCGGCCTTCCTGTTCGAACGCGGCTGCAACATCCTCGACGCCCAGCAGTTCGGCGACGAGGAGACCGGCCGCTTCTTCATGCGCGTGGTGTTCGCAGGCGACGAGGGCGCCGAGGCCCTGCGGGAGGCCTTCGCCCCCCATGCGCAGGCGTTCGGCATGGACTGGACCCTGCGCGATCCCAAGGTGAAGAAGCGGGTGATGATCCTGGCGTCGCAGCAGGATCACTGCCTGGCCGACCTGCTGTACCGCTGGCGGCGCGGCGAGCTGCCCATGACGCTGGCGGCCGTGGTCTCCAACCATCCCGCCGACACCTACGCCCACCTCGATCTGTCGGGCGTGCCGTTCCACCACCTGCCCGTCGCCCGCGACACCAAGATGGAGCAGGAGACGGCGCTCTGGAAACTGATCCAGGAGACGCAGACCGAACTGGTGGTGCTCGCCCGCTACATGCAGGTGCTATCGGACGGCCTGGCCGCCAAGCTGGAGGGGCGCTGCATCAACATCCATCACTCCTTCCTGCCGGGGTTCAAGGGCGCGCGGCCCTATCACCAGGCCCACCAGCGCGGGGTGAAGGTGATCGGGGCGACGGCCCACTACGTCACCGCCGACCTCGACGAAGGGCCGATCATCGAACAGGACGTGGAGCGCATCAGCCACCGTGACACCCCGCGTGACCTGATCCGCAAGGGCCGCGACATCGAGCGCCGCGTCCTGGCCCGCGCCGTCCGCTGGCGGCTGGAGGATCGGGTGCTGCTCAATGGGAGCAAGACGGTGGTGTTTACGGACTGATAGGGCCGAGCCCCCTCCGTCACGCGCATATCTGCGCGCGCCACCTCCCCCGAACCGCGCTTTGCGCTGGGGGAGGAATTTCGCGCTCCCAATTCCTCCCCCAGGCCGTAGGCCGTATCGGGGGAGGTGGATCGGCGAAGCCGGGACGGAGGGGGCTACGCCCCCCGCAGCAGCTTCATCGACCCCAGGTCGGCGGCCTGGGCGCAGTGGCGGCGAGCCATGGTCAGGAACATCTCGTCGCCGCGATCGGTCTGCTTGGTGCTGACCGAGGCGAAGATGGCGGTGAACACCCCCTGCAGCAGGTAGTGGCGGTAGCCGGTCCAGGCGTCGTTCCAGTCATAGCTGACGCCGTACGTCCGCAGGGCCTCCAGCCACTGTTTCAACAGGTCCTGCTCGTGCTTCTGGCGGATCTCGGTGGGCAGGCCCGCGCCGATGAAATAGGCCACGTCCAGGACGCCGGCCCCCAGGGCCACCGACTGCCAGTCCAGCACCGCCAGCGGCCACCTGCCGCCCTGGGGTTCGAACAGCATGTTGTCGAGGCGGAAATCCAGGTGCTGCAGGGTCCTGGGCGCCGCCGGGCCCTCGTAGAAGGCGCCGATATTGTCGGCGAAGTCCTGGCAGATCGCCATGTACTCCGGCTCCAGCCGGCCCTCGTAGCGGGCGCGGAAGGCGGTGATGATGCCGCCGAACATGGCCGCGATGCCCGCGGAATCCACAGCTGGCCGGTTGAGGAACGCCACCTCGGCCAGGGCCGGATCACCCCAACGTGGGCCGTGCAGGGCGGCGGCCTCCCGCATGGCTGTCTCGGCGTCGGCGAGGGAACAGCCGATCAGCTGGTTCCCGCCCCGGGCCGGGCCCATGTCCTCCAGCAGCAGGGTGAAATCGAAGGTCTCGGTGTCGATCTCCGCGACGAAGGGCTTCGGCGAGCGGATGTCCACCGTGTGGGCGATCTCCTGGTAGAAGCGCACCTCGTTCAGATAGAGGCCGATGCCGGCGCCCGTGGCGCGGCTGACCGGATCAGCGGACGGAAACTTGCCCACCACGCTGGCCGGCGCGCCATCGACAGGCGTCGCGTAGTCCAGGTTGAAGCGGACGCTCTCCCCCAGCATGCCGTCCCCCACCTTCTGCGTGGTGAAGCCCTCGACCTTGGCGGCCACCCCGGCGCGGTTGAGGGCGGCGGTCAGCCAGTCGGCGTCCACTTCATAGGGGTCCGTGACGATGGGAAGGCCGCTCACGCCGCTGCGCCCAGGGTGTGGACATAGACCTCGTTGCGGGCGATGCGGTCGCCCTCCATCAGCACCAGGTCGAAGCCGCGCAGGGCCGGCGTGGCCGCACCCCCGATCGTGCAGTACCAGCGGCCGCAGAAGCCGCCGTTGATCGCCCAGACCGCCTCAGCCTCGTAGCGCATGGGCGGGGTCATGCCGAACAGGCCTCTCAGATAGGCGCCCAGGGCCGCATGGCCCTGGATGCCGGCGGCGGTCTGCTGGTCGAAATAGAGGGTGTCGGGGGTGTAGAACCCCAGCAGGGCCTCGACGTCCTTGGCGGTCCAGGCGGCCAGCCAGCGGCGGTTGAACTCTTCCATCAGGCCTCTCCCAGGACGCGGGCGCGGTGTTCGGGGGTGAATATCTCGGGCGGCAGGACCTCGGGCCCGGCCATCACCGCGAAGGTGTGGGCGCGCAGAGAGGCGTCCTGGCTCGCGCGTTCGTGCAGGCTGTCGCGCCGGGCCCGCGCGGCCTCGCCGAACTCGGCCTCGAGGGTGGAGACAATGCTGGCGGTGAACCTTAGGCGGCGCAGGCGCTCGGCGCGCTCCTGAGCGTAGGGGGTGAAGTCGGCGCGCGACCAGTCGCTCTCCGCCTTCAGGATGTCGGTGACGATGCGCACGTCGCGATAGGTGATGGAGAGGCCGAGCCCGATGATCGGGTCGTTCCAGCCGCCCGCGTCCCCCAGCAGCACCGCGCCCGGGGCGACGGGCTGGTCGGTCCAGGCGTCGTTGTTGAAATAGGACAGCAGGGGCCCAATGGGCCTGGCGTCCGCCAGGTGGACATTGTCGGGAGAGCACTCCATTCGGAAGGCCTCCAGGAAGGCCGCGGGACCCTCCGCGCCCGCGAACCGGCGGCGCTGATCCAGGGCGTAGCTGCCATAGAGCCGAACGCGCCCCGACCCCTGCGGGAAGGCCAGGAAGGAGAAGTCCCCCTCCACGCCGATCGCCTGCACCTTGGCGTCCCAGTCGGGCGCCCCGTCCACCAGCAGGCCGGCGAACATGTGGTGCGGGGCGTCCTGATGCAGGGGGATGCCAAGGGTCTCGCGGACCATGGAGGTCCGCCCGTCGGCGCCCACCAGCAGGCGGGCCGTCACGGTGGTCTCCTGGCCATGGTGGCGGAAGGTGACGCTGGGACTGTCCCCTGCCGTCACCGAGATCACCTGCACCCCGCGCCGGGCGTCGACGCCGCGGCGAACCGCCTCGTCGAACAGGGTCTGGCAGTGATGCGGGTGCCCCAGACACAGCGGCCCGGGCACGCCGGGGGCGAAGACGCCCAGCGGCGCAGGGGTGGCCCGCGCCGCCTCCGGATCGCGGTTCTCGTCATAGGAGATGTGGGCCTCGATGTGGTGGCCGCCGGCGCTGACCAGCAGGTCGTAGAGCCCCACGCGCTTGACCTCGGTCACACCCCACGGCGCGATCCACTCGCCGCGCACCTTGTCTTCGTAGACCTCGGAGGCCTCCAGCAGCAGGACCTTGGCGCCCGCCTGGGCCATCACCGCGGCCAGGGCCGAGCCGCCGATACCGCCGCCGACAACGATCAGATCGTAGTCCATGCCCTGTGTTCCGTCCCTTGGCGCGCGCTCTGACGGCGCGGCTCAGCATGATCTCAACAGCCTTCCTTAGGGTCCGACAAGGGCCGTTCACCGGGGCCTAAGCATTGCCCGCCATGCTGAACACAAGCCTTGGGCGGAGGACGCCATGTCGATCACTGTTGGCGAGACCCTGGCGGCGGAGAGCGCGGGCGAGGCGCCCGGCGCCGAGAGCTCGATCCTGAAGATCAAGGCGACGGAGTTGCAGCAGGCGATCACCGAACTCGCGCTGCAGGTCGCCGGCCACCACGGGCCGCCCAACCT
>JAZKFM010000299.1:0-3892 GCA_040386415.1 Pseudomonadota bacterium
CCGCCCCAGGGATCGACCACCCGGGTCTGGCCGCTCTCGAGCTGCAGGAAGAGCTGGGTGTTGCGGGCGATACGGGCGGAAAAATCCGTCGGCAGGGCAAGGGCTTCGTCGAGGGAGTTGGTGTGCAGGCTCTGGGTCTGGCCGCCCACCGCCGCCATGGCCTCGATCAGGGTGCGGGGCACGTTGTTGTAGACGTCCGAGGCCGCCAGGCTCCAGCCGCTGGTCTGGGTGTGGGCGCGCAGGGAGAGCGAGCGGCTGTCCTTGGGGTCGAACTCGTCCTTCATCAGCTTGGCCCACAGCAGGCGCCCGGCCCGCTGCTTGGCGATCTCCATGAAGGCGTTCATGCCGGCGTTCCAGAAGAAGGACAGGCGCGGCGCGAACTGGTCGACGGTCATGCCGGCGGCGACGCCGGCGCGCACATACTCGATGCCGTCGGCCAGGGTGTAGGCCAGCTCCAGGTCCAGCGTCGCCCCGGCTTCCTGGATGTGATAGCCGCTGATCGAGATCGAGTTGAACTTCGGCATTTCGCGCGAAGTGTATGAAAAGATGTCCGAAATGATCCGCATCGAAGGCGAGGGCGGGTAGATGTAGGTGTTCCGGACCAGGAACTCCTTGAGGATGTCGTTCTGGATCGTGCCCGACAGCTTGTCGTGGCTTACCCCCTGTTCCTCGGCGGCCACGATGTAGAGGGCCAGGACCGGCAGGACCGCGCCGTTCATGGTCATCGAGACGCTCATCTTGTCGAGCGGGATGCCGTCGAACAGGGTCCGCATGTCGTAAATCGAGTCGATGGCGACGCCCGCCATGCCGACATCCCCCTTCACCCGGGGATGGTCGCTGTCGTAGCCGCGATGGGTGGCCAGGTCGAAGGCGATGGACAGGCCCATTTGACCGGCGGCCAGGTTGCGGCGGTAGAAGGCGTTGGAGTCCTCGGCCGTGGAGAAGCCCGCGTACTGGCGGATCGTCCAAGGGTTGGTGAGGTACATGGTCGGATAGGGACCGCGCACGAAGGGGGCGAGGCCCGGATAGCCGGCCAGGTCGTCCAGGCCCGCGATGTCGGCGGCGCCATAGGCGGACTTCACCGAAATACCTTCAGGGGTCTCCCAGGCGGGCGCGGCGGGGACGGGCGGGACGGCGACGTGATCGTCAAAGGTCAGGGTGGAGAAGTCGGGGAAGCTGCTCACGCTTTCACCTCATAGGCTTCGGCGAGCCGGATGGGGGCAAGGGCCGGGCAATGGCTGTCGGGGCCAGGCAGGCGGGGCGAGGGGGCCTCGACGGCCTTGGGCGAGGCGCGAACCACCTCGACCGGCGCCTGCTCTGCTTGCGGGAAGGCGGTGACGCCGACGATCTTCAGGGGACCTGCGGCCACGCGGGCCTCGCGCACCTTGGCGGTCTCGGCGACGATGTGGCCGTCGGAGAGCGCCGCGATCAGCGCGCCCTTGGCCTCGATGGCCTGGAAGGCCGCCCACGCGGCGCGGGCGATCTCGTCGGTCAGAGCTTCGACATAGCCTGAGCCCGCGCCGGGATCGGCGACGCGGCCGAGGTGGGCCTCTTCCATCAGGACGAGCTGGGCGTTGCGGCTCTGGCGCCGGGCGAAGGCGGTAGGCAGTCCAAGCGCGTCGGTGAAGCTGCCCAGCACGACGGCGTCAGCGCCACCGATGCTGGCCCCGACCGCCGAGGCGGTGAGCCGCAGCATGTTGGTCCAGGGGTCGTGCGCCGCCAGCATGCGGTGGGAGGAGCGGGCCTCGATGCGCGGAGCCGATGTGACGCCGCAGGCCGCCGTGACCCGCGACCAGACGGCGCGCGCGGCGCGGAGCTTGGCCAGGGTGGCGAAATAGTCGGCGTCGGCGGCCAGGCCGATGACGATGCGGCCCCAGGCGTCCTCCATGGAGAGGCCCGCGCGGACCAGGGCCTTGGCGTAGGTGAGGGCCGCAGCCGTCGCGAAGGCCAGTTCGCCGGCCTCGCCACCCCCGGCCTCGTGGACCACCTGGCCCGACGCCAGGAACAGGCCGGCGCCCGGATAGGCGTCGGCCATGCGGCGCGCCACGGTGGCGGCGGAGACGAGGTGGCTCTCGATGGGGCCCGGGCTTTCGCCCGCGCGGGCGAAGGCGCTGAGCGGATCGAGGTGGAAGAATAGCTTGGCGGCCGGCGAGCCCTTGGCGGCGGCGGCCAGCCAGTCGCAGGCCTTGGGCCCCAGGAAGCCCGCGTCCAGGGCCACAGGCGCCAGTTCCAGCATGACGCCATCCAGCACCCGGGCCAAACCCTGGGCCGAGCCGACGGCGACGCCGTCCTGCCCGGTCGGATCGATGCGGATGAGGGCGGAGGCCGCGCCGCCCTCCAGGTCGGTCATCAGGTCGGTGTTGGCCTGGGCGGCGTCAGGCTGGGTGACGCGGCCGCGGATATCCCAGGGCCGGTCGGCGTCGAAGGGCCGGGGGGTGAAGGCCGGCGCCCGGGCCGATCCCTCATAGAGCGGCGCGATGGGCAGGCCCTCGGCGGTCTGCCGCTGGAGGCTCTCGAAGGGGGCGTCCTTCAGGGTCTTCTCCACCAGGGCGCGCCAGTCGGCGGCGCTGGCGGGGGGGAAGGCGGCGGCGAGGGGGGCGAGGTCGGTCATCGCGGCCCAGATGTGCCGCCCGCGTGGCCCTCGTCAAGTTCACGCGAGGGCAGGTGGACAGACCGGCTTGCGCGATCCCGCATCTTGAGTATACGTTGTAAAAATAAGATCCAAACGCATTACCAGAGGAAACAGTCCATGGCCCTTCCGCCCATTCTCTCCGAGCGCCTGCGCATTCCGGTGATCGCCTCGCCGCTGTTCATCATCTCGGGCCCGGAGCTGGTGATCGCCCAGTGCAAGGCCGGGATCGTCGGCTCCTTCCCCGCGCTGAACGCGCGCCCGGTGAGTCAGCTGGACGAGTGGCTGGCCCAGATCACCGAGGAACTGGCCGACTGGGACCGCAAGAACCCCGACCGCCTGTCGGCGCCCTTCGCCGTCAACCAGATCGTCCACAAGACCAACAACCGGCTTGAGGAAGATGTGGAGCTGGCGGTGAAGTACCGCGTGCCGATCACCATCACCTCGCTGGGGGCGCAACAGGCGGTCAACGACGCCATCCATTCCTATGGCGGCATCGTCCTGCACGACGTCATCAACGACAAGTTCGCCCGCAAGGCGGTCGAGAAGGGCGCCGATGGCCTGATCCCGGTGGCCGCCGCCCACGCCGGGGGCCTGTCGCCGTTCGCCCTGATCCAGGAACTGCGCGAGTGGTTCGACGGCCCCATCGCCCTGTCGGGCGCCATCGCCAATGGCCGCGCCGTCCTGGGCGCCCAGGCCATGGGCGCGGACCTAGCCTATATCGGCTCGGCCTTCATCGCCACCCAGGAGGCGCGCGCCGTTCAGGGCTACAAGGACATGATTGTCGAGAGCACCGGCGAGGACATCGTCTATTCCAACCTGTTCACCGGGGTGCACGGCAACTATCTGCGGCCCTCCATCGAGCGCGCCGGCCTCGACCCTGACAACCTGCCCCAGGCCGATCCGTCGAAGATGAACTTCGGCTCGGGCGGCAACCAGGAAGCCAAGGCCTGGAAGGACATCTGGGGCTGCGGCCAGGGCATCGGCGCGGTGAAGTCCATCCCCACCGCCGGCGAACTGGTGGACAGGCTGGCCGCCGAGTACGAGCAGGCCAAGGCGGAGCTGGCGGCCAAGACCTCGCTCACCCGCGGCAAGGTGCTGATGGCCGCCGAATAGCCTAGCTTAGGCTTGAAGTCGCTCGCCAATGAGTTGCATTCTTCCTGAGCGATCAGGGGGAATGCAATGGCGAACGTGCGCGTCTATTTCGCAACCAACCGGAACCTGCTGCCCGACAACAAGCTCGAGATGTTCGGCGCGGCGTTC
>JAZKFM010000299.1:3902-7102 GCA_040386415.1 Pseudomonadota bacterium
CGGCCATGCCGACTTCACCACCGACGGCGCCCGGCCCACGGCGGTGGATGTCTATCCCGAGGAGGCCGGCGACGCTGAGTTCAAGGTCCTGGGCAGCGAGCGCTTCCTGAAGGAGCTGCACGGCTGCATGGCCGGCGCGGCCACCGACACCCTGGTGTTCATCCACGGCTTCAATGTCAGTTTCATGAGCGCGCTCACCGCCGCGGCCGAACTGGCGCGGGAGGTGAAGATCGGCGACCACTCGCTGAATGTGGTGCTGTTCAGCTGGCCTTCCGACGGAAAGGCCGTGCCGCTGATGTCCTACTACAGCGACCGCGAGGACGCCCGGGTTTCCGGCCCCGCCGTCGCCCGCGCCTATCTGAAGCTGAAGGAATTCGTCAGCGGCCTTAAGCGCGACGACCATTGCCAGCAGAGGCTGCACCTGCTGGCCCACTCCATGGGCAACTATGTGCTGCGGCAGGGGCTGCAGGCGGTTTGCGCCAAGGATCCGAAGGCCCTGGTCCGGCTGTTCGACCAGATCATCCTGGCCTCGCCCGACGAGGACGACGACGCCTTCGAGGAGGACGACAAGCTGAAATGCCTGCCCGCCCTGGCGCGGCAGGTGACGGTCTATCACAACCCCAACGACCTGGCCCTGGTGGTCTCCGACAAGACCAAGACCAATCCCGACCGGCTGGGGTCCGATGGCCCGCGCCTGATCGACCTGCTGCCCAAGAAGGTGGTGATCGTCGACTGCCGCAACGTGGCCAAGGGCGCCGACGAGAAGGTGCAGCACAGCTACTACATAAACTCCAAGGCCATGGCCCAGGACATCGGTTCGGTGCTGGCCGGCACCGAGCCGGAACGGTTTCCCAACCGCGAATACATCCCCACCCGCCGCGCCTGGCGGGTGATCGGAGAGCTGCCCTCCGGCTAGCTTCCGGTGGAGGTGTACTTCGAGACGCCGAACCGCCAGGCCAGGAACGCCAGTCCCAGGAAGATGAACCCCGCCGCCGGGGCCAGCGGCAGGAACCAGTCCGGCGCCCCCAGCGGATCGCTGCGCCCGAGGATCGCCAGGACCGGGAAGTAGGACACGCAGGCCAGGGGCACGATGAAGATCAGGAAGGTGCGGAACCAGCGGGCGTAGAGGCTGATGGGGAACTGGCCGGCATAGACCCCGCCGTAGGTGAGGGCGTTGACCGCCTCAAGGCTCTCCACGGTCCAGAAGGCCATGACCGCCTGCAGGACGAAGAGGGCCCCGAAGAAGGCGATTCCGCCGGCGATGGTCCACAGCGCCAGCAGGATGGCTTGAGGTGTCCACACGAAGCCCAGGGTCCCCGTCGCGATGGCCAGGATGATGGAGGCCTGGAAGAAGCGCCCGAAGCGGCTGATCCGGAAGTCGTGACCCACCAGCTGGAGGGCCGCCGAGCGCGGCCGCAGCAGCAGGCGGTCAAAGGCGCCTGTGCGTACGAAGTCGGATCCGAACACGTCGAAGCCACGCGTTAGGAAGTCGGCGAAGGAGAAGCTGATGCCGATCAGGGCGTAGAAGAACATCACCTCGCCGAACGCCCAGCCCTTCACCGCGCCGAACCGGTCGAAGAGGGCCCAGATGGACAGGATCTCGATGGCGGTGGAGGCCAGCTGGGCCAGGGTCAGCATCATGGCCGAGGCCGGATACTGCATCTGGCTGCGCATCGAGGCGCCGAAGTAGCGGCCGAGCAGGGCGATGGCGTTCACCGGCCTAGCCTCCCTGCACTTCGAGGCGGGCCATGACGCGGCCCAGCCAGAACCGGCCCAGGACGACGAAGAGCACCGTCCAGAACACCTGCAGCCCGATCCCGGCCCAGGCCATCTGGCCGGTCAGATTGCCGAAGTAAATGCGGTTTGGGATGTCCAGGGTTCCCGCGAAGGGCTGGAGGAAGAGGGCGACCCGGACGGCGTCGGGATAGAGGGCCAGGGGCAGCAGGTTGCCGGTGAAGATGATCACGATCGGCTGCATCAGGATGTTGATCCCCCGGGCGTTCATGGTGGCCACCACGATGATGTTGATCAGCATGACGATGGCGCAGGCCAGAGCGATGGCGAGAGTCTCCGAGAGGGCGAAGAGCAGGGCGGCCGACAGGCTGGACGGCGGCTGCCAGGCCCATTGGCCCTGGCCGATCAGCGGCAGGGCGATCCCGGCCGCCAGGATCATCAGGGCGACGCGGGGGAGGAGGCGGGCGGTCATCCAGCCGGCGGCGCGGACGTACCAAAGGGCGTAGGCGTCCACCGGGCGCAGGCGGTCATAGCTGATGGACCCGGTGCGGACCCCGGCGGCAACCTCGGGATCTCCATTCCAGGGCATGACCGCCAGCAACCCCTGGGCCAGCCAGGTGTAGGTCACGGCCTGGGACAGGGTGATGGGGCTGGCGGCGGCGGCCTCAGGCGCGCCGAGGTAGAAGGCGGCCAGGACCATCACATGGACCGCCCCGAACCAGCACTGGGTGAAGAATCCGGCCAGGGCCGCGGCCCGGTACTGCATCATCAGCAGAAACCGCGAGTTGAACGCGGCGATGTAGGGGCGAAGCGCGTCCACGGATCACGCCTCGTTGGCGCCGTGCAGGTCGTAGAACTTGGCGATCACTTCCTCGATGGCCGGTTGCTCGACTTGGACGTCCTCCACCGCGAAGTCGGCCGAGATGGCGGCGATCAGGCGCGCGGCTGGAACCATGGCCGGGTCGAAGGCCAGCTCCAGCGAGCGGCCGTTACGAGCGCGGATCTCGACGCCGGGCAAGTCGATCTCCGGCGCCTCCTCGGCGAAGTCGATGAACATGCGGCGCTCGCGCAGGACGTCGCGCCGCAGGGCTTCGAAGGGGCTGTCGGCCAGCACCTGTCCATGGCCGATGACGATGACCCGGTCGGCCAGCGCCTCGATGTCGTGCATGTCGTGGGTGGTGAGCAGGACGGTGACGCCCCGCTCGCGGTTGAGGCGTTTGACGAATTCGCGCACCGCCAGCTTGGACGGGGCGTCGAGGCCGATGGTGGGCTCGTCCAGGAACAGCACCTGGGGTTCGTGCAGCAGGGCCGCGGCGATCTCGGCGCGCATCCGCTGGCCCAGGGACAGCTGGCGCACCGGCTGATCGAGCAGACGTTCCAATCGCAGCAGGGCCACCAGTTCATCGCGGGTCTGGGCGTATCGTACGGGATCGACGCGGTAGATGTCGCGCAGCAGGTCGAAGCCG
>JAZKFM010000300.1:0-9015 GCA_040386415.1 Pseudomonadota bacterium
GGCCCGCGAGATCGGCGAGGGCGCCAGCGCGATGTTCGTGCACCAGCAGAGGGACTTCCAGGCCTGTATCGGCGGCCAGCTGACCCTGCAGCGGGACCCCGTGCGCATCGACAAGTACTGGAACGCCGTGGTCGCCGCCTGGTATCCGGAAGGCAAGGACGATCCCAAGCTCACCCTGCTGCGCCTGGACTGCGACGACGCCCAGGTGTGGATCAGCCAGGGCGGCCCGATCCGGTTCGTCTGGGAGATCGCCAAGGCCAACGCCACCCACACGACGCCCGATGTCGGCGGCAGCACCAGCCTGAACTTCCACTAGAGGCTCGCGATGCGCCTCGTCCGGCGGTCCGCTGGGCGGGGTGTTCGCGTGCCCCCCCAAGTTGGGGATAGAAATGCAGAAGCAAGTTCGGAGATGCCGCGCCGGCGTATCTCGCGGAAGTCAAGAAATAGGGGTTGAATGACGTCTGCCATAGGCGGAAATGTCTCGGCGCATCAACGCAATCTGCACTCGCGATCTACCTGCCGAATTTTAGTGACTTCATTTCCGCATTGTGTCGCGTTCTCGACAGTCTGGGTCGGATACCGACGATAACTTGCAACCTTCGCTGTCCGGGAACGTTCTGTTTTCCCCATGCAAAGGCTCCTTCCCTCCTTGCAAAATCGTCTGCTCGCCGCCCTGCCGCCGGCCGAATATGGGCTGGTGGGTCCCTACCTGACCCACATCGAGCTGCCGCGCGGTCGCCTGCTCTATGATCCGGGCGACCCCATCGACACGGTCTATTTCCCGCATGACGGCGTCATCTCGCTGATGACCCTGATGGACAACGGCGCGGCCATCGAGAGCGCCACCATCGGTCCCGAGGGGGCGCTGGGACTGATGGCGGCGGTCGCCCCGCGCGCCTCGATGTCGAGGGCCATCGTCCAGACCCCCTGCCGCGCGGCGCGCATCACTGCGGCCCAGCTGCACGGGGCCTGGCAGAAGAGCCCGGCCATCCGCCAGTTCGTGGACAATCACACCGAGGCCCTGTTCGGCCACGCCATTCAGTCGGTGGCCTGCAACGCCCTGCACTCGGTGGAGGCGCGATTTTGCCGCTGGCTGCTGACCTGCCACGACCGCATCTCCGACAACACGGTCGCCCTGACCCAGGAATTCCTGGCCGACATGCTGGGCGTGCAGCGCACGACCGTGACGGCCGTGGCCCGCGCCCTGCAGGAGCGGGGCTACATCCGCTATCGGCGGGGGATCGTGGACATCATCGACCGCGACGGCCTCGAGGCCATGACCTGCGAATGCTACGGCGTCGTCAAGCGCACCTATGAGCGCCTGCTGCCGGGCTGAGGCTTCCAGCCGCTGTTCATGCTCGGTTTGCGCGGAGCGGAAATCTAGAGACTGAAGGTCAGCCTGGCGGTGCAGCTGGGCCCCGGCGTGAGCGCGAACTCGCCGCGCACCTGGGCCGCCAGGCTGCGGACAAACCACAGGCCGAACCGCTCACGGGCCCGTTCGGGATCAAAGCCCTGGCCGTCGTCGGTGACAGTGAGCTCAAGGCGGCCGCCGGCGGCCTGGGTCAGGCTGATCTCCACCATGCCGGGCCGGTCGCCCGGATAGCCGTGGGCCAGGGCGTTGCCCACCAGTTCCTGGGCGATAAGGGCAAGGGTCGAGGCCGCGGTGTCCGGCGCGAAGACGGGGATTGCGGAGACCCGCACTTCGGTCTGCCGCCCGGCGTGACGGCGACGCCAGACGGGCGCCATCTCCACGAGATAGGAGGTGAAATCGACGCCGTCCGGGGTGCGGTGGCGCTCAAGGGCGCCCAGGGAGCCGATGGCGTCGGCCATCCACAGCAGCTGGCGGCGGGCCTCGGGATCGCCGGACCGCTGGCTGCGCATGCGGCCGAGCGCCGACATCAGCTGGAAGGTGTTGGCCATCCGGTGCCGCATCTCGGAGGCGGCGCGGGCATCTGTGTCGTCGTCGCTCATCCGCCGGCGGCCCCACGCGGTGACTATGACCGCAAGTAAAACGCGAGCGACGTCTCCTGTCCGTCGCTCGGGCGACAGATTACCCAGGACGA
Organism: Pseudomonadota bacterium; assembly: GCA_040386415.1. Classification (GTDB taxonomy): domain Bacteria; phylum Pseudomonadota; class Alphaproteobacteria; order Caulobacterales; family Caulobacteraceae; genus Phenylobacterium. Next base: position 2,064 of record JAZKFM010000300.1, read on the forward strand.
CAGCCGCAGGTCCATGAAATCAGCAGCTTGCGACGAATCGTCAGCCCTTTGCGGGTTCTCGCGCCTGGCATGTATCGCCTGCTGATTTCCCGCGCCAAGCTTGTATTCTCGCGTCATGCAAATCGAACGCAGGACAATGCTGGGCGGGGCGATCGCCGCCGTGGGCGCGGCGGGCGCCGCCCAGGCCCAGGAGAACCCCGCCATGTATGGCCTGATCGGCAAGATGACCGCGAGGCCCGGCCAGAGGGACGCCCTGATCACCATCCTGCTGGAGGGCGTGTCGGGGATGCCGGGCTGCCTGAGCTACATCGTGGCCCAGGACCCCAGGGACGCCGACGCCATCTGGGTCACCGAGGTCTGGGACACCGCCGCCAGTCACAGGGCCTCGCTGTCCCTCCCCTCCGTCCAGGCCGCCATCGCCAAGGGCCGCCCGCTGATCGCCGGGATGGAGGCGGGGACGCAGACCGTGGTGATGGGCGGGCACGGGCTGGTGAAGAGCTAGAGGCTCCTCCCCCGCTCCGCGCCGATGCAGGGGCGGAAATCACTCCATGCCCCCGCGCTTGTGCTTCATGTGGGCGCGGGCGGCCTTGTGGCGGCCGATCCAGACCTTGCGGACCTCGGCGCGGGCCAGGGGGTCATCCTTCAGGTCCAGATGGGCGAGTTCGCGCTGCAGTTTGCCGAAGCTCTTCCAGCGGCCCGGATCGAGGGTCCCGTCTTCCAGCGCAGCCTGGACCGCGCAGCCGGGCTCGGTGCGGTGGGCGCAGTCGCTGAAGCGGCACTCGGCGGCCAGGGCCTCGATGTCCCCGAAGGCGGCGGCCACGCCCGCCTCGTTGTCCCACAGGCCCAGCTCGCGCATGCCCGGCGTGTCCAGCACCAGCCCGCCCGAGGGCAGCAGGATCAGCTCGCGGTGGGTGGTGGTGTGGCGCCCCCGCGCGCCCTCCTCGATGATGGCCTGGGTGGCCATCAGGGCCTGGCCGGCCAGCGCATTGACCAGGGTGGACTTGCCGACCCCCGATGAGCCCAGCAGGACGGCGGTCTGGCCGGGGCCCAGCAGGGCGGCGAGCGCCTCGAGCCCCTGGCCTGTCACCGCCGAGACCGCATGGACCGGGCAGCCGATGGCGATGGCCTCCACCTGGGCGACCAGGGCCTCGACGTCCTCGCAGGCGTCGGCCTTGGTGAGGACAACCACCGGCTGGGCGCCGCTCTCCCAGGCCACGGCGAGGTAGCGCTCCAGGCGCCGCAGACTGAGGTCGGCGTTGAGGGAGGCGGTCAGCAGGGCGATGTCGACATTGGCCGCCACGGTCTGGGGCGCGACGTTTGGGCCCGAGGCCTTGCGCACGAAGACGCTGGAACGGGGCAGGACCGCGTGGATGGTGGCCGCGCCCTCCTGGGGCCGCGTGGCGCAGGCCACCCAGTCCCCGGCCACGGGATAGCCGCCCTCGCCGGCCTCATGGGCGAGCTTGCCCGAGAGCTCGGCGGAGAGGTCGCCACCCTCGGTGGCGAGGCGGTAGAGGCCGCGCTGCTGCACGGTGACCCGGCCGGGCACGAGGCCACGGTCGGCATGAATCTGGAATTGGGCCTGGAGCCTGTCGCTCCAACCATAGGACTTGAGCAATGGGATGATCCGTCGATGGACGTTGCGTCTGAGCGCGCGGCCGACGGAGACGTCTAAGGTATCAGGATACCCGGTCGGCGGCGCGGCGAAGGAGGGTCTGGATGAGCACAGTCATGGCGAAACCCTCCTTTCGAGGCGTGTTGACGACGGTTTGAAGCTAGGCGCGGGGAAACGGGCGGTCAAGGCGCAGCTTTTTCTGCCCCGTTTACGGCGAAGGGGGACGACCCGAAGGGTGGTGGAAGGGGCGGCCTCAAGCTCCGCGCCCGGCCTCGCCCCCTCCACCATGCTACGCATGGTCCCCCTCCCCCTCTGCGCAGGGGAGGAAAGAGAGCCGCCTACCCCTTCGGTTGGATCAGGTCCCAGCGGTTGCCGTAGAGGTCCTGGAAGACCGCCACCGTTCCGTAGGGCTCGGTGCGGGGCGCTTCGAGGAAGGTGACGCCGGCGGCGGTCATGCGCCCGTGGTCGCGGGCGAAGTCATCGGTGTGGAGGAAGCCCATGACCCGGCCGCCGGTCTGGTGGCCGACGCTGGCCACCTGGGCGGCGCCCGAGGCCTGGGCCAGCAGGAGGCCCGCGCCGCCGCCGGGGGGCGTCACCACGACCCAGCGCTTGCCTGCGCCCAGGTCGGCGTCCTCGGTGAGGACGAAACCCAGGCCGTGGACGTAGAAGTCGAGGGCGTCGTCATAGTCGGCGACCACGAGGGTGGTGAGGGCGATGCGCATGGCGTGGCCTTAGCCGACCGCCCCTTCAAAGTCAGCAGGCGGGCCCCGGGGGACGGGACCCGCCCACCCCCGCCTAGAACCCCTTGGTGATCGCGATCCCGTAGATGCGGGGATCGAGCAGGAAGAGGCTGCGGGTGGAGCCGAGGTTCTCGTCGGCGATGTCGAAGCCGACGATGGTGTCCTCGTCCATGGCGTTCTTCACGAACATCTGGAACGTCAGGTCGATGTCAGGATTGGCGACGATCAGGCTGGCGTTGAGGTTGTCCCAGGCCTGGATGCGGTCGAAGGAGGCGTTGTTGTAGCGCATGAAGCTCTCGGTCTGGCGGTAGTAGTCGCCCCGCAGGGTGACGTTCCAGCCGTTCTCCAGCTCCCACCTGTATTGGGCGCCCAGGGACATGGTCCACTTCGGCGCGTTGGGCAGCTCGTTGCCCTTCAGGTTCTGGCGCACGCCTTCACCGGCCCCGCTGGTGTAGAGCGAGACATTGGAACCGTAGCTGTACATGCCCGCCGCCAGGGCCGCAGCCGTGGCCGGGGTGTTGCCCGCCGCCACCAGGCCCGCGGTGACCGAGGCCGGGCCCGAGCAGACCCTGTTGGCCAGGGTCGCGGCCCCGCCGGGAACCGCCAGGATCGCCGCCACCCCGGTGGCCCGCACCACGCAGCCGCCGCTGGTGGAATTGCCGTAGATATAGGCGCTGTCGCCCCGAGTCCGGTTGAAGGTGTCCACCACGACGCCCTGCTCGATCTTGGTGTCGAGATAGCCGATATTGGCGTTGAGCTTCAGGTTCTCGATGGGGCTCCAGACGCTCTCCAGTTCCAGGCCCTTGATCTTGGCGTCGATGTTCTCGTTGTACACCGAACGGTTCACGCTGCGGCCGATCTGGTAGCCCTTGTAGTCATAGGAGAAGGCCGTGAGGTTCAGCAGCAGCTGGCCGTCCATCAGGGTGTTCTTCATCCCGACTTCCAGGGCGTTGACGAACTCCGGCGCATAGCTGGGGTTCAGACCGAGCGCCACGACGCCGGGCGGGTTGAAGCCGCCGCCCTTGTAGCCCTTGGAATAGGACCCGTAGATCAGGGTCTCGTCGGTGAAGGAGAGATCGGGCTTCCAGTCGAGGTTGAAGCGGCCCGTGGTCTCCTTGAACTGCACCCTCTGCTCGGCGGTGAAGACCGGGCCGCGGCCCGGGGTGAACAGGGTCGAGCCGGAGCCGCGGGTCCATTTCTTGTCGTCGGTGTAGCGAAGGCCCAGCGTCGCCCGCAGGGTGTCGGTGGCCTGCCAGTAGACCTCGCCGAACACGGCCTTGGACTTGAGTTTGTATTCGGTCAGGCTGACGAAATAGTTGTGGCCCGTGAAGTCGGGCTCCCTCAGCGGATCGACATAGCCGCTGGGCACCAGCACCTTCAGAGCCGCCGTCGCCGCATTGGTGGCGACATAGGTGATGCTCATGGCGTCATAGTCGAGATAGATGCCGCCGACGTTGAAGTTCACCGGGCCGTCGAAGCTGGACTGCAGGCGCAGTTCCTGGGTGATCTGCTCGTTGTGGCCGATGCCGCCGGACTCGCTCTGCAGCCGGTCGGTCGCCCCGAACTGCGGGTCGTTGAGGATGCCGCCCGGCGTATAGGGCGTGACCCCGAAGAGCACCGAGGAATAGCCGCCGGTGGAGTCGCCGCGGGAGTAGTTCTCGTTCTCGTTATAGCTGGTGAGCGAGGTGAAGGTCAGGCCCGGGGTCAGGTCCCATTCGAGGTTGAACTCATAGAGGTCGGTGCGCGGCCGGTAGATCGGCTGACCCACCACTTCGACCTGCCGCAGGTCCCGGGAGATGGTCTTGCCCAGGAAGGAATCCTGCGGCTGCAGACCGATCTGGCGGGCGATGATGCCGGAGAAGGTGGAGAGCTGGTTGGTGGTTCCGTAGGCGTTGGGATCATAGACCGAGGCCGCCAGGCAGCCCTGGGTCAGGCCGGCCTGGGCCGCGCCGGTCGCCACGCCGAGCACGGAGGTCGGGCCGGGATCCTTGACGCAGAGCTGCTTGCGCGCGCCGCGGCTGTCGTCCTCGGCGAAGGTCTCCCAGAGCAGGAAGGTGCGCAGGTTGTCGGTGGGGTTGAAGGCCAGGGTCACCCGGCCGGCCCAGATGTCGCGGCTGTCGATGTCCTGGCCGTTCAGGCTGTTGGTGGTGTAGCCGTCCCGCTGCAGGGCGAAGCCGGCGGCCCGCAGGGCGAACTTGTCGCCCAGCGGCAGGTTGATATAGCCCTGATACTTCAGCGAATTGTAATTCCCGAACTCCGCCGTGAAGGAGCCGCTGCGCTGGTCGTTCGGCTTGTTGGTGATGATGTTCACCACCCCGCCAGTGGCGTTGCGGCCATAGAGGGTGCCCTGCGGGCCTCGCAGCACCTCGACCCGCTCGACATCGTAGAATTCCGCATCGGCGATGCGGTTGGCGGTGAGCGGCACGTTGTTCTCGTGGATGCCCACCCCATCGTCGCCGGACAGGGAGACCAGCTGGGCGCCGACCCCGCGGATCTGGAAGTTGGTGCGCAGGGCGCGGCGGGTGAAGGTCAGGTTGGGCACCGACTGGACCAGGTTGCCGGCGCCGTCGATGCCCTGGGCCTTGAGGGCCTGCTCGCTGAAGGCCGAGACGGCGATCGGCACATCCTGGACCGACTCCTCGCGCTTCTGGGCGGTGACGATCAGTTCGTCGATCAGACTGCCCTTGGAGGCGTCCTGGGCCAGGGCTATCTGCGGCAGGCCCAGAACCAGGGCGAGCGCCGTCGCCGACAGCATCAATCGCTGAGTCATGTCTTCCTCCCAAGAACGTCCGATGCTCGGACGCTATCCCTGCGGGCCTCATCGAGGGGCCTCTTAACTTGACGCTAGGTCCGCAAAGCCGAGGTCGTCAACTCATCACGTAACATCGTGATCTGTCGGGAATATCTTTTTATAACAACAGGATGCCGGCATTCCTCTGTAGTCAGATGAAATATTCCGAGTCCGGTCCTTAGGCCTATTTTGGATGAACGCTGTTCGGATCGCGGACGCGCGAAGCGTCAGTCGGCGAAGCGCGGCGAGAGCAGGAAGGCGAAGCCCGAAGTCACCTTGGCCACCAGACGCCCGGCCGCGCCCGGATCGTCCTCGCCCTGCATCAGAACCGCCGAGGCGATGCCGCGTCCCAGCACCCAGATGGTCAGGGAAACCTGCTCCACACGCTCGGCCGGCACCCGGTCGTCGCCCTCGAAGGAGGTCTGGAAAGTGGCGAAGGCCGCCCGCTCGGCGGCGCGGACCGCGTCGTTGGCGGCAAGCGCCTGCTCGGTCTGCATCAGGGCGTAGAGCTGCGGGTTGCGGTGGATGAAGGTGAGAAAGGCCCGCGAGGCCGCGTCGATGCGGTGGGGGAATTTCCCGCTGGCCATAGCTTGGTCGATGGCGCGGGTGAGCTCCTCCCAGCCCTCGATGGCGAGCGCCGCCAGCAGAGCGTGCTTGTCGGCGAAGTGGTGGTAGAGGCTGGCCACCCCATTGCCCACGCGGGCGGCGATGGTCCGCAGGTGCAGGCCCTCGGCGCCACTCTCCTCAAGCAGCGCGCGGGCCGCGTCCAGGACGCGGCGGCGCAGCGATCCCGGCCCGGCGTTCAGCTTCAACTCGTCACCCACGGCGTCCTCCGCCGCCAGCATGGGCTAGAGTTTGGACGGAAGCACCACCTTCATCTCTTCATAGCCCTTCACGAAGATCGAGAAGGAGCGCTTGGGCTCCTCCAGCAGCTTGATGTCCGGGAAGCGCTTCATGATCTCCTCCCAGATGATGGTCAGCTGCAGTTCGGCCAGGCGGTTGCCCACGCAGCGGTGGATGCCGAAGCCGAAGGACATGTGCTGGCGGGGCCGCTCCCGGTCGATGATGTAGCTGTCGGGATTGGCGATCACCGTGTCGTCGCGGTTGCCAGAGACGTACCACATGGCGACCTTGTCGCCTTCCTTGATGGTCTTGCCCCCCAGCTCGAAGTCCTGGGTCGCCGTGCGGGCCATGTGGGCCAACGGGGTCTGCCAGCGGATGGTCTCCGAGACCATGGACGGGATGAGCGACGGGTTTCGCCTTAGTTTCTCGTACTGGTCGGGGTTCTGGTTCAGGGCCAGGACCGAGCCGGAGATGGTATTCCGCGTGGTGTCGTTGCCGCCGATGATCAGCAGGGCCACGTTGGCGTGGAATTCCTGCTGGGTCATGTTGCGGGTCTCCGCGCCGTGGGCCAGCATGGAGATCAGGTCGCCGGTGGGCTCGGCGTTGACCCGCTGGTTCCAGAGCTCGGTGAAGTAGCCGAAGCACTCGGCCATCATCGCCCGCATCTCCATCAGGTCCGCGGCGGGACCGAAGCCCGGCGCCGTGGTCATGACGTCCGACCAGCGGGTGAGCTTGCGGCGCTCCTCGAAGGGGAAGTCGAACAGGGTGGCGAGCGTCATGGTGGTGAGCTCTTTGGAGACCAGGTCCACCCAGTCGAAGTCCTCGCCGATCGGCAGGCTATCCAGGATCAGGCCGGCGCGCTCGCGGATCACCGGCGCCATGATCGACAGCGCGTGGGGCGAGACCGCCGGGCTGACCGTCTTGCGCTGCACGTCGTGGCGCGGCGGGTCCATGGCGATGAAGTTG
>JAZKFM010000301.1:0-4354 GCA_040386415.1 Pseudomonadota bacterium
CGAAGGCGTTGATGGCCTTGGCGTGCTTGATGATGCCGCCGATGTACCAGAGGCACATCTGCGACAGGCCGGCGTACTTGTCGCCGGCGAACAGCGGCTTGCCGTCGCCCCAGATCGACTGGTGCACGTGCATGCCCGAGCCGTTGTCGCCGTACATCGGCTTGGCCATGAAGGTGGCCGTCTTGCCGTAGGCCGCCGCCACGTTGTGGATGACGTACTTATAGAGCTGCAGACGGTCGGCCATGACGATCATGGTGTCGAACTTCAGGCCGAGTTCGTGCTGGGCCGGGGCCACCTCGTGGTGGTGCTTTTCCGGCTTCATGCCGAGCTCGCCCATGACGGCCAGCATTTCGCCGCGCAGGTCCTGGGCCGAGTCGATCGGGTTGACGGGGAAGTAGCCGCCCTTCGGACCGGGACGGTGACCCATGTTGCCTTCGGCGTATTCCTTGGCGGAGTTGCCGGGCAGTTCGATGGAGTCATAGGAGTAGCCGGTGTTGTTCGGCTGCACCGACCACTTCACGTCGTCGAAGATGAAGAACTCGGCTTCCGGGCCGAAGAACACCGTGTCGCCGATGCCCGAGGCCTTCACGAAGTTCAGCGCCGCCTTGGCGATGGAGCGCGGGTCGCGGTCGTAGGGGGTGCCGGTGTCGGGGTTCACGACATCGCAGAACAGGCACAGCGTCGTCTGCTGGTAGAAGGGGTCGATATAGGCGCTGTCCAGGTCGGGACGCAGCTTCATGTCGCTTTCGTTGATGGCCTTCCAGCCGGCGATCGACGAGCCGTCGAACATCGTGCCGTCGTTGAGGAAGTCATCGTCGATCAGGTCGATGTCGAAGGTGACATGTTGCATCTTCCCGCGGATGTCGGTGAAGCGCACGTCGACGTATTTCACGTCCTTCTCTTTGATTTCGTTCAGAATGTCCTTGGCGGTCGCCATAGTCGTATCCCCTTGCAGATGTCTCGATAGGCTAAAGTCTTAGACGGCCGCGGCGCCGGTTTCCCCGGTGCGGATCCGCAGCACGTCGATGATGTCCGAAACGAAGATCTTGCCGTCGCCGATGCGGCCGGTGCGCGCCGCGCCGATGATCGATTCCAGCACGCGCTCCAGCTGGTCATCGGCGATGACCACCTCGATCTTGATCTTCGGCAGGAAGTCCACGACGTACTCGGCGCCGCGATAGAGCTCGGTCTGGCCCTTCTGGCGGCCGTAGCCCTTGGCTTCCAGCACGGTCATGCCCTGCACGCCGAGTTCCTGAAGGGCTTCCTTCACCTCGTCGAGCTTGAACGGCTTGATGATCGCTTCGATTTTCTTCATGGCCCGACTTGGTACTCAAACAGCGCCGCCCCAGCGGTTGCCGGCTACGAGCACGCTCCGGCGCGGGGCGACAAGGGGGCGCCCGCCGAGGGTTGCGCGGTGGCGGATGGGAATCCGCGAATGTCTATTTTCTCAGCAGAGGCTGCGCAAGAAATAACCACCGCCGGAATCGCCTTTGTCCGCCGGCTTCCGGCGCCTAGGATCGCGCGCAAGTTCGGGCGGAGGCGTGTGACATGGACGACAGGACCCCAGTTCTTATCGGAGCGGGCCAATTCACCTATCGCGGTGAGGCGGGCGCTTCGCCGTCCCCGACCCAGCTGCTGAAGATTGCGGCGGAACGCGCCGCGGCCGACGCCGGCCTGGGCGCGCAGGCCCTGGCGGCCATCGACGGCCTGGCCGTTGTGGGCTTCACCATCGACGCGCCGGGCGGCGGGCGGCTGGTGCCGCACTCCACCAATCCGCCGGCGACCCTGGCTGGGCGCCTCGGGGCCGAGCCCCGCTGGGCGGTCTATTCCCACATGGGCGGCAACAGCCCGCAGCAGCTGATCAATGTGGCCTGCGAGCGGATCGCCCGCGGCGACAACGACCTGACCCTGGTGGTGGGCTGCGAGTTCCTGGGCTCGGCCACCAAGCGCCTGACCAAGGGCCTCGGGTTCGACGACTGGGACGACGCCGATGAGCTGCCGGCCCCCGAGCGCATCGGCGATCCGCGTCCCGGCTCCACGCCCTACGAGAACCGGCACGGCCTGGGCCGCCCCATCAATGTCTACCCGCTGTTCGAGAACGCCCTGCGCGGCCGCGACGGCCGCTCGATCCCCGACCACCAGAAGCAGATGGGCGACCTGTTCGCCCCCTTCACCGAGGTGGCCGCCAAGAACCCCGACGCCTGGTTCCCGGTGGCGCGCTCCTCGGAGGAGCTGATCACGGTGACCGAGCGCAACCGGATGGTGGGCTTCCCCTACACCAAGTACCTGAACGCCATCATGGAGGTCGACCAGTCGGCCGGAGTCCTCGTCTGCAGCCTGAAGAAAGCCCGCGAACTCGGCGTTTCAGAAGATAAACTCGTCTACCTGCATGGCTGCGCCGACGCCTATGACCTCTGGTTCCCCATCGACCGCCAGAACTACCACTCCAGTCCCGCCATGCGCCTGACCGGCCAGCGGGCGTTGTCCATGGCGGGTGTCAGCCTCGACGACATCGGCCACATCGATCTCTATTCCTGCTTCCCGGTCGCCGTGGAGATCGGCGCCGAGGAGCTGGGCCTGAAACTGGACGACCCGCGCGGCCTGACCGTGACCGGCGGGCTCCCCTATATGGGCGGCCCCGGCAACAACTACGCCATGCACTCCATCGCCGTGATGATGCAGCGTCTGCGGGACAATCCCGGCGATTGGGGCCTGATCACCGCCAACGGCTGGTTCCTCACCAAGCAGTCCACCGGGGTCTATTCCACCCGCCCGCCGGCCAAGGCCTTCGACCGACAGGACCCGAAGGTCATCCAGGATCAGATCGACGCCCTGCCGCACCCCACTGTCATCGAACAGCCGCAAGGCCCCGCCACTATTGAGACGTACACGGTGGTTCACGGCCGGGAGGGCTACATGCTGGGCATCGTCGTGGGCCGCGATTCCGAGGGCCGCCGCTTCGTCGCCCAGACCCCCAGCGACGAGGCCACCCTGCGGGACCTCGAATCGCGCGAAGGGGTGGGCCGCACGGGAACGGTCAGTCAGACCGAGGACGGCCAGAAGAACATCTTCATTCCAGACTGAGAGTCTCCATGTCGCGACTTTACCTGATCCGCCACGGTAAGCCCGCCGCCGTCTGGGGCGAGGCCGACGACGATCCGGGCCTGGACGACGCCGGCCGGGCCCAGGCGGAAGCCGCGCGCGACCTGCTGCTGGCCCTGCCTGAGGCTGAGCGTCCCACCAAGGTGGTCAGCTCGCCCCTGCGCCGTTGCCGGGAAACCGCGATGCCGACCGCGGAGGCCCTGGGCGTCGAGATCGAGATCGACCCCTTCGTGGGCGAGATTCCCACGCCGAAGGGCCTGACCGCCGAGCAGCGGCCGCCGTGGCTGCGCGAGGTTTTCCAAGGGCTCTGGAAGGTCGTGAAGGGCGACCTGGACTATGACGCCTGGCGTCAGGACGTCGCCGGTTCGCTCAAGGCGCGGGCAGGCACGGCCGTCTTCAGCCACTATGTGGCGATCAACGCGGTGATGTCGCAGCTTGCGGGCGACGAGCGCGTTCTCGTCTTCCGTCCCGACCACGCCTCGATCAGCGTGCTTGAGACGGACGGCGAGATCCTGCGCCTGGTGGAGCAGGGGCGAGAAGCCTCCACCGGCGTCCTTTAGAGTCCAAAGTCCCAGGAGTAAGCGCCGTGCGGCCGATCCTCACCGTAGCTGAGATGGCGGCCGCCGACGCCGCGGCGATCGCGGCCGGGACCCCCGGCGACGCGCTGATGGCCCGCGCCGGCCTGGCCGTGGCCGACGCCATCTGCGAGCGCCATGCGCCCCGGCCCACCGCGGTCCTGTGCGGCCCGGGCAACAATGGCGGCGACGGCTACGTCGTGGCCCGCATCCTGGCCGAGCGCGGTTGGGACGTCTGGGTCGAGCGCCTGGCCCCGCCCGCCAGCCCCGACGCCAAGGCCGCGGCCGCGCTTTTTACTGGCGACACCGTCGAGATCGGCGAGGCGACCCGCGAGGCGGACCTCTATGTCGACGCCCTGTTCGGCGCCGGCCTCAGCAAGCCGCTGGAGGGCGAGGCCGCGCGCCTGGCCCGGCTGTGCGAGCGAATCCCCAACCGCGTCATCGCCATCGACCTGCCCAGCGGCCTGGCGGGAGACACCGGCCAGGTGGTGGGCGACGTCGCCTTCTGCGCCGCCCTGACCGTGACCTTCCACGCCAAGAAGCCGGCCCACGTGCTGGAGCCGGGGGCCAGCCGTTGCGGCGACATCGTGGTGGCCGATATCGGGCTGGTGACAGAAGGGGCGACCCTGCTGGAGAACACCCCTGACCTCTGGCTGTCGCGCTTCCCCTGGCCGGAC
>JAZKFM010000301.1:4364-9345 GCA_040386415.1 Pseudomonadota bacterium
GCCCGCGCGGGCCTGCGGATGGGGGCAGGACTGGTGACCCTGCTGTCGCCCACCGAGGCGCTCTCGGTCAACGCCGCCCACCTGGAAGCCGTCATGCTGCGCGGCTTCGACACCGAGGTGGAGCTGGAGCAGCTGGCCGCCGACGTGGACGCGGCCATCATCGGACCTGCCGCCGGGGTCAACGAGACAACCCTGCTCAACGTCCTGGCGCTGGCCCGCACCGGCGCGGCCCTGGTGATCGACGCCGACGCCATCACCGTGTTCCGCGACGACCCCGAGGAGCTGTTCTCGGTGCTGGACGTCGACGACGTTCTGACCCCCCATCCCGGGGAGTTCGAGCGGCTGTTCCCCGGGTACCTGAAGGACGCGCCCGAGAGGATCGCGGCGGCCCGCCGCGCGGCCAGGAAGGCCGACGCCATCGTCCTGCTCAAGGGCCCCGACACCGTTATCGCCGCCCCGGACGGTCGTGCGGCGGTCAACATCAACGGATCGCCGTGGCTGGCCACAGCCGGCTCGGGCGACGTCCTGGCGGGGTTCATCGGCGCCTTGATCGCCCAGGGCATGGAGAGCTTCGAGGCGGCCTGCGCCGCGGCCTGGATCCATGCTGACGCCGCCGATCTGCACGGCCCGGGCCTGATTTCCGAGGACCTGCCGGGCCTGACGCCGGCCGTCCTGCGCCGTCTGTACGACCTGCGCTAGCCCCCGTGGCCAAGCTTGTTGGCCCGTGCTACGAGGCCGGCGTTCTCTAGGAAATCCCCGCACGTGACCCGCTCCTGCGCAGCTCCCGCTATCAACGCCCAGGCCTTCATGGCCTGGCGCGTAGCTGTGCCCGAGGGGGGTGCGATCTAGGTTCGACCGATCCAAACCCCTCCCGACGCGGCGAGGGGTTTTTCAGGTTTCGAGCGCCCCTCGTCCGTCTTCTGGCTACTCCGAAGGAAAGCCGATGACGTCGCTTACTCCGCACCTGCTGCTGGCGCTGGCCCTGTTCGCCTTCGTCAACTCGATCACGCCGGGCCCCAACAACACGATGCTGATGGCCTCTGGGGCCAATTTCGGCTTCCGAGCAACCCTGCCGCACCTCAGCGGCGTGGCGATCGGCTTTGGGGTGATGGTGCTGGCAGTGGGGCTGGGGCTCGGCGGCCTGTTCGTGGCCTTCCCCTGGCTGCATGAGCTGCTGGCCGTGGCCGGCGGCCTCTATATGGTCTGGCTGGCGTGGAAGATCGCCACCTCCAAGGGCATGGCCGGCGGCCAGGCGGGTGGCCGGCCCCAGACCTTCTGGCAGGCCGCGGCCTTCCAGTGGGTCAACCCCAAGGCCTGGGCCATGGCCATAGGCGCCATCACCGCCTATGTCCCGGCGGAGAACTACAATCTCAATGTCATGCTGGTGGCCCTCGTGTTCATGGCGGTGAACGGACCCTGCGTCACCATCTGGACCAGCTTCGGCGTCGGCCTGCGCCGGTTCCTGGACCGTCCGGCGGTGCTCTGGGCCTTCAACGTGACCATGGCCGTGCTCCTGCTGGCCTCCCTGATCCCCCTGGTCATGGAGGTTGCGAGCTAGAGGGCGCGTCCGGCGGCGGCCATGGCGCGGGCCTGCGTCGCGCGCCATTCATCAGCGTAGTCGCACGCCTCGTAGCCGGCGAAATAGGGCCCGCCCCGCGTGAAATGCGCGATGCGGGCCTCCGGCGCGTAGGGATATTCCCCCACCAGCCAGTTCCACTCCAGCGGCAGGCCTCCGATCTGCGTCTCGTCGGCGAGCCAGTTGAACTGATGCAGGTCCAGTCCGGACGCCTGCTCGACGTACTGCGGGGTCAGGGCCGCGCAGCGGGCGTTGTTCAGCAGCATGACGCTCGACCAGTTCTTCTTGGCGTAGCGGGCCTGGGGGTGGTTCAGGAACTTCACCGTGTCCCGGGGCGTGTAGTCATGCTTGCTGACCATGACGGCGTAGCGGTCGTCGGCCAGAGCGAACAGCTCGGCGATATCGGCGCGGGCGAGCATGTCGCAGTCGATGAACAGCGACCAGCCAGCGTACCCGGCGAGGTATGGGGTCAGAAATCGCGAGAACGAGAAGGCCGTCGATTGAGCGCCGCTGGGGGCGCGATTGAAGACCCTGCTGAGACTGGGCAGATCGATCGGCGTGAAGCGCACGGGCTGCGAGGCGTGCTCGATGATGCTCTGGCAAAGCACGTGGTAGGCGACGACCTCCTGGGGATCGTAGCCGATGAAGACGTCAAGCACGGGGGAGGCCAGCAGGTCGATTCTCCGAATTGAGTCAGGCCAGCCGCTCGGCCAGTCGACGCCGAAGGGCGCTTTCGACATTCCGAACAACGGGATCCCACGCGCCCGGCTCGGCTTGGCGAAACAGCTGCACGGACCGATACCACGGCATGGTGGAGCCTGACGCCGTATAGCGCCACTCGGGATTGTGCGGCACGAGGGTCAGGCACTCGGCTCCGGTCGCGCCGGCAAGATGCACGACGGCCGTCTGCACCGAAACCACCACGTCCAGATTGGCGATGAGGCCGGCGAGATCCTCGAAGTCATGGGTGGCGCCGGGGTCAAAGGCCCGGACCGGGGCCAGGCGCCCAGTGTTGAGCGCCTGCAGTTCGGCGGCCGCGTCGCCGTACTGCAGGCTCACGAAGTCGCAGTCGGGCAGGTCGAGCACCGGCGCCAACTGCTCCAGGGACAGCGAGCGCTGACCCCTTCGAGTGCTGGGCACGCCGCCGCGCCAGGACAGGCCGATCCGCAGGCCCTTGGGCCGCGGCCCCAGCTGAGCGGCCCAGGCCTCCCGCACCTCAGGCCTGGCCCGCAGATAAGGAGTCCCCGGAAAATCGGCCACGCCGCGCCGATAGAGACGGCCCAGGCTGCCCATGGCGACGAGGGTTTCGTCCGGAGCGACCGAGAGCACCGGCGGGGTCCCGAGACCCTGGAACGTCACGCCCTCGATGGAGGCGGAGAACAGGCGCTCCAGCCGCGCGTCGCAGACGCAGGTGACCTTGGCCGCGTCCCGTGCGAGATCGGCGATCATGCTGGCGAACATCACCTGGTCGCCCAATCCCTGCTCGCCCAGCAACTTGATGCTGCGGCCGGGGAGATCTGTGGCGGGCAGGTGGCGGACCACCTTGGCCATGACCGGCTGATAGAAGGACATGGATGAGGCCACGAAGGCGCCGACGCTCAGGCGCGCCTCGTAGTCGTCCCAACCGCCCGCGAAGTCCCGCAACAGCAGGCGGACCAGGCTTCGCCGGAAAGGCGCCAGGGCCAGGTTCGGCTGCAGGGCGATCGCCTCGCCACAACGGCCCAGGGCCTCCGCGTTCTGGCCAAGCGCCGCATGGGTCAGGGCGAGTTTGGTCAGCGCCTCATAGGCGACGTCTTTGAGCCCGGCGGCGTGACCATAGCTTTGGAGAGCCTCCTCCAGCCGCGAAAGGCCGGTCAAGGCGTTGCCGTGGATCAGCAGGGCCTGGCTGTGGCCGGGATCGACGGCGAGCGTGGCGTCCGCGAGCTCCAGCGCCTCGGCGTGCCGTTCGTGCTCTCCCAGTAGGATGCCTAGGTTCCTGAGCGGCGCGGGGTGGTGGGGCAGGACAGCGAGGGCGCGCCGATAGTGGGTCTCGGCGAGGCTCCATTGGCTCAGCGCCATCTCCGCCGAACCGAGAGCGATCAGCGCCTCGCCGTGATCCGGCGCCGCCTCGACCACGCCCTGCAGCGTGGCCGCCGCCGCCGCGCTCTGGCCGGTGCGGAGCTGTTCCAGGCCAAGTCTGAACTGGGGGTCCGGCTCGCCAGGCGGCGGCGCGATGGGTCGGTCGGTCATCGCGGTCACCTTGGCGATGGCGTCACGGCCTGCAAGAGGATTTCCGCCGGAAGGTTGGTGCGGCTAGAGGGACTCGAACCCCCACGCCTTGCGGCGTCTGGACCTAAACCAGGTGCGTCTACCAATTCCGCCATAGCCGCCAACACCGCCCGTCTATAGCTGGGCGGACGAAATGGGCAAGCCGACGCGCGCCGCGCCGGAGGGCTTGACCACGCCCCTGCCGCCGGGAAGCCTGGGGCCAAAGAGGGGGAGGGCGCCTTGTCCACCAGCTACTATGACGAAAACGCCGAGCGGTTCTTCGCCGACACCGCCTTCGTGGACTTCTCGGAGGGGCGAAGCCGCTTTGTCGCGGCCCTCCCGCCAGGCGGCCGGATTCTGGACGCCGGCTGCGGCTCGGGGCGGGACGCCCTGGCCTTCCATGAGCTGGGCTTCGAAGTCACCGCCTTCGACGGCTCCGCCGCCATGGCGGCGCGGGCTTCAGCCCTCACGGGCCTGCCCGTCCTGCACCTCAACTTCACCGATGTGGCGTGGCGCGAGGCCTTTGATGGAATCTGGGCGAACGCCTCGCTGCTGCACGTTCCCCGCCGCGAGTTGCCGGACATCATGCGCAGGCTGCGGACGGCGCTCGTCCCAGGCGGTGTCTGGGAGTTGTCCTTCAAGCTCGGCAGCGGTGAACGTCATACGCCCAGGCGGCTGTTCACCGACCTCGATGTCCCGGCCGCCCAGGCCTTGATCGACGAGGTCGGGGGCCTGGAAACCTTGGCCATCACCGTAAGCTATGACGTGCGGCCCGGGCGCGAGACCGAGGGCTGGACCAACCTCCTGGTCCGCCGCGTGGGGTGAGGGTGCGCCGCCCTCTTTGGGCTTGGAGTGCGCGCCGTGAAATGACATAAGGTCGCCCGCTCGCCGCCAACCCTGGCGGCGCTTACCTATTCAGCCGAGGCGGACCTGAAAGGCGCACGACACCGCGCCGTGTCCGGAAAATTCAAGAATGTCGATGCAGATCGTTGAGAAGTCTGGCGAAGGCCTGAGCAAGGTCTTTAGCGTCACCGTCCCGATGTCGGACCTGGTCGAGCGCCTGGACGCCAAGATCGCCGAGATCACTCCCACCCTCAACATCAAGGGCTTCCGCCCCGGCAAGGTGCCGCAGGCCCACGTCCGCAAGCTCTATGGCAA
>JAZKFM010000302.1:0-2955 GCA_040386415.1 Pseudomonadota bacterium
TGAAAGGGGAGAGGAAGAGCAATCACCCCAACGTCGAGTACAGCCCCCGCGCCTCTGCCGGCGGCCCTCGGCGTTCGCCAAGCCCTTCCACCGCCACGGCGATCAGCTTGCCGCCGACCGCGAACACCAGCTGGTCGCCGACCTTCAGGGCCCGCGCGCACTTGTCGATCCGGGTCTCGGCGCCGGCCCGGGTCAGGCGCACCTTGCCCTCGTCCACGAACTTGGCGGCCAGGGAGCGGGTCTTGAAGAACCGCGCCCGCCACAGCCAGACATCGGCGCGGCAACCCGTCTCGCTCATGGATTTGCGGCCTTCGCTTTACGGCGGCGGCGCGGTCGGCGGGCGGGGACGGGCTTGTCCTTGAGGGCGGCGAGCGCCGAGAACGGTGAATTGGGCGACGGCGCGCTAGGCCTGATCGTGGGGGCCTCGCCGCGCCGGCGCCAGACCATGTCCTCGCCGGGCTTCTCCCTTGTGGTCGGCGCGAAGCCCAGGGCCCGCAGGATTTCCTTGGTTTCCTGTGGGCTCCATCCCAGCGCCTCCCGGTCGGCGTCGGTGAGCTGGCCGGGCTTACCCGCCCGCATCAGGTCGTCCATCCGCTCAAGCGCCTCAACGGGCACGGCCAGCCGACCCACGGCGCGCAGCCCGAAGGCGGCCAGGGCCGTGGCGGCCGGCGCCGGATCGGGCAGGCGGCTGACCACCTGGGTCGGCGGCCGCCAGGCGCGATCGGCGAAGCCCTGCACAAAGCTCAGCGCCTCAGGCCGCAGCATGGCGGGGAGATAGAGGCTGAAGTGCCCCAGCCGGATGCCGAGGCCCTTGAGCGCCCGGCGCTCCACCTGGCTCAACGCCTTGGCCTCGGCGCGCACCGACATCCGGTCCAGCACCCCGCCGGCCTCGATCAGGCGGTAGGCGAGGCCGCGGGCCAGGCCCTTGATCTTGCCCTCCGCCATTGCGGTCTCGAGCTTGCGCAAGGGCCCCAGACGACGGACGGCCTCTGCGGCCAGGAAGGCCTCCAGCCGCCGGGTGGCGCGTTCGCGGGCCGAGGGATTGCCCAGCTCCCCGAGCAGACGCACGCGGGGCGCGAAGGGGGCGCCGCCCGAGATGGCGCCCGCCGCCTGGCCGCGCCACAGCACCATGCCGTCAGGCGTCAGGGAAAATGCGTTGTCCGGCTCGGCGGCCAGCTGGCCCAGGCGCTTGGCGATCTCCGGACCCACCGCCAGGGTGGCCGCCGCGCGCAGGGCCTTCTCCTCCAGGATCGAGGCGCCTTGCTCGGCCTCGAAGGTCACGCCCCGCAGTTTGCCGACATAGTGCCCCTCGACCGTGACCGTGCCGTCCTCGGCCACGCCCGCCAGCATGTCCTCGCGCACCCGCAGGCCGCGCATCAGGGCGCTGGTCCGGCGGTCCACGAAGCGGGCCATCAGCTTCTCGTGCAGGGTGTCGGAGAGCTTGTCCTCCAGCACCCGGGTCTTGGCCTGCCAGGCCTGGGCGTCCGCCAGCCAGTCAGGGCGGTTGGCGACATAGGCGAGCGTCCGCACGCTGGCCAGCCGGGCCGACAGGGTGTCGATCTCCCCGTCGGTGCGGTCCAGGTGGCGGTACTGGCCGGCGATCCAATCCTCGGGAATCCGGCGGTTGCGGCTGGTGAGATATTCGAAGAAGTCCCGCGTCAGCCGCAGGTGCTCTTCGTGGCTGACCTTCCGGAAGTCCGGCGTCTGGCAGACGTCCCACAGCCGCATCAGCGAGGGCTTGTCGCGGGCCCGGTCGGCGATGTCGGGATCGCCGGCCAGCTGGCGCAGGGTCACCTCGTCGAGGCTCTCGGCCGAGGCCTTCAGCACATCGAAGGTGGGCGGGGCGGCCAAGGACTTCATCAGGTTGGGCAGGGATGAGAAGTCCAGTTTGGCGTTGCGCCATTCGGCGGCGGCCACCGGCTGGAACTGGTGCTCCTGCACCGCCTCGACCAGGTCGGCGTCCATGTCCTCGCACTCGCCGGTGACGCCGAAGGTGCCGTCGGTGCGGAACCGCCCGGCCCGCCCGGCGATCTGGCCCACCTCCTGCGGGTGCAGGAACCGGGTGCGCTTGCCGTCGAACTTGCGCAGGCCGGCGAAGGCCACGTGGTCGACGTCCATGTTCAGGCCCATGCCGATGGCGTCGGTGGCCACCAGGAAGTCCACCTCGCCGGACTGGTAGAGGGCGACCTGGGCGTTGCGGGTGCGGGGGCTGAGGGAGCCCATCACCACGGCCGCCCCGCCGCGCTGGCGGCGGATCAGCTCGGCGATGGCGTAGACCTGGTCGGCGGAGAAGGCGACGACGGCGGAGCGGCGGGGCAGGCGGGTCAGCTTCTTGGGCCCCGCATAGGTCAGGCTGGAGAACCGCTCACGGGTGACGATCTCGGCGTTCGGCAACAGCCGTCGGATCAGGGGCGCCATGGTGCCGGCGCCCATCAGCATGGTCTCGTAGGTGCCGCGCGCATGCAGCAGCCGGTGGGTGAAGACGTGGCCCCGCTCGGGGTCGGCGCACAGCTGGATCTCGTCCACCGCCAGGAACTCGACCTCGCGAGACAGCGGCATGGCCTCGACGGTGCAGACGAAATAGACAGCCCGTGGCGGGACGATCTTCTCCTCGCCGGTGATCAGGGCCACCGATCGCGCCCCGCGCGCCTTGACGATGCGGTCGTAGATCTCCCGCGCCAGCAGCCGCAGCGGCAGGCCGATCATGCCCGAGGCGTGCCCCAGCATCCGCTCGACGGCGAGGTGGGTCTTGCCGGTGTTTGTCGGCCCCAGCACCGCCACGAGGCGGGGCGGAGGCGCGCCGGTCGGACGGTGACTCATGGCTTCAAGTTGGGGTGGGAATCGTGACGGGGCAAGCGGCGCCGGTATGTCTGCGACATGAAAGCCGTCCCTTGCCTCGATCCTTCTCCCCTTGCGGGAGAAGGTGGCCCTGCGGAGCAGGGTCGGATGAGGGGT
>JAZKFM010000303.1:0-3181 GCA_040386415.1 Pseudomonadota bacterium
CCGAGATCCGGGCCTGGCTGACGGAGCGCGGGGAGGTCTGGATCGAGGATCCCGCCAACGAGGACCCCCGCTTCGCCCGGGCCCGCGCGCGGGCGACCCTGACCGGCGACGAAACCGACGCCGGCCCTCCAGCGCCCGTGCTGACCGATCTCGCCCTTTCCACCACCGACCTGGCGGGAGGGCTCGCGGCGCCCCGCGCCCGGCTGCGGGCGGCCCCGGCGGCCTTCCTCGCCGCCGCCTGCCTCAGCGCCGCCGGAACCTCTCGACCGCCGCGCGGCGACCGCCTGAAGCGCCTGGCGGACGTCCTGAGGGGCGAGCGCGATTGCACCGCCACCTTGGCGGGGGCCCGGATCGAGGCCGACGCGCGCGAGGTCCGGTTTCTGCGCGACCCTGGCCGCGCAGGCCTGGAGACCCTCTCTCTCGCGGCGGGACAGACCGCTGTCTGGGATGGACGGTTCGAGGTCACCACCGACAGGCCAATCATGATCCAGGCTCTGGCAGGACATGCGGCGGGCCTTTCGCCAGCTTCCCGCTCGGCGCTGCAGCGCCTGCCGGCCGGGGCGCGCGGCGGCCTGCCCTTCATCCCTGGACAAGGCTCCCCCGTCCTGGCGGTGATTGTGGGCGTTATGGCCCGCCCCCTCGCCCTGGAGCGGCTGCGGGCCGCCTGTGGCCTGATCGATCGGGAACCGGCCTAGCCGCAGACCCACGTTCTCTGCTATGGACCCCGCGAGCGGCCATCAGGGGCCGGAACCCGAGACAAGGAAGGAGATCGTCATGCGTCAGACCGCCGACCTTCAACCTTCAATTTCGGGTTTCAATGGACCTCTTCAAATGGCTGGCGCGGGTCTTCCCCGCGCCTAGGCGCCCTCGCGCGCCGACCGAACAGGACGCCGCCCTGCTGCGGCGCCGGCTCTCCGGACGACTGTCGAAACACCTGCAAAGAGACCTAGGCGTCGAGGACCCCTTGGACTAGGCGACGGCCCGCGGTCGAAAGGCCGCGGGCTAACCCTCCGCCATGACGTGCTCGATCCCGACGATGATCGGATCGGCGAAGCGTTTGCCAAGCAGGGTCGAGTGGTTGGCGCCGGCGATGTCAGCGAGATAGCCGCGGACCGAGGCATGGGCGGGCGCCGCCTGGATCGCCTTCAGCCGGGCCCCCAGGCGCGTGCCGCCAGCATTGACCACCGCCACCGGCAGGTCGGGGTGATAGTGCCCGATCTCCCGCCCCTGGGCCGAGGTGGCGGGCCAGTGCATGACCTCCTCCGCCGACCAGTGGGCGTGGCTGGCCAGACCGTAGATGCGGCGCTTCTCGGTGGAGGCCTCCCCCTCCAGGCCGATCTTGTCACCAGCCACCAGGGCGAAGGGCTTCATGAAGCCGAGGCCGGCCCAGCGGCCCACCAGCTTCATGGCGCCCAGGAAGCCGTTGATGGCCCGCGCGGCGCCGGGGCTCTCGATGGTCTCCGGCGTCACGGCGTCCACCAGCACCACCCCGGTGACGCGCTCACGATTGCGGCCGACGAACACACGCAGCAGCAGGCCACCCATGGAGTGTCCCACCAGGATCAGCGGCCCGGTCTCCCCCACGCGGCTCAGCAGCGCCTCCAGGTCAGCCACGATGGCGCGGCCATCCCGCGGCCGGGGGCCAGGATCGGAATAGCCGAGCCCCGCCCGGTCATAGGCCAGGCTGCGCAGCCCCCGGTCGGCCAGGCGCTGCTGCACCACGGCCCAGTCGGCCGCGCACCCGAAGGCGCCGCACTCCAGCACGATCAGCGGCCCGGCCGTCTCGGGGCCTTCTCGAACGACGCGCAGCCGCCGCCCGCCGATGTCGACGAGCGCCCCGCGCGTGGGATGAAAACCCGCCTTGGCCATGAGGCAGACCTAGGGACCGGCCTGTGCCGAGGCAAGAGCGGCGTGGGCTATTTCCAGACGACGGTCTGCGGCGTGTCGGCCGACCCGTAGTCGATCTCCACCCGGGTCACCGCCTTGGCTCCCGGGGGGACATCAAAGGGGGCGCGGGCCAGGGTGGGTTTCAGGCTGACCGGCGGGCCGCCGTCGAAGCTGACGCGGACCATGCGCACCCCCATTTCCGGATTGACCAGATAGGCCGGCTGATCGGCCGCCGCGCCCTTCTCGGTGACCACGAAGAAGCGCTTGGTCTGGCTGGCCCCCGCGTACCACATGATCTGCACCTGCTGACCGCCGACCCGCCAGTTGGGGGTCATGGCGACCGTGGCGTCGGACCCCTTGGTCTTGATCTGGGTGGTCTGGGCCGGCAGCACGCCGTGGGCGCCCTCGGCGGTGGAGAGGGCCAGCCCGGCGGGAGCCGCTGGAGCCGCAGGTTCGCTCTTCCCGCAGGCGGCGAGAGATGAGCTCAGTAGAAGGACGGACGCGAGCGCAAGCCCGCTAAAGCCTGAACGCATGGGTCGTTTCCTCGTTTTTTTATGACACGAGGATGGGCACAAGCTTCGCCTTGCCACAAGACGATGCGCGCAAGCCTTACTGGGACTAGGTTCGCGGCGGCGCGAGGAGGGATTCGACCATGCTGCGGCTGATTCTGGCGGTGATTCTCGGCCCCCTCGTGGGGCTCGTCGTGCTGGGCGCCGTCGACGGCGCCGCCAATACGATCTTTCCGCCGCCACCGGGCGTCAACCTGACCGATCCCGCGGCCATCCGCGCGGCCACCGCGGTCCTGCCCTTCGGCGCCCAGGTGGGCCAAGTGCTCGCCTGGCTGCTGGGGGCGCTGGCCGGCGCCTGGAGCGCCAATCTGATCGCGGGACGCAGGGCCCTGGCCGGCCGCATCGTCAGCGGCCTGTTCCTGGCCTTCGCGGCCTGGACCATGGGGACGACGGCCTATCCGATGGGAACGCGGGTCGGCCTGGTGATCGCCGTACTGATCGCCGCCCTGGCCGCCGACCGCGCCTCGGGCCGGCCCAGGACCTAGCCCTGAAACTTGAGGGTCTGGCGGACGCGTCCGTTCTTGCCCTTCTTGCCCTTGGCGGCCTTGGCCTCCATCAGCGCCTTCTTGCTCTCCGGAATCTCCGACACCGTGGCGAGGCGCACGCGGGGGGAGACATAGGAGGCCAGCTTGATGGGCAGGTCTTCGGCGGTGGCGAATTCGCGATTCAGGAAGACCAGGGGGTTCAGCGGCTTGTCGTCCTGGCGGATCTCGAAGTGGACGTGC
>JAZKFM010000304.1:0-1743 GCA_040386415.1 Pseudomonadota bacterium
TTGGCCCGCTTGTCGATTGTTAACGTCGCCCGATGTGAGGCCAACCCCATGGAAAATCCCTTCAACCTGGCCCGCTTCGTCGAGGCGCAGGCGCCGGTGATCGACACCGTTCGCGCCGAGCTGGCGGCGGGCGCCAAGCGGACGCACTGGATGTGGTTCATCTTCCCCCAGCTGGCGGGCCTGGGGCGGAGCAGCACGGCGGCGTTCTTCGCGATCCAAGGCCTGGAGGAGGCCCGCGCCTATCTGGCCCACCCGGTGCTGGGGCCCCGCCTGCTGGAAAGCACGGCCCTGGTGACCGCTATTCAGGGCCGCAAAGCCCCCCAGATTTTCGCCGCCCCCGACGACCTGAAGTTCCACTCCTCCATGACCCTCTTCGCCCAAGCCGCCACAGACCCCGACCCCTTCACAGCCGCCCTCACCAAATACTTCGCCGGCGCGCCCGACCCCGCCACCCTGCGCCTCCTCCAAGCCGCAGGCCATATCGGGAGTGAGTCCTGACGCAGCTTCCCCCATTCATGGGGGAAGTGGCCCAACAGCCGCTTGGCTGGAGGGTCGATGGCGGTGCGTGTCTGAAGCGCGCTGTCTTCGAGACACTCACCCCCATCGTCACGCGTCTTGGCTTCGCCAAGCCTTGTGACACTTCCCCCACTGCGTGGGGGAAGCAGGCCAAGCGTCGGCTGGCGTCGCAACACCGGTGGAGCAAGGAATTTGAACGCCAATGCCCACAGAAAGGCGTTAGACCCGTCCCATGTCTGAAAGCGTGATCGCGCAATATGGATGGTCGGCCCCGCTGGCCCAGGCCTTCGCGCCGCACGCCCAGGCCGGCTTCACGCCCGCCCGGGTCGTGGCCCAGCATCGCGACGGCTATCTGGTGGCCACCGACGACGGCGAGCTGCGGGCCAACCTGTCGGGCCGGCTGCATCACGAGGCCCAGGAGGCCGACCCGCCCTCCGTCGGCGACTGGGTGGCCCTGGCCCTGAACCCCGCCGACGGCGCGGCTGTCATCGAGGCGGTCCTGCCCCGGCGCACGGTGCTGACCCGCCGGGCCGCCGACAGCCTGGGCAAGCTGCAGGTCATCGCCGCCAATATCGACGTGGTCTTCGTGGTCAGCTCCATGAACGCCGACCTCAATCCGCGCCGCATCGAACGCTATCTCGCCGCCGCCTGGCAGAGCGGCGCCCGGCCGGTGGTGGTGCTCACCAAGTCGGATCTCTCCGACGATCCGCAGGGCCAGGCCGCGCAGATCGTCGCCCTGGCGGCCGGCGCCCCGGTGCTGCTGGTCTCGGCCCGGGATGGCCAAGGCCTCGAGCCCCTGCTCGCCCAGGTCGCGCCCGGCGAGGTCTGCGTGCTGATCGGCTCGTCCGGCGTCGGCAAGTCCACCTTGGTCAACGCCTTCCTGGGGCAGGACCGCATGACCATCGCGGAGATCCGGCAGGCCGACGACCAGGGCCGCCACACCACCAGCCATCGGCAGCTGGTCCTGCTGCCGGGCGGCGCCCTGCTGCTGGATACCCCGGGCATCCGCGAGGTGGGGCTGATCGACGCCGAAGAGGGCATGAGCGAGGCCTTCGACGACATCGAGCAGCTGGCCGGGGACTGCAAATTCAACGACTGCGGCCACAGCCACGAACCCGGCTGCGCGATCCAGGCCGCCCTGGCCAGCGGCGCCTTGGACCCTGGCCGCTGGGCCAACTTCCAGAAGCTCGGTGTTGAGCTGGCGGCGGTGGAGCAGAAGGCCGAGCG
>JAZKFM010000304.1:1753-15506 GCA_040386415.1 Pseudomonadota bacterium
TCGAAAACCTACCGCGCCACCAAGCGCGACCACCGTGGCGGCGCCGACTGATCACCGCGTCGGTCAGCCCGCGCGGCCCCGACCGTCGAATGTTTTTTCAGAAAATGGCCCTCGCCCCGCGATGAACGCGTTAGGGATGGGCCAAACCACGAAAGATTCAGCCATGCCCGCCTACACCATCGTCACCACCAGCGCGGCCCAGGGCAGCGACGCGGCCGAGATGAACACCCTCACCGACGACTTCACCGCCGAGGCCGAAGCCGTGGGCTATTCGCGCCGCATGGCCGACGAGATGCTGGGCCTCGCCGCCCAGCTGGCCCTGGACTTCGACTACAGCAATGTCGCCCTCTATGACGGCGACCTGCTCGACGAAGACCTCGATCCCGACCACCCCGCCCTCATCGGCGTCTGGGTCCTGGACGAGGACGGCGCCGCCTTCGTCCCCGCCGACGAGTTCCGCGACGCAGTGACCGAACCCGCCACCGACGCTGGCTGAGGGGCCAAATTCCTCCCCCAGGCCGCAGGCCGTATCGGGGGAGGTGGATCGCGGGCGAAGCCTGCGAGACGGAGGGGCCCAGGCCCGTGCAAACGGCAAGGCTCTAACCCCCTCCACCGCTACGCGGTCCCCCTCCCCCGGAGGGGGGGGAGGAATTGTCCCGCCAAAGCTTGGCGGCCGCCGTCCCCCACCTATATCGCCCCTGACGCAGGGGAGGCCGCCGTGACGGACCAAGCATTGAGGCCAGGGTTCGAGATCCACGGCGACGCCGCGGTTCTCGCCCGCGCATCCCCCGCCGACCTCACCGACCTCACCTGCCGGGCCACCGACGCCACCTTCTACCGCGACGGCCTGACACCGGAGCAGACGGCGGCCAATCTGCGCGTGGTCGAGATCAGCGGCCCCACCTGCGCGGCGGCCGCGCAAGCCGACCACCAGCACCTGGCGGCGGCCTTCATCGGCGACGAGCTGGCCGGCTACGTCATCGCCACCCGCCATGCCCCGGACGACCTTGAGCTCGACTGGCTGATGGTCGATCCGGCCTTCCATGGCTCCGGCGTCGCGGCGGGCCTGATGCAGGCCGGGATCGCCTGGCTGGGCCAGGACCAGCCCATGTGGCTCAACGTCATCGCCTACAACGCCCGCGCCATCGCCTTCTACGAGAAGTTCGGCTTCGCGGTGGACCCCGACGCCACCACCCCCCACGCCATCCCCCACCACATCATGCGGCGGAGCGCGCGATCGATGCTCCCGGGAGCTGACGCGAGCGCCTGAGCGGAGCCTTGTTTTGCTGGATTGGACGACGCCCAACCCTCCGTCCCAGCGCGACGCCCGGCGAATCTCTCCTCTCCCCCGCATGGGGGGGAGAGGAGCGGGTAGCTGGAGAATGGTGGTGCGAAGGACGCGCGCACGGCGCGCGAGGCCGTGGGCGTAACGCCATCGCCTCCGCCCCGCCACCTCCTCCCACGCCAGCCGCAGCAGCCGCTCGACCTCCGCGTCATCGCACAACGCGTAGCGCACGAAGCTCCAGCCCTGCCGACGGCGCGGCGAAATGTTCGGCCTCCGTGACCTGAGGCAGGCTGAGCGCGAGGCGCCGGACATCGTCGCGGGTGGTCATGAGGGCCGCTCCTCCAGGAACGGGGTCACGTCCCTGCCCCTACGTTAACCCGATCTTCAGCGACGAAGCTTAGCCGCGGAAGGACATTTTTTACCGTGTTTTTCCGGGCGCCTTCGCTCGCTGCCGCGACCTCCCAGCGGCCTTCTCGGGACCTGCCGATGCTGAAGACCATCAAGGCCAAACTGACCTTCACCATCGGCGCGCTCGGCGCTTCCCTGCTGATGATCTCCGTGTTCGGCTGGGTGGCGCTCGATCACGCCAACGCCAAGATCAAGAGCATCGTCGATGACCGCGTGGTCCCGATGGAGCAGCTCAAGACCGTCAGCGACACCTATGCCGTCACCATCGTCGACACCGCCTGGAAGGTCCGCACCGGCCAGCTGCCGTGGGCCGACGGCCAGACGCGCGTCCAGACCGCGACAACTGAGCTTCACAAGTCCTGGGACGCCTACACCAAGACCCGGATGACGGCCGACGAGAAGACCCTGGTCGAAGGGGTCATCGCCGCCATGACCGACGCCGACGCCGCGGTCACCAAGCTGCAGACGATCCTCGCCGCCCAGGACCAGGCGGGCATCGAGGCCTTCACCGGCGCGGAAATGTACCCCGCCATCGAGCCGGTGACCGACAAGGTCAGCGCGCTCGTAAACCTGCAGATCACCGCGGCCCGCGCCGAAGGCGAGGCGGCGGCGAAAACCTCGGCCTTGGTCCATCTGATCATGTCGGTGCTGGGCCTGCTGGCCGTCGCCAACCTGGCCTTCGGCTTCCGCACCGTGGTCGCCGGGGTGTCGCGCCCGCTCCAGGCCATGACAAACGCCATGCGCCGCCTGGCCGGTGGCGACAACAGCGTCGAGGTCCCCGCGGTGGGCCGCCTCGACGAGGTCGGCGAGATGGCCGACGCCGTGCTGGTCTTCAAGGCGGGCGGCATCGAGCGCGAGCGCCTCGCCGCCGAGGCCGCCAACTTCCAGCAGGAGCTGGACCGCAAGCTCAGGGAGATGGAGGCCGCCTTCGAGGCCGCGGGCCTGGCCCAGAAGTCCGTGGTCGAGGCCATGGGCCGTGAGCTGCAGCGTCTGGCCCGCGGCGACCTCACCGCCCGCCTCAGCGAGAGCGTGGCGGCCGAGTACCAGCGCCTGCAGAGCGACTTCAACACCGCCGTGGGCCAGCTGCAGGACGCCATGGCCGGCATCGCCAGCTCCAGCGGCGGCATCCGCAACGGCGCCAACGAGATTTCCCAGGCCTCCGACGACCTGTCGCGCCGCACCGAGCAGCAGGCCGCCGGCCTGGAGCAGACCGCCGCCGCGCTGGAGGAGATCACCGCCACCGTCACCCGCACCGCCCAGGGCGCCGCCCACGCCCGCGACGTGGTCTCCCAGACCACCGCCGACGCCGGCCGCTCGGCCCAGGTGGTGGCCTCCGCCGTCGAGGCCATGGGCAAGATCGAGGCCTCGGCCCAGGAGATCAGCCAGATCATCGGCGTCATCGACGAGATCGCCTTCCAGACCAACCTCCTGGCCCTCAATGCGGGCGTCGAGGCGGCGCGCGCCGGGGACGCCGGCAAGGGCTTCGCCGTCGTCGCCTCTGAAGTCCGGGCCCTCGCCCAGCGCTCGGCCGAAGCGGCCAAGGAGATCAAGGCCCTGATCAGCGCCTCCACCGCCCAGGTCAATGATGGCGTCGCCCTGGTGGGTCAGACCGGCGAGGCCCTGGAGCGCATCGCCGTCCAGATTTCTCAGATCAACGGCGTCGTCTCCGAGATCGCCGCCAGCGCCCAGGAACAGGCCACCGGCCTGCATCAGGTCAACACCGCCGTCACCCAGATGGACCAGATGACCCAGCAGAACGCCGCCATGGTCGAGCAGTCCACCGCCGCCGGCCACGCCCTGCGCAACGAGGCCGACACCCTGATGGGCCTGATCAACAGGTTCGACGTCGGCGCCGCGGGCGTGGCCCTGCGCCCGGCCGCCCGCGCCCCCATCGCCCCAGCCCGCCGCATCCCCGCCCCCAGCGGCGCCGCCACCGCCCGCAAGCTCGAGCCCCAGGGCGAGGGCTGGGAAGAGTTCTAGGGGCTGGTCGGAAACGCCGCGTCGAACGCCGCCAGCCCCGGGGCGCTGAAGGTCACCAGCCGGGCGCCGGGCGTCCGCCGCGCCCAGCCCCGCTCGTAAATCCGCGTCAGCATCGCCGCCCCCAGGCTCCCCGCCAGATGGCTGCGGCGTTCGCTCCAGTCCAGGCAGGCCTTGCAGACCGGACGGCGGCCGCGTGGCAGTCCCTCGGGATCGACCCCGAAGGCGCGCAGGAAACCGGTGTTAGGCCCCAAGCTGAGCGCCCCGCCCCGGTCCTCGACGACGCCGCGGGCCCGCAGATTGTCCAGCATCGCCACCGCCAGTTCGCCGGCCAGGTGGTCGTAGCAGACCCGCGCGCGGCGCAGGGCGGGCTCCTTGGGTCCGGGGCGGGTGCGCAGGTGTCCGCTCCGCGTGGCCAGCCCCATCAGGGTCTCCAGCAGGGCCGCCACCTCCTCGCTGGCGAGCGCGTAGTAGACACTGCGTGACTGTCGGACCCTCACCAACAGGCCATCGTCGGTCAGCTTGGCCAGATGGGAACTCGCCGTCGAGGCCGTGATACCGGCCTCCCGGGCCAGTTCGCCGGCCGTCAGCGCCTGACCGCCCACCAGCGCGGTCAACATGTTGGCCCGCGCCGGGTCCCCCAGCAGGGCGCCGATCCGGGCGATGTCGGGACCGAGTTTCATAGGGTGAGCCTAGCCCCGGATGGCCTCCACGACAATTCGATCGCCATCGAAACATGCCCGCCCGCGAGGAGCCTATCAGAGGGGCCTTATCGACCCTCCACGGAGACCAACACGTGCCGATCACCTGCCACATCCGCTACGTCATCGACCCCTTCCAGCGCGACGCCTTCGAGGCCTATGCGAAGGCCTGGCTGACCATCATCCCGGCCTGCGGTGGCGGCCTGATCGGCTACTGGCTGCCCCACGAGGGGACCAACGACGTGGCCCACGCCCTGATCTCCTTCGACAGTCTGGCCGCCTACGAGACCTACCGCGCCCGCCTGCGCGCCGACCCGGCCGGCGCCGCCAACTTCGCCCTGGCCCAGCAGCAGCGGTTCATCCTGCGGGAGGAGCGCACCTTCCTGACCCCGGTCACCGCCAGCTAGGCCTTGCCTGACAAGGGTTCCGGCTCCATCGTCGCGTCCTCGACGGCCCGCATCCAAGACGGGCCGCAAGGGGAGTGAGACCATGTACCTGCCCGACCACGCCCGGCTGACGCCCGACAAGCCGGCCCTGATCTCCGCCGACACCGGCGCGGTGGTGACCTACCGCCAGCTCGACGAGCGCTCCAACCGCGTGGCCCAGTTCCTCTGGTCCCGGGGCCTGCGCCGGGGCGACCACATCGCCGTCCTGATGGAGAACAACCTGGCCTTCATGGACCCGGTCTGGGCGGGCTTCCGGTCGGGGCTCTACGTCACCACCATCAACCGCTACCTGCCCCCCGACGAGGCCGCCTACATCATCGGCGACTGCGGGGCCAAGGCCCTGGTGACCTCCTATGAGAAGCGCGAACTGGCCGCCGCCCTGGCCGACCTGATCCCAAACTGCCCCATCCGCCTGATGGTTGGCGGGACCATTCCGGGCTGGGAGTCCTACGAGGACGCCCTGGCCGGCGCCTCGCCCGAACCGCTGGCGCAGGAGTGGATGGGCGACTCCATGCTCTACTCCTCGGGCACCACGGGGCGGCCCAAGGGCATCCTGCGCCCCCTGCCCCAGGTCACCCCGGCCGAGGGGTTCGCCGCCCGCCAGGCGGTCAACCGCTACGGCCTGACGCCCGACAGCGTCTATCTCTCGCCCGCCCCGCTCTACCATGCCGCGCCGCTCGCCTATGTGCTCAGCGTGCAGTCCTTCGGCGGCACGGTGGTGATGATGGAGCGGTTCGACGCCGAGCAAGCCCTTGCGCTCATCGAGAAACATCGCGTCACCCACAGCCAGTGGGTGCCCACCATGTTCGTGCGCATGATGAAGCTGCCGCCCGAGGCCCGCGCCCGCCACGACCTCTCAAGCCACCAGGTCGCCATCCACGCCGCCGCCCCCTGCCCGGTGGAGGTGAAGCGCCAGATGATCGAGTGGTGGGGTCCGATCCTCTATGAGTACTACGCCGGCACCGAGGGCTCGGGCTCGACCTTCATCACCTCGGAGGACTGGCTGGAGCATCCCGGCTCTGTCGGCCGCGCGGCGCTGGGCGTGCTGCACATCTGCGACGAGAACGGCCATGAGCTGCCGGTCGGCGAGACCGGCCTGGTCTATTTCGAGCGCGAGACTCCGACCTTCGAGTACCACAACGACCCCGGCAAGACCGCCGACGCCCGCCACCCGCAGCACCCCAACTGGAACGCGCTCGGCGACGTCGGCTACCTCGACGCCGACGGCTATCTGTACCTCACCGACCGCAAGTCCTTCATGATCATCTCGGGCGGCGTGAACATCTATCCGCAGGCCATCGAGGACCTGCTGGTGACCCATCCCAAGGTGGCCGACGTGGCGGTGTTCGGCATCCCGCATCCGGAGATGGGCGAGGCGGTGAAGGCGGTGATCGAGCCCGCGCCCGGCCACGCGCCGACTGACGACCTGGCCGAGGAACTGCTGGCCTACGCCAAGGCCAGGCTGGCCAGCTACATGGCCCCGCGCTCCATCGACTTCATCGCCGAGATGCCGCGCCTGCCCACCGGCAAGCTCTACAAGCGCCTGCTGCGCGACGCCTACTGGCAGGACCGCAAGATCTAGACCCTAAACTCCGCTCATCCCCGCGAAGGCCGGGACCCAGGTGTTTTTGGTTTGCTGAGCCCGTTCAGGCGCCAGGCTCTCAGAACGGAGAAAAAGCCTGGGTCCCCGCTTTCGCGGGGATGAGCGGTAGTTGAGATCTAGACCGGCGAGTTCTGAATTTTCCGCCGTTCGGTCGAGGCTAGCTGTTCGGCCCAGATGGCGTCGTTCATGGCCTCGTCGCGGCCCTCGACGGCGGTCTGCAGGGTGATCAGGGCGGCGCGCAGGCGGCCGTTCTCGGCGGCCAGGGCCGAGAGCCGGAAGTCGTCCTCGGCATGCTCCGCGGGCGGCGGTACATAGGCCGCGCCCTTGGCCAGCAGGCTGCGGAAGGCGCGGTTCTCCATCACCAGATGGTGGGCCGCACTGTCCCAGCTCTCGGCGGCCAGCCCCATCAGCATGGCCGAGAGGCCGAGCGCGCTGGCGCGATCGACCGGGTTCACACCCGGCGCGGCGTTGGCGGCGACCTTGCCGGCGAGGTCCACGAGGACGGCGGGAACTGACGGGATCATAGCCGCCCCATGACTTGCAGCGCCGCCCGGTCCTGGGCGTTGGTCATGGCCCAGGCGGGATAGACCATGATCGGTTCGCGGTTGCCGCCGTCCAGCCAGGCCCGGGCGCTGGAGACCCAGATCGCCTGGCCCTTCACGCAGTTGAACAGGGTCCACCAGTGCAGGGCGGCGGGGTCGGCCACGAGGCCGCTGGACCGCTCCCAGATGGCGACCGCCTGGTCCTGCGGGACGAGGCCGCCCGCCAGGCCGCGGCCGAAACTCCAGATGGGGTTGAGGCTCCACCCCAGGTCCTCCAGCGGGTCCCCCAGGTGGGCCATCTCCCAGTCGAGGACGCCGTGGATTTCGCCCTCCGTGTCATAGAGGAAGTTGCCGGTGCGGTAGTCGCCGTGCACCACGCCGACCTTCTGGGCCGGCGGCGGCGGGTTGGCCCGCAGCCAGCGGATGGCGGCCCGGATGATCGGCAGGGGCTCGGCCTCGTCGTCGTCGAGGACCTCTTCCCAATAGGTCAGTTCACGGCGCCAGCAGTCGCCCGCCGCCACCGCGGGCATGACGTCCGCCAGCCCATTGGCGACCGGGTCGGCCTTGGCGATCTCCCCCAGGATGGTCCACTTGCGCTCGGCAAGTTTGGCGTGGGTCCCGAGATAGGGCTCGGCCCACAGCAGGCCCGGACCGGCCTGGAAGCCGGCGATCTCCTCGGCGATGAAGAAGGGATGGTCCAGCGGCCCGTCGCCCTCCTCCAGCCACAGCATCTCGGGCGCCGGGACGCTCGTGCCGTGGAAGGCGCGATAGGCCTCGAACTCGATGCGGCGCTCGGTGTCGATCAGGCTGGCCGGCGGATCGCGGCGCAGGATCAGCTTGCGCTCGCGCGGCTTGCCGCCCTCGTTCCACGAGCCCACGAAGCGATAGGTCTCGCGCGAAGCGCCGCCGGAGATGCGCGACAGGTCGCGGACCGTGACGTCCGTGGCGTGCGGCATCCGGCCCGCGATGTAGGCCGCGATGCGGGGTTCGAGGGGGTGGCTCACCGGGCGCTCGAGGCGCCTTGAGCGACCATGGGCTGCGAAAACGTCTTGTCGGCTTTGCTCATCTGCGACCGGCCGCTTGTCGACCCTACGTAAGCTTACGCGAGGTCAGCAATCGACGCTCTCCCTTGTCTTGTTATCTTTGTTCACTTGATACTGCCCTGACACGCGCGGCGGCAATACCGACAACGAAAACACGCCCCCGGAGGAACGCTCGATGCTCACCAAGGCCGATGATTTCCCGATCCATCAGACCCCCGACCCCATCGCCTATTCGGGCACCGACCGGAACTTCTACGATCGCTACTTCTTCAACGGCTACCAGCCGGACGGGACCGAGTTCTTCGCCGTCGCCTTCGGGGTCTACCCCAACCTCAACATCGCCGACGCCCACTTCGCGGTGGTGCGCGACGGGGTGGAGCACTGCCTTCACGTCAGCCGCGTTCTGAACAGTGAGCGGATGGAGCTGTCCTGCGGCCCCATCACCATCGAGGTGCTGGAGCCCCTGCAGAAGCTGAAGGTGACGGTCGCGGCCTCGGAGGGGATCTCAGCCGAACTTGTCTTCGAGGGCCGCACCTTCCCTATCGAGGAGCCGCGCTTCACCCGCCGCAACGGGCCGCGCGCCTTCATGGACTATACCCGCCTGACCCAGAACGTGCGCTGCAGCGGCTGGATCGAGGTGGACGGCAAGCGCGTCACCCTGGCGGCCGGCAGCGTGGGCACACGCGACCGCTCCTGGGGCATCCGGCCGGTCGGGGCGCCGGATCCGCAGCCGGCCGTGCCCCAGACCATCACCGGCTTCTTCTGGCAGTGGACGCCGCTGAACTTTGCCGACCGCAGCGTCTTCTTCCACGTCAACGCCGACTCCGACGGGACCCCCTGGAACACCCGGGCGGTGATCCTGCCCGACGGCGCGGGAGAGGGCGGCGGTTATCACAGCGAGCACGCCAGGATCGACGACGTCTCGATGATCCCCGGCACCCGGCACGCCCAGGGCGGCACGCTGAACATCCCCCTGGCGCAGGGGAACGCCAGCGTGAAGTTCGAGCCCTTCCTGACCTTCCTGATGCGCGGCATCGGCTACGGCCATCCCGAGTGGCGGCACGGCGGCTACAAGGGTGACCTGGCCATCGCCCGCGAGGACATCGACCTCGGCGCCACGAACATGGCCAGCCCCGAGAACTGGCACATCCAGGCGCTCAGCCGCGTGACCTTCTCGACCCCCGGCGAAGACCCGATCCAGGGCATGGGCGTGTTCGAGCAGCTGATCGCGGGACCCTACCGGCCCTACGGGCTCTAGCGCTGACACACCGCCCGGAATCCCGCGGCGGCGTAGGCGATCATGCGCGGCGTGACGGCGGCGATGTCCTCCGAGCGGCAGAGGCCGCCCGAGAGGGTGTCGATGCGACCGGTCTCGGCGAGCGTCAGGGTCAGGCTGCCCGACAGCATGTGGTAGGACCAGAACAGGTCCTCCTCCCGCGCATAGGGCAGGGCCCGGCGAACCACCCGGATCAGGCGGTGGATGACCGGATCGAAGTAGCGGGTCATGGTCTCGCCGCCCCAGACGGGCGTGTTGTTGACCACGCCGATCAGGGCGAAATAGGCGCGCCATTCGGGCCCTGCGTTGGCGCAGCGCTCCAGCACCGGATTGAGGAAGGCCGCCACCGCGCCCTCGACGGTGATGTTGTCGCCGGCCTCGGCCTCGTAGCGGTCCATGGCCTCCATGCGGTCCTTGTTCAGCACCTCGGCGCGGCGCAGGAAGACCGCGTCGAACAGGCCCTTCTTTGAGTCGAAATAGTAGTGCAGCAGGGCGGTATCGACCTTGGCCTTCTTGGCCACGGCCCGCAGGGTGACGCCGTCGAAGCCGTGACGGGAGAACTCGGCCTCGGCCACGTCCAGAATACGCTCGCTGGTTTCGAAGCTTTTCTGGGCGCGGGTCCTGCCGGCGGCCTTGGACTGTAACGCTGTCGCCATACGGCCTTCCTCAACGGTTCGCGCCTCGAGTATGGCGCGCCGCGCCTCAGTCTCAAAGGCGATCCCCGACCGTGACGCGCGCCGTTCGCATGTCAATGTTCATTCAACGCTGAGTGATTGACTCCGACACCGGACCGGCGTGCTCTGAGCGCAATAGCAGGAGCCCGCCATGACCGACGCCGCGACGAGAACCTGGACCAGCGCCGACGGTCTGACCCTGTTCGCGCGGGACTATGCGCCCGCGGACGGCCCGGCCCGGACGCCGGTGGTCTGCCTGCACGGCCTGACCCGCAACTCCCGGGATTTCGAGGTGGTGGCGCCGCGCATCGCCGCCGCCGGGCGCCGCGTCCTGGCGCTGGACGTGCGCGGCCGGGGGCGCTCGGCCTGGGATACAAATCCGCTGAACTACAACCCGGCCGTCTACGCCGGCGACGTCATCGGATTGCTGGAGCAGAGCGGGATCAGCCGCGCCCATTTCGTCGGCACGTCCATGGGCGGGCTGATCACCCTGACCCTCTCAGCCGTGCGCCCCGATCTCATCGCAGGCGTGGTGCTCAATGACGTGGGGCCCGAGGTGGGCGCGGCGGGCCTGGCGCGGATCGCGGGCTATGTGGGCGGCGGGCCGCAGGTTGCGAGCTGGGCCGACGCCGCCGCCTACGCCAAGGCCGTCAACGGCGAGGCCCTGTCCGGCCTGACGGACGCCGACTGGGACCGCTTCGCCCGCCGGGTGTTCCGACAGACCGACACGGGGTTCGCTCTCGACTATGACCCCGCCATCTCCGACGTCTTCAAGGTCGCTCCCACCGCCGCGCCGGCCGCCGCCGCGCCGGACCTCTGGCCGCTGTTCATCGCCATGGCGACGGGCAAACCCCTGCTGCTGGTGCGCGGCGCTGACTCCGACATTGTGGAGGCCGCGGTCGCCGACCGGATGGGGGCGCTGCTGCCGCACATGGCGCGGGTGGACATCGCCGGGGTCGGCCACGCCCCCACCCTGGAGGAGCCCCAGGCCCTGGCCGCCCTGGACGCCTATTTCGCCGCCGCGGCCTGACGTTCACGGAAGCCTCTGTGGCCCGCTTGCATCGGTCGAAAAGCGTCTGATCTCAAATTCACTCCACGATGAATGAATAATTGACGCCCCCCCGTGGCGAGGCCACGGTCACGCTCAATGAGGCGCCTGTCCAGGCGCCATGGGAGGGAAACTATGCGAACCAATTGGAAGCTCGCGCTCGCCGCGAGCGCGGCCTGGAGCGTTTTCGCCGGCCACGGCTACGCCCAGACCACCACCCCCGGTGAGGTCGAAGAGCTGGTGGTCACCGCCCGCCGCGTCGAGGAAAACCTGCAGACCACCCCGGTCGCCATCTCGGCCTTCTCCGCCGAAACCCTGCAGCGCCAGGGCGCCACGGCGATCACCGACCTGCAAGGCGCCGTGCCGAACCTGAACCTCGTCCAGGGCCGCGCCTCGTCGAACTCCACCAACATCTATATCCGCGGCATCGGCCAGCCTGACGCCCTGCAGACCTTCGACCCCGCCGTCGGCGTCTATGTGGACGACGTCTATTACAGCCGCATCCGCGGCACCCAGTTCGACCTGCTGGACCTGGCCCGCGTCGAAGTGCTGCGCGGCCCGCAGGGCACGCTCTACGGCAAGAACACCATCGGCGGCGCCCTGAAGCTGGTGAGCCGGCAGCCCGACCAGACCGTCCGCTCGCAAAGCTCGGTCAGCGTCGGCAGCTACGACCTGTTCGAAGCCAAGGTCGCCCTGTCGGGCCCGGTGAGCGACACCCTGGCGCTGGGCTTCGCGGCCATGGGCTCGGCGCGCGGCGGCTACGTCACCGACCCGGTGAGCGGCGCCGAATACAACGACAAGAACACCTTCTCCAGCCGGGTCGCCCTGGCCTGGACCCCCAATGAGCGGCTCAGCGTCAACGCCTCGGCCGACTACACCAAGGACAAGTCCGGCCTCAGCGTCGGCCAGGCGCAGAACAGCCTGACCTCGGCCTTTGGCCCCGTGCTCTTCCCGGTCCCCCTGGCGGTCCCGGAATACAACTTCAAGACCACCACCACGCCCGGCCTGCCCAACGAGACCCGGTTCGAGCATTGGGGGGCCGCCGTCACCGTCGCCTATGACCTGACCGACACCCTGTCGCTGAAGTCGATCACCGCCTACCGCAACCTCGACAGCGACGACTACATCGACTTCGACGCCACCGCCGTGCAGATGACCGAGGCCCTGGTGGCGGTCGATCAGCATCAGGTGAGCGAGGAACTGCAACTGACCTACGACCAGGGCCCCTGGCAGGTGGTTGGCGGGCTGTACTATCTGCGCGAGAACGTGAAGTCCCACCAATATGCCAACGCGAACGCCTTCACCGCGCCCTTCACTTTCCTGCGGACGGTGGACGACGACCAGACCACCACCAGCTGGGCGGCCTACGCCAACGCCAGCTATGCGCTGACCGAGCAGCTTCGCCTGTCAGCCGGCGTCCGCTACACGGACGAAAAGAAGAAATACGCCCGCACCACCTCGGTCTTCTCAACCCTCCCGGCCCTGGTGACGACCTTCGCCTTCAAGGTCGAGGAAAGCTGGGAAGACGTTTCGCCGATGGTCAGCCTCGACTATCAGGCCACAGACGACATCTTCTTCTATGGCCGCGTTTCCAAGGGCTTCAAGTCAGGGGGCTTCAACGGCCGCGCCAACACCCCCGGCGAAGAAACGCCCTACGCTCCGGAGACCGCGCTCTCCTATGAGGCGGGTGTCAAAACCCAGATGTTCGACAATCGCGCGCGGGCCAACTTCACTGTCTTCTACAACGACTACCAGGACTTCCAGGCCCGCATCGGTCGCTCGTCGGTCTCCCCCAGCCAGCCGATCCCCGCCATCGACCTGGTGGTGGTGAACGCCGGCCAGCTCAAAATCTACGGCGCCGAGCTCGAACTGGCGGCCAATCCGATCCAAGGCCTCAGCCTGAACGCCGAGGTGGGCTACCTGCACGCCGAGTACGGGGAGTTCAACGAACAGCGCGCCGCCGTCGCCCCGGCGACGGGCTTCACCACCCTCGACCGCTCCTGGCAGACCCCGGCCTTCTCGCCGGAATGGACGGGTCGGGTGGCCGGCCGTTACGAGTGGGATCTCGGCGACACCGGCTTCGTCAGTGTCGGCGCCCAGGCGCGGTGTCGTTCGGAAATGGCCCTGGCCATCGACAACGCCAACCTGACCACCCGGGCCCGCTTCCCCGGCATGTTCCAGCCGAGCTACTGGCTCTATGACGCCCAGATCGTCTGGGAGAGCTCGCAGCGCCGCGTCTCGGCCGGCCTCTACGGCAAGAACCTGGCCGATGAGGTCTACAAGACCGACGCCCAGGAGTTCTCCTCGGTGGGCGGCATCCGCACGGCCTATTTCGGCGCTCCGCGCACCGTCATGGCCACGGTGACCCTGAAGTACTAGGCGAACACCACTTCAGAACGAAAAAGGCCCGGGCGCTCGCCCGGGCCTTTCTTGTGTCTGGATGGCGTGGATCAGCGGGTGACGACGTCGCGCTTCATGGGGGCCAGCTTGGCCAGCAGCTGGTTCTGGTGGCGGTAGGCGACGCCTTCCTTGTCCATGGCCAGCTGCATGTGCTCGACCAGGATGTTGAACTCGGCGGTGTTGATCCCCTGGTCCTTGTGGGTCGTCTTCATGTCGCGGCCGGTATAGTCCACCGGCGCCCCCAGCAGATAGGCCACCTGCTCCTTCAGGGTGCGGCGCAGGCGCTCCATGTCGGTGGCGCGGAAGATGTCCGTCAGCCTCGGGTCGGCCACGCTGCGATCGAGGGTGTC
>JAZKFM010000304.1:15516-27889 GCA_040386415.1 Pseudomonadota bacterium
GAAAGGCCGCCAGCATCTGCTCGCCGGTGAACGGGGTCGCCCCGGCGTTGGCGTTGGACTGGGTATAAGGATCGACCGGCTTCTCCTCGGCGAAGACCGGGGAGGCGGCTCCCAGGGCCGCGGCGAAGATCAGGATACGGAGGTTCGACATCAGAAACCTGCCTGGATGGAGAGGTACAGACCGCGCTGGTCCTTGAAGGTGGCGATGGTCCCGAGATAGGCATAGGCCGCGGTGACCGAGAGGTTCTTGCTGAAGGCGTAGGCGGCGAAGATGTCGACCCAGTCGTCCTCCTTCAGCCCCGCCAGGTTGTCGGGCTTGCTCCGGTACTCCGCCCCGATCAGCAGCCGCTTGGAGACCAGGTAGCCGGCTGAGCCCTCGAACTGCAGCTCGTAGTCGTCGTTCCTGCTCCCGCCGAAGCCCAGCAGGCCGGTCTGGTTGGCCTTGGTGGCGCGCAGGGTCGCGTCCAGCACCAGGCTCTGGTCCAGCAGCACCTTGGTGGCGGCCACATAGTAGTCGACGCCGGAGTCGTCCTTGCCGCCGAGGGCCTTGATGATGGCGTCCTTGTCGGTCTTCTTCCACTGGACGCCGAGCGCGACCTGCGGGACCCAGCTGTCCTGGGCGTAGACGGCGTCCCCGAGGACGCGGACCTTCGCGCCGACGATGTCCTGGTTGAAGGTGAAGCCCTGGCCCAGGCCGAGTTTCGCCCCGGTGTCTCCGGTGTCGAAGGACTGGCGGGTGTAGGAGACCTCGACGCGATCGCGGAAGCCGACCGCCACGCCGCCGGCGCGGAACTGGTAGTCGGGCAGCTGGACCAGGGTGGCGTGGGCGTTGGCGCCCACCTCGTCCACGGTCTCATAGCCGGTGATGGTGGCCCAGGTGGCGAGCCCTCCGCCCCCCGCGCCCTCGATATTGGTGACGCCGCCGGTCAGCAGCAGCTTGCCGCTGGTCGCCAGATCGGCGGCCTGGGCGAGGTTGCCCGTCATCGCCAGACCCAGGGCGAGCGAGATCATCCCCGCTTTGCTTTTCATGAGTTCAATCCCCCCGAGCCTGTGACGGGAAGCATGCCTGAGAGCCTTTAAGGAAGGCTCACCGGTCGCCGGCGGCGCGGCGTTAACCCCACGGCGACCGGCGCGGAGCGATGGTGCGCGCATGCGCACTCTGATCGTATCGGCCCTGGCCGCCCTGACCCTCTGCTCGCCGGCCCTGGCCGGCGACCTCTCGGTGATCGTCCGCAACGCGGCGGGACATCCGGTGAAGGACGCCGTTGTGACGCTGAGGCCGGCGGGCGGCGGCGCTCCTGCGGCGCCCATCAAATTCACCTGGCCCTACTCGGTGGCCCAGCAGAACATCAGCTTCAACCCCTTCGTCCTCATCGTCCCGGCGGGGAGCAACGTGACCTTCCCCAACAAGGACAATGTGCGTCACCACGTCTATTCCTTCTCCCCCACCAAGAAGTTCGAGCTGAAGCTGTATGGCCGCGACGAGAGCCGCAGCGTGGTGTTCGACAAGCCCGGCGTCGTGGCCCTGGGCTGCAACATCCACGACCAGATGATCGCCTATGTGGTGGTGGTGGACACCGCCTACGCCGCCAAGACCGGCGCCGACGGGGTGGCCCTGATCCGCGACGCCCCGGCCGGAAACGCCGCCATGACCGTCTGGCAGCCCTATATGAAGACCGCCCGGAACCAGGTCGTGAAGACCATCGCCGTCCCCGCCGCCGGCGGCCGGCAAGAGCTCAAGGTCGACCTGCGTCCGGCGCCCGGCGCGATGAACATGATCCACTAGGATCGGGCGAGCGGCGGGCCCTTTCCGATTCCGGTCATCTCCGCTTTCGCGGGCATGAGCGGATTAAAAGCTCAACCGCAAAGCCGACTGCAGCACCGTCTGGTCCTGCCCGGGCGCGACACCGGCCAGGGCGCGCGAAGGCCGGTCGCTGCTCACATGCAGGGCCTCGAACACCAGGGCCGCATGGTCGTTGAGATGCTGGCGCCAGGCTGCGGCCAGGGCCCAGCCGGTCTCGTCATTGTTGTCGGCGGCGAGATAGGTGCGGTCGTGGGTCTCGAACCAGTCGGCGCGAGCCGAGAGTTGGTGCGCGCCATAGGCGCGGCTGGCCATCAGATAGGCTGAGTGGAAGCCCATATCCACCCAGTGGCCGCCGGCGCCGCGGTATCCCATCAGGGTCTCGCCGGACATCGCCTGGGCCAGGATCTTCGTGCGCTCGTCCACCTGCACCTTGGCGCCGACATTCAGGAACCGGGTGTCCCAGGCCCACTGCTTGTTCTCCACCGCGATGCGGTCGCCGGCGTTGTCGTAGTAGGTGGCGTTCAGAACCACCGGCGCCGGAGGCCGCCACTCCAGCCGGCCGTAGAACCCGGCCCGGCGGTCCAGCTCCAGCACCGGATAGGTGTCAGGTGCCTGCTTGGGCTTCATGTAGTTCGACAGTGGCGGTAGGTCGAAGGCTGTGTTTGCGCCGGTCTTCACCTTGTGCAGCGCCCAGCCGCGGAAGGTCAGCAGGGTGCCGGCCGTGTCGTTCCAGCCGAACACTCCGGCCGTCGCCGAGACCTCATGCTCGCCGAACCGGCGGTCCAGGGTGGCCTCAAGTCCCCCGACCTTCACCTCATCCCCGATCCAACTGTTGATGGCCGAGGAGGTCAGCATGTCGGGATTGGTCCAGGCCACCCCCTCGTGCTCCATGGAGACCGGCGGATAGAACAGGCCGGCGCGAGCCGAGACCCGCCCCCAGGGCGCGGGCGACCCGCGGAACTTCAGATAGGCCTCGCCGACATCGACCCGCGGGTCGAGCCTGGGCTGCAGCTCGGCGGTGACCAAGCCGCTGAAGGCGAAGTTGAAACGCGGCTTCCATTCCAGGGCCGCATTGGCCAGCGATAGGCCATCGTCGTCGCCCGAGGCGCTGGTCTTGCCGAAACCGCCGTCCAGCCAGCTGGTCTCGCCATTCGCGGCCGACAGACGGACGTCGGCGAACCCGTGCAGGGTTTCGGGTCCGAAGATGCTGGACTGCGCCTGGGCCGGCCCGCCGCCGAGCGCCAGCAGCACCATCCACCAACCTGCCTGCCTCACGGCGTCCCCCGTCAGCCGTAGCTGCGTTTCATCGCCTGATCGTCGCGCATAAAGATCAAAAGTTCATTGAGCGGCTGGGGCTTGGCGATCAGGTAGCCCTGGATCGAGTCGCAGCCCATGGCCGCCAGCAGCTGGAAGGCGTCGGGTTTCTCCACCCCCTCGGCGGTGACCTTCAGGCCCAGACTATGGGCCAGGTCGATGGTGGAACGCACGATCAGGGCGTCCCTCTGGCTTTCGGTGACGTCCTTGATCAGTGAGCGGTCGATCTTCAATTCCTGGCCGCGGATCTGCTTCAGATAG
Source organism: Pseudomonadota bacterium (assembly GCA_040386415.1). Classification (GTDB taxonomy): domain Bacteria; phylum Pseudomonadota; class Alphaproteobacteria; order Caulobacterales; family Caulobacteraceae; genus Phenylobacterium. The sequence goes on from JAZKFM010000304.1 coordinate 18,896, forward strand.
GCCAGGGACGAAAGGCCGGTGCCGAAGTCATCGATGGAGATCGAGACCCCGGCGTCCCGGAACCGGTCCAGCACCTCGAAGGCGATGTCCGGGTTCTCGATGACCGCGGTCTCGGTGATTTCGAAGCAGAGCTTGCCCACCGCGGTCGGCGCCATGCGATCCACCAGGTCGGCGAAGTCGCGGTCCCCCAGCAGGCGGCCGGAGATGTTCACCGAAATCTCCATCTCGTGGCCCTGCTGGGCCAGCTTGGCCTGGTCCTCGATCGCCTGGCGCAGCACCCAGTCGGTGAGGGTGCGGATGTGGCCGGTCTCCTCGGCCATCGGGATGAACAGGTCCGGACGCAGCAGGCCCCGCGTCGGATGGCGCCAGCGCACCAGGCCCTCGGCGGCGTTCACCGTGCGCGCCCGCAGGTCGAACTTGGGCTGGTGGTAGAGCTCGATATGGCCGGAGCGGATGGCCCACAGCATGCCGCTCATCAGGGCGAGGTTGGAGGACGGGTCGCCATAGGCCTCGGCGTCGAAGAAGGCGATCTTGCGCCGGCTGGTCCGGGCCTGGTCGTAGCCGATATTGGCCCGCTCGATGGCGGCGCCGGGCCCGTCGCCCGGACGGACCGAAGCCAGGCCGACGGTCAGGGCCACGTCGATGGCGTCACCGCCGATGTGCAGGGGCTGCTCAAGGTCGCCCAGCAGGTGAAGCATCAGGGCCTCGGCCGCCGGCTCGCTGGCCGCCTCGAAGGCGAGCGCCAGGACGTCGGTGGAGAGCCGCGCCACCGTGCCCCGCGGCTGCAGGCTGGCCAGGCGTTCGCCGACCTCGCGGATCACCTGGGCGGCCGGCGCATAGCCGATGGCGCCCCGCACATGGGCGAAGCGGTCCACCCCCAGGACGGCGACGAACAGGCCCTCGTCCCCGGGCGCGCGCAGCAGCTCAAGCCCCTCCTCCAGGGACAGGCGGTTGGGCAGGCCGGTCTCGGCGTCGTGGTGAGCTAGGTGGGTGATCCGCCGCTCGCGCTCGCGGATCTCGGTGGCCATGATGTTGAAGCTCTCGGCCAGCCGGCCGATCTCGTCCTGGCTCTCCACCGGCACCTGGGCGTCCTCGCCCCGCTGCAGCCGGCGCGCGCCCTCGTCCAGCGCCGAGATGGGCCGGGTGACGCTCTTGGCCAGGGTCCAGCTGCCATAGATCACCAGCAGCAGGCCCAGCAGGCCCGACCCCGCGATGATCGCCAGCAGCGGACGGTACGGCCCGAAGGCGCGCGACACCGGATAGCTCAGCACCAGGTTGGCGGTCTCGCCGGCCGCCAGGACCGGGAGGGGTTTGACCAGGGCGATCGCCTTGCCCGTCGACGTGTTGAGGGTGCGCGGCGCGGTGACCCGGGCCGAGGTCGCCTGCTCGATGAAGGCGGCGAGGCTGGCCATGTCGGCCTTGCTGATCTTTTCGCTGGAGATCCAGCCGTCCTGGGTCTGGTGCGCCACGCTGGCGTCCAGCGGAATGGCCGCCAGACGTTCCAGGGCCGACATCTCGGTCTGGTCCAGACGGGCGGCGAACACCATCCAGCCGATCAGGTCCGGCGACATCACCGGGGCGGCGATCATCTGGTAGGGCGTCCCGTCCAGCACGAAGACGCCCGAGGGCGCCTCGGACTCGTACATCGCCGCCATCAGATCGTCGGCGCGCGGGGTCAGCCGGCTGGTGTCGGCGGCGGTCACCTGTCCATCGACGCCCACGATGAAGGCCAGGTCGATCCGCAGGCGGGCCCGCAGGTTCTCCATGGCCGAGACGATGGTGGCCTGGTCCCGCGTCGCCACCGCCTCGCGGAAGCCAAAGTCGCGGCTGAGCAGGGCCGCGCCCTGGCGAAGCTGCTCCGAGCGAAGAGACCAGACGCGGTCGAACACCGTGCCCGAGGCCGTCAGCTCGCCGCGGACCTGGCGCTGGGCGGCGCTGGAGATCGCCGAGAAGACCGCCACCGAGATCAGGATCAGGGTCACGCCGAACAGGGCGGCGTAGAGCAGGGTCAGCTTGGTTCGCAGGAACTTGAACATCGCCAGGCGGCGCAGCACGAACTCCACCTCAGTACCCGCCGTGCTTCATGGGGGGCGCGCGCAGGTTCAACGTCAGGCTCTGGCGCGAGGCGCCGCCCGCGGAGATCGCGGCGGTATGGGTCACCTCGTTGCGCGGGGCCTTGAGGTACGGATGCCAGACGCTGAAGCTGATGGGTCCGGCCGGCAGGCCGCTGATGACCGCCTCGCCCGCCGCATTGGTCTTGGCCGCTAAGGGGGTGTCGACTACCCGGACATAGCCGGTCATGTCGTCGTGAATGTTGCAGCCCACCGCCACGATGCCGACCCGGTCAAATCGCACCAGCCGGGTCTCGTCGCGGCCATAGAGTTTCAGTTCGAAGGGCTTGGCGGGCGAGAAGGAATAGACGTGGTGCAGCACCGGATCGAAATTGGGGAACGCCACCTCGGCGCCCACCGGGACGACGAGGACGAAGGGCGCGAAACTCATGGCTTTCTGGGCCATGCGATAGGCCCAGGGGAACCTGATCGGGGCCTTCGACGCGCCCGGAGCCGCCGCGACCATGACAACGGCCTCCGCCACCGGCTTGCCGGAGGGAGTTTTCAGGCTGACCACCAGGTCGCCGGCCCAGGCCGGGCCCGCCACCAGCAGCCCGAGGAGGAGGGCCGGGAGTAGGCGCATGCGTTAGCCATAAACTCAGGGGTGTGAAGTCCTGGTAAAGCACAGCTCGACTCGCCCGAGACCACGCGAAGGGTTGCGCAAGGGGCGCGCGGCTTGGCACACTGGCGCCATTGACGTTCTCTCCGGCGTGCTTTGCGCCATTTTTGAAAGCTACGACTTTGACCCTTTCAGCCCCGGCGGCATATTCGGCCGCCGCCAGCAGCCCCATGGCTTCGGTGGACGCCCTGATCGAGGGCCTGGCCGGCGTCGGCTATATCGCCTCGCGCCGCATCGCCACCGCCCTGTACATGGCCGTGCACCTGCAGAAGCCCATCCTGGTGGAAGGCTCCGCCGGGGTCGGCAAGACCGAACTGGCGCTGTCCACCGCCGCCCTGCTCGGCCTGCCGCTGATCCGCATGCAGTGCTATGAGGGCCTCGACGAGTCCAAGGCCCTGTACGAGTGGAAGTACGGCAAGCAGCTCCTCTACACCCAGATCCTCAAGGACCGCATGGGCGCCCAGCTGGCCGAGGCCGGCGGCAGCATGGACGAGGCCATGGATCGCCTGCACGGCATCGGCGACCTGTTCTTCTCCGAGCCCTTCCTGGAGCCGCGCCCCCTGATGAAGGCGCTGCGCGAGGACGACGGCTGCGTCCTGCTGATCGACGAGATCGACAAGTCCGACGAGGCCTTCGAGGCCTTCCTGCTGGAGGTGCTGTCGGCCTATCAGGTCTCGATCCCCGAGCTTGGCGTGCTGAAGGCCAAGACCCCGCCGATCGTTTTCCTGACCTCCAACAATGTGCGCGACCTGGGCGACGCCCTGAAGCGCCGCTGCCTGCACCTGCACATCCCCCTGCCCGACGCCGCCCTGGAGCGGAAGATCGTCGCCAGCCGCGTCCCCGGCATCGAGGCCAAGCTGACCCACGAGCTAGTGAGCTTCGTGCAGTCCCTGCGTACGCTCGACCTTCGCAAGTCGCCCTCGATCTCCGAGACCGTGGACTGGGCCCGCGCGCTCATCCTGCTCAACGCCGAGAGCCTGGACGGCGAGGTCGTGCGTGACAGTCTCAACGTGCTGCTCAAGTTCGAGCAGGACATCGCCGCCGTGGAGCCGCAGATCGTCGAGCTGATCCGCCGGCCCCTGGCCTGAGGGTCCCGCCATGCAAGGCGCGATGGAAGACTTCCTCCGGGCCCTGCGGGCCGCGGACGTCAAGGTCTCGCCCGTCGAGGCGATCGACGCGCACCTGACGGTGGCCACGGTGGGCTTCGCCGACCGCGAGCTGTTCAAGGACGCGCTCTGCGCGACCCTGGCCAAGACCGCCGCCGAGGTCACCCGCTTCGACGAGACCTTCGAGACCTTCTTCGCCCGCGAGACCTTCCAGCTCGAACCGCCCCCGCCCCTAGGTGAGGGCGGCGAGCCCGAGGGCATGCCGCCGGAGGTCGAGGCCTCCGAGCTCGCCCAGATGCTGCTGAACGGCGACGTCTCGGCGCTCGCCCAGGCCATGGAGGCCGCCGCCGAGCGGGCCCAGGTGTCGTCGATCCGGCTGTCCACCCAGCGCAGCCGCCTGACCCGGCGGATGCTGGAGGAGATGGGGCTCAGCGAGATCGAGCAGATCATCGCCGCGGCCAAGAAGCTGGAGGACGCCCGCAGCCAGGCCCTGGTGGCCCGGCTGGAGTCGGGCAAGAAGGCGCTCACCGAGGACGCCCAGCGCTTCGTCGACCGCCAGCACGAGCTCTACGCCGCCGAAAGCGGCAAGAACCTCCGCGAGGAACTGCTGGCCCGCAAGGCCCTGAACGCCGAGGGCGGCATCGATCCGGCCGATCTGGTGATGATGCAGGCCCTGGTGAAGAAGATGGCCAAGCGTCTGGCCGACCGCTATTCGCGCCGGCGCAGCAAGGCCCAGCTCGGCCACCTGGATGTGCGTCGCACCCTGCGCAAGTCCATGGCCTATGGCGGCATGCCCTTCGACATCATCTGGAAGACCAAGAAGGTCGAGAAGCCGAACATCGTGGCTATCTGCGACGTCTCCAAGTCCGTCGCCGCCGCCGCCCAGTTCCTGCTGACCTTCCTCTACAGCCTCAATGAGGTGGTCGACCGCATGGACGCCTTCGCCTTCTCCGGGAGGATGATCAGCGTCAACGACCTGATGGACGACAACAAGGTCGAGACCGCCATCCTCGAGGTCCTGAAGAAGATCGGCTTCCAGCAGACCGACTACGGCAAGAGCCTTGAGGACTTCTGCGAGATGCACCTGGACCAGATCGACCGCCATACGACGGTGATCTTCCTAGGGGACGCGCGGTCAAACTACGCCGATCCGCGCATCGACCTGTTCGCGACGATCCAGAAGCGCTGCCGGGCGATGATCTGGCTGAACCCCGAGCCCGAAAGCTACTGGGGCCAGGGCGACAGCGTCATGCATCGCTACGAACGCTTCTGCCACGTGGCCAAGCCCTGCAACACGCTGGGCCAACTGGAGCGGATCATCGAGGACGTGCTGCGGACCTACATCCCGCACTAGCGGGCTAGTGGCCGTTCAGTCCCACCGTCCCGGCCGGATAGTCGCGGCCTGTGCGGATCATGCCGTCGTTGTAATAGACCGGCCGGCCGGAGGGCGTGTAGCGGCTGACGGCGGCGGCTCTGGCGCGGCGATGGTGGCGGCGGGGCGCCGGCCGGTAGGCCTGCTGATAGGCGCCCTGGTCGCCATAGGCGTCCTGACCGTTGTCCCGATAGCCGCCGCCAGGGGCCGCGCCGCGCCCGTCATAGGCCTCGCCGCGATCGTACCGCGAACCCTGACGGTCGTCGTAGCGGTTGTCCTGTCGCTCGTCGTAGCGGCGCTCCTGAGGGCCGCGGCTGTCGTCGCGGTCGTCATACTGAGAGGTCGCATGGGCGTAGGACTGGGCTAGGGCCGGAGCGGCGCTCGCCAGGGCCAGCAGGGTCGCGGTGATCAGCAGGCTGCGCATGGCGGATCTCGATCAGGAGCGGCGGGGGATGGGGATGACGCAGGCCTGGCGGGCGGTGTTGGGCACGCGCCCGCGCGGGCAGGGCGCGCAGCCGCCCGGTGAGCGGCTGTCATGGATCAGGTTCGGCGCTCGGGTTGTGCAGTCACCATTCGGCTCGCCCACCGCGATGTCGAAGCGTGGCGGCTTGGCGGCCGGGATCGCGGCGACGGGCGGGGTCGCGGCCGGCGGCTTGGCATAGGCCGTCGGAGACGGCTTGGCGGCCGGAACCGGTACGGCGGCGACGGGCTTGGCGGCGACCGGCGGCGGAGCGGACGCGAGTCCAGGGCCAGCAACGACGGTGCGAACGCCGCCCACCGTCTGATAGACCGTGGGGGTTTCGGCGGGCTTGGCCACCGCCGCGCACTTGCCGGCGGCGTCCTTGACCTGGCCCGGCGGACACCAAGGCACAGCGGGCGCGGGGCCCGCAGCGACCACGGGGCTGGGCTTGGCGGATTGGGCGGCGGCGACAGACCCCGCCAGCAGCAGGACGGCGCCCGCGAGGGCTGTGATCGATCGAAACATGTGTCAGCCCTCCCGTTAACCAAGCCGCACACTCCTTCGCGCGGCCCGTGCGGTCAAGCTGGACGGGGCCTCACCAGGAGTCGATCCAGCGCAGCTTCTTTTCCGCACGGACCGGGACCGGCGGCAGGGACTTTAGCCCCGACACCACCCAGCGGCGCGTATCGGCGGGATCGATGACGTCGTCCAGGTCGGTCCCGGTCCCCCGCGCCAGGGCCTTGCCGGCGGCATAGGCCCGGGCCACCCGCTCGTCGAAGCTCTTCTTGCGCTCCACCGGATCGGTGATGGCCGCCAGTTCGTTGCGGTAGCCCAGCTTGACCGAGCCCTCCAGCCCCATGCCGCCGAACTCGCCGGTGGGCCAGGCGACGCAGAACATGGCGGCCTGGTAGCTGCCCCCGGTCATGGCGATGGCGCCCAGGCCGTAGCTCTTGCGCAGGATCACCGAGAAGATCGGCACGGTCAGGTTGGCGCCGATCACGAACAGCCGCGAGCAGTGGCGGATCAGGCCGGTCTTCTCCGCCTCCGGCCCCACCATGTTGCCCGGCGTGTCGGACAGCGACAGCAGCGGAATGTCGAAGGCCTCGCACAGCTGCATGAAGCGGGCGGCCTTGTCCGACGCATCGGCGTCGATGGCCCCGCCGATATGGTGCGGATTGTTGGCGAACACGCCGACCGGCCGCCCCTCGATGCGGATAAAGGCGGTGATCATGGCCAGGCCGAACCTGGGCCGCAGTTCCAGCACCGAGCCCTCGTCGGCGATCAGCTCGATCACCTTGCGCACGTCATAGACCCGCAGGCGGTTCTCCGGGATCGACCGGCGCAGCAGCCGCTGGTCGGCGCAGGTCCAGTCGGCGACCGGCCCCTGGAAATAGGAGATGTACTGCTTGGCCAGACGCACGGCGTCAGCCTCGTCCTCGGCCAGGACGTCGATGGTGCCGTTGGCCTGCATGACCTTCAGCGGCCCGATCTCCTCCGGCCGGAACACCCCCAGGCCCCCGCCCTCCACCATGGCCGGGCCGCCCATGCCCAGCGCCGAGTCCTTGGTGGCGATGATCACGTCGCAGCAGCCGAGGATAGCGGCGTTGCCGGCGAAGCAACGGCCGGAATTGATCCCCACCAGGGGCACGGCCCCCGACAGCCGGCCCCAGAACTCAAAGCCCCTCGTGAGGCCGCCGCCCTCGGTGTCGCCGGGCCGCCCGCCGCCGCCCTCGGTGAAGAACACCGTGGGCACCCGCCAGCGCAGGGCGATCTCGCTCATCCGGTCGAGCTTCTCGTGGTTGTGCGCCCCCTGGGTGCCGGCCAGCACCGTGTAGTCATAGGCCATGACCGCGACCCGGGCCCTGTCCTCGGAAAAGCGGTCGCCGTTCACCTGGCCCAGGCCCATCACCATGCCGTCGGCCGGCGTGGTGGCGATCAGTTCGTCGAGGGTGTTGCGCCGCCTACGCGCAGCGATGGTCAGAGCGCCATACTCCGTGAAGGTGCCCGGATCGCAGAGGTCGTCGACGTTCTCCCGCGTGGTCCGCTGTCTGGTCTTGCGCCGCCGGGCCACCGCCTCGGGCCGCGCGGCGTCCAGGGTCAGGCGATGGCGCTCCAGCACCTCGGCCAGGTCGGGACGGATGAAGTCGAGATCGATCACCTCCTCGGCCTCGCCGGAGCCCCCTTCCACCTCGACCTCCTCGAGGAAGGCCAGGGGGTGGTCCTCGAAGACGGTGTCGCCCTGCGCCACCGTGATCTCGCGCACCACGCCGGAGAAGGCGGCGGAGACCACATGCTCCATCTTCATGGCTTCCATGATGAACAGCGCCTGGCCCTCGCGGACCGTGTCGCCGACCGCGACGGACAGCGCGATGACCGTCCCCTGCAGCGGCGCGCGCAGGGGCTTGGTCCCCTCCGGCCCCTCGGTCTCATCCTCTTCGGGATCGACCGCGACCCGCTCCGCCTTGCCCAGCGCCAGGACGGCCAAGGGGTCGACGGCGTCGATCTGCACGCCGGCCCGCTTGGCCACACCGCCCGCCGCCGTGGACTCGAAGTAGAGTTTGGGCGCGTCAGCCGTGGCCGCCAACTCGCCCATGGTCTCCTCGATGAAGCGGGTGTGGACCTCGCCGGTCGCCACCGCCGGGTGGGCCAGCAGGCTCTGCAGGAAGCCGATATTGGTGGGCGCCCCGGCGATCTTGAATTCCGACAACGCCCGGTGGGCCTTGGCGACGGCGACGGGCAGGCCGCCTGAGCCGGCATGGACGATCAGCTTGGCGAGCAGGGAGTCGTAGCGGGCGCTGGTGCGATAGCCGGCATAGCCGAAGCCGTCCACCCGGACCCCCGGTCCTGACGGCGGCTCGAAGGCCGAGAGCACGCCCCCCGCCGGACGCGCCGAACCATCGGCGCTCATGGTCTCCAGGTTCACGCGGGCCTGCACCGCCACGCCGCGCGGCGCCGGGACCTCGTCCTGGGTGAGGTTGAGGTCCGCCAGGGACCGGCCCCGCGCCACCTCGATCTGCAGGCGCACTAGGTCCAGGCCCAGCACCTCCTCGGTGACGGTATGCTCCACCTGCAGGCGCGGATTGGCCTCGATGAACACCAGGCGCCCGCCCGGCTCCACCAGGAACTCCACCGTCCCCAAGCTGCGATACCGGGCGGCCTGACCCAGCGCGACGGCGGCCTCCAACAGCTGATCACGGATCGCCATGGGCAGGGTCGAGGCCGGCGCGATCTCCACCACCTTCTGGCGCTGGCGTTGCAGGCTGCACTCGCGGTCCCACAGGTGGGAGACGCTGGTCCCGTCGCCGAGGATCTGCACCTCGATGTGC
>JAZKFM010000304.1:27899-28670 GCA_040386415.1 Pseudomonadota bacterium
GCGCTTGCGGCAGGAACTGTTCGACATAGAGCGAGCCGTCCCCGAAGGCCGCGAGCGCTTCGGAGGCGCAGCGCTCGAAGGCCTGCTCCAGCTCGTCCGCCGACCGCGCCGGACGCATCCCCCGGCCGCCGCCGCCGGAGACCGCCTTGACCATCACCGCCCCGGCGGCGCCCAGTCCCGCCAGGAAGGTCTTGGCCTGTTCCAGGGTCGTGGCGCCGTCGGTGCCCGGCAGGATCGGCACATTGCAGCGGGCGGCCAGCGCCCGGGCCTGCCCCTTGTCGCCGAACAGCTCCAGGGTCTCGGGGCTCGGCCCGACGAAGATGACGCCCGCCTCGGCGCAGGCCCGCGCGAAGGCCGCGTTCTCACTGAGGAAGCCGTAGCCGGGATGGATGGCGTCGGCGCCCGTCGCCTTGGCCACCTCGAGGATCTGCGCCCCGTCGAGATAGGCCGCCGGGCCCGAGCCCTTCAGCCCCAGCGCCTGGTCGGCCTTGCGGGTATGGAGGGACGAGGCGTCATCCTCGGCGAAGACCGCCACCGTGGCGATCCCCATCTCGGCGGCGGTGCGGGCGATACGCACGGCGATCTCGCCGCGGTTGGCGATCAGAAGCTTCTTCACGTCCCCTACCCTTTCGCGGCCGCCAGAGCGCGCCAGGGTTAAGTGGACCCCGGTTAACCCGTCCGGCGCGCTCTAACTTGATGTTTGAGAGCCTTTTTGAACGGATCAGATGATTCCATCTGATCCGAAAAGGCTCTCGGCCGTCTCATTGGTCC
>JAZKFM010000305.1:0-8432 GCA_040386415.1 Pseudomonadota bacterium
ATCGTCTGTATCCCTGAAGTGGTGGGGTGCGACGGATGGGACTGGCGATCTGACCGAGCCCCATCCGCGTCTGCGGGGGGCTCTGCGCCGGGGACTTTAGGCCAAACGTCCCCGGCCGAGCCCGCCGTGGCGGGTCGAATGGTGGTGGCCGTGATGGTGCGCGGTCTTCGTCATGCGGGCGGGGTTCTAGCGCGCGGGCCTTGGGATGGCGAGTCCCATCGCCCGTGATCTGCGGGGACCGGGCTGGGGCCACTTGCGTCCTGGCCGACAGGGCGGCCACGCCCACATCCTCAACGGGGCCCAGATAGCCGCGCGCATGCGCGGCTATCCGATGACACCGGTCCCACCGGTGGCGGCGATCACCTGGCCCTGGATGAACTCCGCCTCGGGACCCAGCAGGAACTCCACCAGGGCGGCATAGTCGGAGTCGCGGCTCTCGCGGCCGGAGGGATTGGTGCGCGCGGCGCGGTCCACGGCGGCCTGGGCCGCGTCTTCGCTCCCCAGCATGGCGGCCACGGAGGTGGTGTGCACCAGGCCCGGCGCCACCCCGTTGATCCTGATCCCGCGCGGCGCGAGCTCGGCCACCAGGTAGCGGACGATGGCCTCGGCCAGGGCCTTGCCGACGCCCAGCGCGCCGTAGTTGGGGCTGGGGATGCGCGAGCCCATGCTGGTGATGAACACCACGCTCGATCCCCGCCCGAGCAGGCCTTGGGCCGCATGGACGAGGTACAGCAGCGACAGGCCGTTGGTCTCCACCGCCTGGCGGAACTTGGCCAGGTCCGCCCCCAGCAGGGTGGTGGGATAGATCATCGCCGCCGCGTGGACGATATGGCTGAGGCCGTGCCCCTGGCGCGCGATCTCCGCCATCAGGGCCGCCGCGCCCTCCGGACTGCCGACCTCGCTCCGCACGGTCTCGACTGACGCGCCGAGCGCGGCGATCTCCGCGTGAGCCGCCTGCGCCGCCGCCTCGTCACTGTGATAGGCCAGCACCACCCGGCCATGGATCGGCGCCAGTCGCCGGGCGATGGCCAGGCCGATGCCCTTGGTGCCGCCGGTGATGAGGACGGTCATGACGGTTTCGCCATCCCGCTGAGATCGGGGGTCTTGTAGTCCATGCCCGCGAGAGCCGGGCTGGCGGCGGCGGCGTCGAAGGCGCTCATCAGGCCGGCGAACCGCGCCTCGACGAAGGGCCGCATGTCGGGGTGGGTGAAGATGTAGCGCTCGCCGGCCTGGACCGCCTCCAGCACCCGGCGGCCGACCCGCTCGGGATCGATGCCGTTGTCCACCATGGAGTCGGTCACCACCGGGCTCTCCACCGGCCCGCCGAACTGCGCCTGGCGGGTGCGGCCTGACTGGTTGATCCTGGTCTTCACGAAGCCTGGGCAGAGCACCGAGACATTGATCCCCTCCGGCGCCAGCTGGCCGGCCCAGCCCTCCGACATTGCCACCACCGCGAACTTGGTGGCGCTGTAGGGCTCCATGCCCGGCGGCGAGATCATGCCCGCCATCGAGGCGGTGTTGACGAAGGCGCCGCCCTCGCCGTGCGCGCGGATCAGCGGCAGGAAGGTCTCCATGCCGTAGACCACCCCCATCAGGTTCACCGCCAGGATCCAGTCCCAGTCGGCGTGGCGCACCTGGTCGATCGGGCCGCCGGCCCCGACGCCGGCGTTGTTGCAGACCACATGGACCTTGCCGAAGGTCTCGATGGTCTTGGCGGCGGCGGCCTCCACCGCCTTGCGGACGGCGACGTCGCAGAGCACGCCGCTGGCGCGGATCTGGCGTTCTTCGAGCTCCTTCACGGCGGCCATGAGCGGCGCCTCCTCGATGTCGGCCAGCATGACGTTCATGCCCGCCTCTCCGAAGGCGTGGGCCATGGCCAGGCCCAGGCCGCTGGCCCCGCCGGTGATGAAGGCGGTCTTGCCGGTCAGGTCGCGCATGGGAGGTTCCTTCGAAGCTATTTCAGCCGCGCCACGAGGGCGGCGGTGGAGGGATCATGAATACCGGGGGCGCCGCCCTGCAGTTCGGCGAGGATCTTGGTGGCCAGGCTCTTGCCCAGCTCCACCCCCCACTGGTCGAAGCTGTTGATCCCCCAGAGCACACCCTCCACGAAGACCTTGTGCTCATGCAGGGCGATCAGAGCGCCCAAGGCCTCGGGGGTAAGGGCCTCCATCAGGATGAAGCTGGAGGGCCGGTCGCCGGGGAAGGTGCGCTGGGGGGCCAGCACGTCGATCTCGGCGGCGGGCAGGCCCTTGGCGGTCAGTTCCTCACGCACCTCGGCCTCACTGCGGCCGGTCATCAGGGCCTGGGCCTGGGCGATCACATTGGCCAGCAGGATGGTGTGGTTGGCGGGCTCGCCCTCGCCCGCCCTGGCGACGGCGACGAAATCGACGGGGATGACGTCGGTCCCCTGGTGCAGCATCTGGAAGAAGGCGTGCTGGCCGTTGGTGCCGGCGTCGCCGAACACCGAGGCCGCCGTGGCGTGCGCCACGGGCTGGCCCTGCTGGTCCACCCGCTTGCCGTTGGACTCCATCTCCAGCTGCTGCAGGAAGCTGGGGAACAACCGCAGCCGGGCGGCATAGGGGATCACCGCCCGCAGGGGCCGGTCGAGACCGTCGCGGTTGAAGATGTGGGCCAGCGCCAGCAGGACCGGCGCGTTCTGCAGCAGGGGCGTATGCCGGAAGTGGTGGTCCATCTCCGCTGCGCCGTCGAGCAGGCGCTGGAAGACGTCGTAGCCCAGGGCGATGGCGCAGGAGAGACCCACGGCCGACCAGATCGAATAGCGTCCCCCCACCCAGTCCCAGAAGCCGAACACCTGGTCTGCCGGAACCCCGAAGGCCTGGGCTGTGGCCGGCGCGGCGGAGACCGCCACCAGGTGAGCGTCGGACGCAGGCCCCAGGGCCGCCCGCAGCCAGGCGCGGACCACCTCGGCGTTGGCCAGGGTCTCCTGAGTGGTGAAGGTCTTGGAGACGACGACGACAAGCGTCTCGGCCGGATCGAGGCCGGCCAGGGCGAGCGCCGTCTCCGAGGGATCCACATTTGCCGCGAAGCGCAGCTCGATCCCCGGGTTCAACGGCCGCAGGGCTTCCCACACCAGGCGGGGGCCAAGATCGGACCCGCCGATGCCGATGTGGACGATGGCCTTGAAGGGCTTTCCGGTCGCGCCGGTCTTGCCGCCCGAGCGCACGGCCTCGCTGAAGGCGCGCATCGCCTTGCGGGTGGCCTCCACCTCGCGCGACACCGGCGCGCCGTCGGCCTTGAAGTCCGCGCCATCGGGTGCGCGCAAAGCCATGTGCAGGGCCGCGCGATGCTCCGATCTGTTGACCGGCGCTCCGGACCAGAGGCGGTTGCGGGCCGCCTCCACGTCGCAGACCTTCGCCAGGGTCAGGGCGGTGTCGAAGTCACCCAGCGACCACGGCTGCTTGGAGAGGTCGATCCGCAGGCCGGCCGCCTCCACCACCAGCTTGTCCAGCCGATCCGGCTCGATGGCGAACAGGCCGGAGATGGGATCACGCGCGGCGACGGCGGCGTTCTTCAGGTTCTTCCAGGCGGACTCTGGCGTGGTCATCAAGGCTTACCTTCAGGCGCGCGGTAGGACCGCGTTTACCATGTTCGGGCTATCTGACGCCCCTTCGCGTCTGTCTTAGTTCGCGCAACGAGGATCGTCATGTCCTGCGACGCCGCCGCTTCCCTGGCCTTCCTCTGGCTGGCCTCCACCAGCCCTGTCTCGTCCGGCCCCGCCCTGGCCGCGCCCCCTGCGGCGGTAGCCCAGGAGGCGCTGTTCGCCGACATCGTCAGACGGGCGGGCGACCTCAAGATCCAGGTCGACGGGGTCCGCGCCGGCAAGGCCCTGCCCGCGGACTTCGCGGCCCGGATCGGTGAACTAGCCGCCCTGGACTTGCAGGGTCACCTGCTGCTGGCGCAACGGGGCACGGACGGCGACCTGAAGTGCATCCTGCGCGGCATTTCCCAGGACCTGCCGCTGAAGCTCGAGGCCATGACCGCCGCCGCCACGCCCAAGGACCGGGACCTGGCCCTGCGCGACATGGCCTATCTGCTGAACGACAATGTCGAGGTCATCACCGCGCCCCCGACCGCGCCCGTCTAGGACGACCGGGCCTTGTCCAGGGCCTTGGCCACCATGGCCGGGGTCAGGAACTGGGGCAGGATGACCGGATCGGGGCTCTTCACCCCATAGACCAGGTAGAGCGGCACCCCGGCCCGGCCGTGGCGCGCCAGTTCGGCGGCGATGACCGCGTCCTTGCGCGTCCAGTCCGCCTTCAGATAGACCGCCCCGGTGCGGGTGAAGGCCTCGGCAGCCTCCGCCGTCGCGAAGGCGACCTTCTCGTTGACCTGGCAGGTGACGCACCAGGCGGCGGTGAAGTTGACGAACACCGGCTTGCCTGCCGCGCGGGCCTCGGCGACCGCTTCGGGGCTGTAGACCGCCTCAGGGATGGAGCCCGGCGCGGCCTCGGCTGAGGTGGAGGTGGCGACGCTGTAGGCCGGGACCAGCACCAGGACGAAGGCGCCGATCGCCAGCACCGCGCCCACCGCCGCCAGGGCCAGGAGCTTTCCGCCCGTCGCCTGCCGCCGCTGCGCGAGCCCCAGGACCCAGGCCGCCAGCGCCAGGACCACGGCGGCCGCCAGGACCCGCGCCAGACCCATCTCACCGGCCTGGATGGTCAGGACCCAGACCAGCCAGGCCGCGGCCCCGTACATCGGGAAGGCCATCAGCTTCTTGAAGGTCTCCATCCAGGGACCCGGCTTGGGCAGCTTCGCCAGCAGGGCGGGCGCGAAGGCCGCCAGGGTGAAGGGGGCCGCGAAGCCGAGGCCCAGGCCCAGGAACACGGCCAGGGCCACCGGCGCGCTCTGGGTCAGGGCCCAGCCGAGGGCCGGCCCCATGAAGGGCGCGGTGCACGGCGCCGCGACCACGACGGCGAGCGCCCCGGTGAAGAAGGCGCCGGCCAGGCCCTGCCTGGAGGCCAGGCCCGTGCCGACCCCCTGCAGCGAGGTTCCCACCTCGAAGAGGCCCGAGAGGTTCAGCGCCACGGCCAGCATCAGCAGGGCCAGGCCCGCGACGACGACAGGCGATTGCAGCTGGAAGCCCCAGCCCACGGCCGAGCCCCCGGCGCGGATGGCGATCAACACGCCGGCCAGCGCCAGGAAGGTGGCCAGCACGCCGGCCAGGAAGGCCAGGCCCTGGGCCCGGGCGGCCGACCGCTCATGGGCGTGACCGGCCAGGGAGGTCGCCTTCATGGCCAGGATCGGGAAGACGCAGGGCATGAGGTTGAGCACGAGCCCGCCCAGCAGGGCGTAGACGAAGGCCAGGGCCAGGCCGAGCCCCTCGCCGGCGATCGGCGCCTTGGCCGGCGGCGGGCCCAGGCCTGAGGTCCCGACCGGCGGCGGACCTTCGGCGGCGGTGAGCTCATAGGCCTTGCCGCCCAGGCTCAGGACCCCCTCCAGGGCGGTGGGCGGGGTTCCCTGGGTGAAGTCGTAGCCGGGGCTCAGGGTCAGGGTCAGGCCCTCGGGACCCCGCTCCAGGGCCTGGGGCTTGGCGTGGTCGATGACCGTGGACTTGAAGGGGTAGAAATAGGCCTCATCGGCGCCTTTGAGCACGGTCCCGGCGACAGCCAGCTTCAGCGCGCCCTCCCCCTTGACGAAGGTCGCCGTCAGGCCGGCAGGCTTGGGCGCGGCGTCCAGGGCCTTGGTGATGGGGCCGGCCCACTTCGCGTCGGGCTGCGGGGCCGCGGCCACGACGGGCAGGTCCAGGGTCAGGACCGCATCCTCCGGCACGCAGATGTCGGCGCAGACCAGAAAGGCCACGGCGGCCTTCAGGGTGACGGTGTCGCCGGGCCTGGCCGATGCCGGCGCCGTGACGGCGACCGGCAGCAGCACCTCGCCCTGATAGCCGTAGTTCATCAGGGGGCCGGTGGGCTGGCGCGAAGGCGTCGCCCAGACGAACTCGCCCGCAGTCCAGCCGGCCGGCAGGGTCCAGCTGATCCGGGTCGCGTCGCCGGAATCGCCGGAGTTGCGCCAGTAGGTGTGCCAGCCCTTCTGGATCTTCTGGCGCAGGGCGACATGGACGGTTCCGCCGGGCGTGACCCCCTGGTCGCGCGCCACCAGCTCGGCCTCGATATGACCGGTCTGCACCGGCGCGGCCATGACCGGGAAGGCGAAGGCGGCCGCCAGGGTCAGGGCGGCCAGGGCTCTGCCCACGAAACGCGTCATGCCGTTATCCTAATCCCCATGCCCAGGCCGCTATATGGGCCGCGAACGCCAATCCGCAAAGCGCTCGACTTGTCACGGGCGCGCTCCATCATCGACGAATCAGTTCGGTTCGAGCCCCAGGAGAGTTACGTGCCCGCCCCCTTCGACGAGATCGAGATCGGTCAGGTGGTCTATCTCGGCGAGGTGCGGGTCGACGCCCGCGCGCTGGAAGCCTTCATCGCCGCCTTCGCCCCGGGCTGGCCCGCCGAGCGCGGCGCGCCCGACGCCATGGTCTTCGCCATCTGGACACGGCTGGACTCGGCCTCGGTGGTCAACTGGCCGCAGACCAAGCGCCTGGGGGTCGACGCCCTGCGCTGGGCTCGCAATCCCCCCGCCGGCGAGAGCCTGCGCGGCCGCATGACGGTGATGGGCAAGGACCCGGTGGGCGACGGCAAGGGCATCATCATCGCCCAGCACGACCTGCTGGATGAGGCCGGTCGCCTGGTGTTTTCCTGCCTGACCCGCAGCGTCTTCGCCCGCTGAAACGAGAACGGCGGGCCCCTGGGGACCCGCCGTCTTTGAGACCCCGACCGACCCGTGGGGTCAGGCGTTGGCGGCCTGCGGCTGCTGCGAGGCGCGGAACATCGCCAGAGCGATGAGCCGGTCCCAGCCCACCAGCGACACCAGGTGAGAATAGATCTGGCCGAGCGCGCCGTTGTCGCGCAGCTCCGCCAGCTTTTCCGGCGACAGCTTGGCCAGCTTCTCTTCGGAGACGCCGAAGTACTCGGCGATCTTCTGGGGCTCGCCCGGCGTGCCGTCGGCGTTGACCGGGGTGTGCATGGCGGTCTTCAGCTCGAAGAGGTCGTTGTCCCGCAGGATCTGGATGAAGCTCTGGGTCCGCTGCCGCTCGACCTCGTAGTCGTTGCAGAAGCTGATGCAGTTCTGGGTGTACTCGGTGGGCTCGCCCTTCTCGTCGAAGAAGGCCATTTCGCCGCCCTCGACGATGAACTCGGCGGCGCGGTCGATGCACAGGACCATCTGTTGGGCCTTGTCGTCCGCGGCGAAGACGAAGGGATAGCGGCGGATATAGGCCGGGATGTAGACGCCGGATTCGAAGATCCCGTTGTCCTGGATGAACATGTTGTCGCCGGCGTTCAGGCCCATGACGGCCAGCGGCATCTTCTCTTCGCCGACGAAGATGATCGGGCCAGAGACCGCCGCGAGCGGGAACTCGGTGACGGTGAGCGGCACCGCGTGGCCGGCCTTGGCGAAGCCGAAGGGCCCGTCCATGCGCTTGACGCCGAGCGTCCTGTGGTGGTCGGAGGTCAGGGGTTCCGGCTTGGAATAGAAGAGAACGTTGCCGGTGATCTGGCCGCCCATGCCGGGCTGAGTGTCGGTCGCCATGAAATGCCTTCGATAATCCTGGGCGCGAAAGAAAGGTGCGAGCGGGGTTTCGAGCGCCCGTCTTCGCAGGGTCCGCGCTTCTACCCGATCAAAGGAGGAGCGGCAAATGCGCTCGCTCGCCGCTTGCTTCGCCGTGGCCGAACCGCTTCAATCTGCGGATAGCAAACGGACCGCATAGCGGAGGAAATATTTTCAATGGCGATCTTTTATCCCGACATTCTTGAACAGAAGACGGCGGCGCGCGAATTCACCTATCGCGACAAGGACGTGATGCTCTACGCGCTTGGCGTCGGCATGGGGCAGGACCCCATGAACGAGGACGAGCTGGCCTATGTCTATGAGCGCAACCTGAAGGTCATCCCGACGGCCGCCACCGTGCTGGCCTCGAACATGCGCTCGGCCGGCGGCCCCGCGCCGGTGATGCCCGAGGGCCATCGCCAGAGCCAGATCAACTTCCTGATGGTCGTCCACGGCGAGCAGAAGGTCGAGCTGCACAAGCCCCTGCCCACCACCGGCACCTTCACCGCCGAGGGCCGCACCGTCGGCGCCTACGACAAGGGTGAAGGCAAGGGGGCCGTCATCATCAACGAGACCGTCTGGAAGGACGACAAGGGCGAGAAGGTCGCCACCCTGACCGGCTCCACCTTCGCCCGTGGCGACGGCGGCTTCGGCGGCCCCTCGGAAGGCGCGCCGGAACCCCACGTGGTCCCGACCCGCAAGGCCGACCTGTCGGTGGACTTCACCACCCGTGAGGACCAGGCCCTGCTGTACCGCCTGAACGGCGACCGCAACCCCCTGCACTCCGACCCGGAATCGGCCCGCCG
>JAZKFM010000305.1:8442-10938 GCA_040386415.1 Pseudomonadota bacterium
GGCTGTGCACCTACGGCATCACCTGCCGCGCGGTGCTGCAGGCGATCACCGGCTTTGATCCCGACCAGATCCTCAGCCACCAGGCCCGGTTCTCGGCGCCGGTCATCCCGGGCGACACCATCACGGTGGACCTCTGGAAGGACGGCCGGAACATCTCCTTCGAGGCCCGCGTCAAGGAACGCGGCGCCACGGTGATCAAGAACGGCCTGACCGTCCTGCGCGCCTAGGACCCGTCTGCGGAGCGGTTCCCCAAGTCTGGGAACCGCTCCGCAGATCCCAGGATTTCGGGCCGCCTGACAACATGTTGGTGGCCGCGGAGGGACCAAACCCCCCTTTCGGCGGGGGTATGGCCGCGAGGTGCTTACCGGCTAACGGTTTGCGGGCCTGAGCGCAGGCCGACATTGACCGACATGTGGCCGCCTAGGTGTCGTCAGACGGGGCGCGGGCCCACCAGCCCGCCGTAGAGATCGGTGCGGCGGTCGCGGAAGAAGCCCCAGGCGGCGCGGTGGGTGGCCAGGAAGTCGAGGTCGAAGCTGGCCGCCACGATCCCCTCCTGATCGCCGAGTTCCGAGACCAGGTCGCCGCGATGGTCGGCGATGAAGGACGCGCCGTAGAAGGCCTGGCCGCCGTTCGGATAGTTCTCCCAGGGCTCGAAGCCGATGCGGTTGGCGCCCACCACCGGGATGACGTTGGAGACCGCGTGGCCCTGCATGGCGCGGCGCCAGGGGGCGGCGGTGTCCAGGGTCGCGTCGTGGGGCTCGGACCCGATGGCGGTGGGATAGAGCAGCACCTCGGCGCCCATCAGGGCCATGGCGCGGGCGGCCTCCGGATACCACTGGTCCCAGCAGATGCCGACCCCGACCCGGCCGAACCTGGTGTCCCAGACCCGGAAACCGGTGTCGCCGGGGCGGAAGTAGTACTTCTCCTGATAGCCGGGGCCGTCGGGGATGTGGCTCTTGCGATAGACGCCCATCGGCGAGCCGTCGGCGTCCACCATGACCAGGGAATTGAAGTAGTGCGGCCCCTCCCGCTCGAAGATCGAGATCGGCAGGACGACCCCCAGCTCGGCGGCCAGGGGCGCAAGCGCGGTGACGCAGGGGTGCTCGCGCCACGGATGGGCGTGGGCGAACCAGTGCTCCTCCTGGGTGACGCAGAAATAGGGGCCCTGGAACAGCTCCGACGGCAGGATCACCTGGGCGCCGGCCGCCGCGGCCTGGCGGATCATGTCCTCGGTCTTCGCGATGTTGGCGGCCAGGTCCATCCCGTAGGACGTCTGCAGGGCGGCGACGCTGATCGTGCGGGCCATCAGGCGGGCTCCTGCTGGGTGATGCAGTGGAAGGATCCGCCGCCGGTGAGGATGGCGTCCGAGCGCAGGCCGATGATCTCGCGGCCCGGGAAGACGCTGGCCAGCGCCTCCATGGCCAGCTCGGCGGCGCGCTTGTCGCCGTCATAGGTGGGCATGACCACCGCCCCATTGGCGATGATGAAGTTCATGTGGCTGGCCGGCGCGGCCCCGCCCTCATGGCTCTCGATCCAGCCCGGCGAGGGGACGCGGACCACCTTCAGCTTGCGGCCCTCGGCGTCGGTCATGGACGACAGGTCCCGCGCGCAGGCGTCATAGGCGTCGACATTGACGTCGCCGCGGCCCCAGCCGACCGGACAGACCACGACGCCCGGCGCCACGAAGCGGGCGAGGTTGTCGACATGGCCGTCGGTGTGGTCGTTGCGCAGGCCCTCCCCCAGCCATAGCACCTTGCGGGCGCCCAGGGACCGGGCCAGTTCGGCCTCGGCGATGTCCCGCGTCCAGCCGGGATTGCGGTTGGCGTTGAGCAGGCATTCCTGGGTGGTGAGGATTGTGCCCGAGCCGTCATGGTCCAGGGAGCCGCCCTCCAGGATGGGGCTGTTGGTGACCAGCGGAGTCCCCGACGCGGTGGCGATCTGGGCGGCCACGGTGTCGTCGCCCTCCATCTCGTACTTGCCGCCCCAGCCGTTGAAGCGGAAGCCGCGCGCCTCGTCACCGTTCGGACCCTTGGCGAAGATCGGGCCGGTGTCGCGCAGCCAGATGTCGCCGAACACGCCCGCGACGATCTCGACGCCGGGGACGTCGCCGAGCAGGCGGCGCGCGGCGGCTTCGCCCTCGGGGGTTCCGGTCATCAGGCGCACGCGTTCCTTGCCGGGGCCGGCCAGCGCCTTGGCGAGCGCGGCGACCTGGGCCTGGGCCAGGTCGAGATCTTCCGCCCACAGCTCCGCATGGCTGGGGAAGCCCAGCCACATGGCCTTGTGCGGCGCCCACTCGGCGGGAACGAGAACGGTCATCGGCAGCCCTTGTATCTTGGAGCCGCGAAATGGGCGGCGCAGGGGGCTACGTCAAGCGCTGCTTGGGGGGGAGGGAGGCCTCGCGCCGAAATTCCTCCCCCAGGCCGCAGGCCGTGTCGGGGGAGGTGGATCGCGGGCGAAGCCGGCGAGACGGAGGGGGTTGGGGCCGGGGGACCTGCC
>JAZKFM010000306.1:0-2686 GCA_040386415.1 Pseudomonadota bacterium
GACGCCTTCACCACCGGCTCCTCGATCATGCCGCAGAAGAAGAACCCCGACGCCGCCGAGTTGGTGCGCGCCAAGACCGGCCGGCTGATGGGCTCGTTCACCCAGCTCGCCGTGGTGATGAAGGGCCTGCCGCTGGCCTATTCCAAGGACATGCAGGAGGACAAGGTCCCCACCTTCGACGCCTTCGACGCCCTGGAGCTGTCCCTGGCCGCCATGGCCGGGATGGTGGAGGACATGGAGCCGGTCTCGGCCAAGATGGCGGCGGCCGCCGGCGCGGGCTTCTCCACCGCAACCGACCTCGCCGACTGGCTGGTGCGCACCCTCGACATGCCGTTCCGAGACGCCCACCATGTGACCGGCGCGGCGGTGAAACGGGCCGAGCAGCTTGGCTGTGATCTCTCCGACCTGCCCCTGAAGGAGCTTCAGGCCCTGTCGCAAGGGATCACCGCCGAGGTCTACGACGTTCTCACCCCACGGGCTTCCGCCGGGAGCCGAAAGAGCTACGGCGGCGCCGCGCCGGACCAGGTTCGCGCCCAAGTCGCGCGTTGGAAGGATATGCTGAAATGACCCTTCGCCCTCTCGTGCTGATCAGCGCGCTCGCGCTCTCCGCAATCGCTCTTTCGGGCTGCGGCAAGATGGGTGAGCTGGAACGCCCTGGACCTATGGGCCAGGCCCGCTCTGGCGCCGACGCCGGGGCCGCGCCGATGCGCTCGATCCGCACCGTCGATCCCCGCGACCGCAACGCCGATCCCTCGCCCCAGCGCACCGAGCCGATCGAGAGCACCAACGACCCCATGGCCAGCGGCCCGCAGGGCGCCATCCCCGACCCCTACGCCCGCCCGCGATGAACCATTTCGAGCTGTCGGGGGGCGAGCTCGCCTGCGAGGACGTTGCGTTGACCGCGATCGCGCAAGCCGTCGGCACGCCGGTCTATGTCTATTCCACCGCCACCCTGGCGCGGCACTACACGGTGCTGCGTGACGCCCTGGTCAACGAGGGCCTGGGCGACCCGCTGATCGCCTTCGCCGTGAAGTCCAACTCCAATGTCGCGGTGCTGCGCACCCTGGGCAATCTGGGGGCGGGCGCGGACACGGTCTCCGAAGGCGAGATCCGCCGGGCGCTGGCCGCCGGCATCCCGGGCGAGCGCATCGTCTTCTCCGGGGTCGGCAAGAGCGAGGCCGAGATCGCCTTCGCGCTCAAAAACGGAATCGGCGAGATCAATGTCGAGTCCGAGCCCGAGATGCAGATGGCGTCCAGGATCGCCCAGTCGCTGGGAACGCGCGCCACCATCGCCATCCGCGTGAACCCGGACGTCTCGGCCGGCGGACACGCCAAGATCTCCACCGGCAAGTCCGACAACAAGTTCGGCGTCTCCTTCTCCGAGGCCGAGCGGCTCTACGCCCAGGCGTCCAACAACGCCGGTCTGAAGCCGGTGGGCGTCACCTGCCACATCGGCAGCCAGATCACCCATCTGGCCCCGCTGGAGGAGGCCTTCGTCAAGATGCGCGGCCTCGTGGAGCGCCTGCGCGGCGAGGGCCTGGCGGTCGAGCGCCTGGACCTCGGCGGCGGCCTTGGCGTGCCCTATTTCAACATGCCGACCCCGGCGAGCCCCGCCCACTATGCGGCCATGATCGCGCGGACCATGAAGGGCCTGGATGTCCAGTTCGCCTTCGAGCCCGGCCGCATGATCAGCGCAAATGCGGGCGTCCTGTTGTCGACCGTGCAGCACATCCACGAGCGTCCGGAGGGCCGCAAGTTCGCGGTGCTGGACGCCGCCATGAACGACCTGATCCGCCCGGCCATGTACGACGCCTATCACGACATCCGGCCGGTGAAGCCCCGCGTGGGCGACCCCGTCACCTATGACGTGGTGGGCCCGATCTGCGAGACCGGCGACACCTTCACCCGCGATCGCGACCTGCCCCACCTGCAGGCCGGCGACCTGGTGGCCTTCATGAGCGCCGGCGCCTACGGGGCGGTGATGTCGAGCGAATACAACAGCCGCCTGCTGGTGCCCGAGGTGCTGGTGAACGGGGACAGGTTCGCGGTGATCCGCCCACGCCCGACCTATGAGGACATGCTGGCCCGTGAGGCCATGCCCGACTGGCTGTCGAAGACCTGACCGGCCGCTCGGAACCCTCTGGCGCCGGGCCTCGTTCCACTGGGTGACCCAGGAGGGTTTTCCCATGAGTACGCGTGTCTTCATCGCCGCCGTTCTGAGCCTGATGGTCGCGGGCGTTCTATTCGGCATCGGCGCCATTCCGGTCTTGATGATCCCGGCCCTGTCGGCGAAAGCCAGTCTGCTCTTGCCCATCGTAGTGGTGCTGTCGATCGTCCTGACCCCGCCGATCGCCTGGAAGCTTGCGCCGAGGCTGCGCGCCAGGCCCCACCGGCCCTAGGTCAGTCCAGCGCCCCGATATAGGGCAGCCCGCGAAGAGCGCCGGCGGCGTCCATGCCATAGCCCACCAGGTAGCGGGCAGGCGCCTCCCAGGCAACGAAGTCCGGGACGATGGCCCTTGGCGTCGGCCAGGGCTTGGAGGCGAAGACGGCGGTGAAAGTCTGCGCGGCGCCGGCGTCGCCGACCAGGCGGCTGGCTTCCGAAAGGGACAGGCCGGTGTCGATGACGTCGTCGATGATCAGGGCGGTGCGGCCTGACAGCGGCCGTTGCAGGTCAGCGCGGACCTCG
>JAZKFM010000307.1:0-2038 GCA_040386415.1 Pseudomonadota bacterium
AGGACTTCCGCTCCTTCCGCGCCGACCGGGTGACCGGCGCCGAGTTCCTGGAGGATCGCTACCCAGAACGTCCCGCCGTCCTGCGCGCCAAATGGCGCAGGGTGATGGAGGAGCGGCGCTGCGAGGAGATCGAGAAGTTCAAGGCGCGGGAGGCGGCGGCGGAGCGGCCCTAACCACCGGCCGCCTCTCAGCGTCCAGTTCCACCACCATGTCGGCCCGGCCAGGCATCTCGGCCAGGATGTGGCGGGTGAGGCGTTCGTAGTGGGCGATGAAGTCTGCGACCTGGGTGTCGGTCATGGCGCGCTTGAGGTCGCCGCCTTCGCGGGTCAGGCGGGCCCGCAGCTTGGCCTCCTGTTCCTGCCGCCACGCCAGGACCACCTCGAAGCTGGGCGCCTTGAGCAGGACCAGCCGTTCGATGCGGGCGAACAGCTCTTGATAATGGCCTGCCAGGGCCTGGTTGACGTAGATCCGCCAGCGGCCATCCGGATCGCGCTCGCGCTCGAGGGCGTTGATCGGCGCCGAGACATCGGCCTGCGGGACGGCGCCCACGCACCAGCCCTCGAACAGGATGACGTCCACTGGCCCAAAGACGGTGAGGCCCTCGGGCCGACGATCGTCGGCCGCCTTGTCGAACACCGGCAGCTGGGTCTCGCCATAGCGACCCAGGCTGTCGAGAACCGCTCCGCCGAGGGCCACGTCGTGGGTCCCGGGGACACCGCGCGTGGCCAGCAGGGGATGGACCTCGCGCGCCAGGACCTGCCGCTCGGCGCGGGTGAGGTAAAGGTCGTCCAGGGAGAGGGAGGCCACCGTCACACCCGCGTCCTCCAGAACGCGGCGCAGCACGGCGGTCAGGGTGGACTTGCCGCTGGCCTGGCTTCCGCAGATGCCGATGACGCGGCCCGGCGGCCGGAGGTCGGGGACGATGCGCGCGGCCAGCGGCACGCAGATCGCCAGAGCGGTCTCGGCGAAGTCCGGAGGCAAGCCCTCGGCGGCGATGAAGTCGGAAAGCCAGGCGTCCATGGGACGAGCCTAGCTGATGGCGGTCTCGATGGCTGTGGCGGCCTTGTTCATCAGGTCAAACAGCACGGTCTGGAAGGCGCCGATGGCGGCCACCACCGCCATGCCCAGGACGCCGGCCAGGATCGCGTACTCGATCATGGTGGCCCCGCGCTCATCGCGCAGGAAGCGGATCAGATGAGATCGCGCAGCCAGGCCACCAGCGGCGCATCGGCCGGCGGCATCGGATAGTCGCCGAGTCTTGAGGGTTTCACCCATGCCAGCGCCGCGTGCTCCCTGGCCGTGATCACGCCATCCCATCGACGGCACAGGTAGAGTGGCATCATGAGGTGAAAGGAATCGTAACTGTGGCTGGCGAAGACGAAGGGAGCCAGGCACGCGTTGGTGACGCGTATGCCCAGCTCCTCCTCCAGCTCGCGGATCAGGCATTCCTCCGGGGTCTCGCCGGGCTCCAGCTTGCCGCCGGGAAACTCCCAGAGGCCGGCGAGCGACTTGCCCTCCGGCCGCTGGGCGATCAGCACGCGGCCGTCGCTATCGATCAGGGCGGCGGCGGCGACTAGCACCATGGGTTTGGGATCGGCCATGGCGCCTGCATCGCGGGCCTGGGCCTCAATTGCAAGTCAGCGTAGGCCGCCCCCCGCTTGAACGTCATGGCCGGGCTTGTCCCGGCCACCCATGATCTCCGTGGTTCAGCAAGAAGGCGTGGCGGCGCCGGCGCGACCTGCGGACAGGCGGAGATCCTGGGTCCCCGGGACAAGCCCGGGGATGACGAATTGTGAGGGTTCAGCGCAGGCCGCCGAAGTCGATCAGGTTGCCGTCGGGGTCGCGGACAGCGAAACCTTGGGAGCCCCAGGGCCGCTTGCGGAAGTCCTGGTAGAAGCTCGCACCGGCGGCCTTGAACTCCAGATAGAGGGCCTTGGGGTTTTCGACGCTGATCGCGGCGCCCATCAGGCCTTGGCGCTCGCGCACGTCCGGGGCGAAGACGGGCTCGCCGACATAGCGGAGGTTGATGCGGGCCCCG
>JAZKFM010000307.1:2048-8196 GCA_040386415.1 Pseudomonadota bacterium
GTCGCGCAGGACCATGCCGTAGAAGGGCGGGTCGCCGTAGAGATAGGCCGCCTTGAACCCCAGCACCGTCTCGAAGAAGGCGACGGTGGCCGTGAGATCGGAGACAAACAGGGTCGGCTCGCTGATCCCCAGGATCGGGCGAGGCATGGCCCAGCGGGTGGTGTCCTCGGCCGGCTCCGCGCCGCTCTTCAAGGCCGCCCAGTCCTCATACCCGTTGTCGCGGGCGATGATCTCCTGGGCCTCGGCGAGGGTGAACCTGGCCGCCGAGATCTGGGCGTCGGTCATCTGACCGTAGCGTGGAAGGGCCAGGCGGATCTTCTCGCAGACGGTCGGATCGCCGTCGCGATGCCAGCGGACCAGTTGCTTGGCGTGTTTCTTCAGGGTGTCGAGATGGGGCATGGGCGCGTTCCTGCGATTGGAGGTTCGTAGGCGGGCTATGCCCTTTCGGCCGTCATGGCCGATGCGCCCTACAGGAACGCTCAGATGCTGTGGCGGGACCGAATTTCTGTCAAGCAGTGGCGCCGGGCGGCGAGGCAGGTAGTCTAGACCCAAAGCCCCCTGAGAGGCTCGGGAGACGCCGGTGATCGACCTCTATTATGCGGCCACGCCCAACGGCTGGAAGATCAGCATCATGCTGGAGGAGTGCGGCCTGCCCTATGCCGTGCATCCGGTGAACCTGGGGCGCGGCGAGCAGTTCGCGCCGGACTTCCTGAAGCTGAGCCCCAACAACCGCATCCCGGCCATCGTCGACCAGTCGCCAGCTGACGGCGGGGATCCCATCCCGATCTTCGAGACCGGGGCCATCCTGGTCTATCTGGCCGAGAAGACCGGCGCCTTCCTGCCCGCCGACGTGCGGGGCCGCAGCGCCGTGATGCAGTGGCTGATGTGGCAGGTGGGGGGCCTGGGTCCCATGCTGGGCCAGAACGGCCACTTCAAGCTCTACGCCCCGGAGAAGATCGCCTACGCCATCGACCGCTATGAGCGGGAGGCCGCGCGCCTGTACGGCGTGCTGGACGGCCAGCTCGGACGGACCGGCGCCTATGTGGCCGGCGAGGACTATTCCATCGCCGACATGGCCTGTTTCCCCTGGCTGATCACCCACAAGGCGCAGGGCTTCACCCTGGATGACTATCCGAACATCAAGCGCTGGTTCGCCACGGTGCGGGCGCGGCCTGGCGTGGTGGCGGGCACCAGCGTGGGCCGGATGGCGCGGCCCGGCGAGATGGACGCGCAGACCAAGCAGAACCTCTTTGGGATCGCCGCAACATGATCGAGTGCTTCTTCGACTGCTCCAGTCCCTGGACCTATCTGGCATTCCACAACCTGCAGCCGATGGCGGCGGAGCTGGGGGTGGAGATCGACTGGCGGCCGATCCTGGTGGGGGGCATCTTCAACACCGTGAACCCCTCGGTCTATGAGCAGCGGGCGACCCCGGTCCCGGCCAAGGCGCGCTACATGAAGAAGGACCTGGAGGACTGGGCGCGGCACTCCGGGATCACCATCGCCTTCCCGCCGAAAGTCTTCCCGGTGAACAGCGTCAAGGCCATGCGCGGCTGCATATGGCTCGCGCCGCAGGGCAAGCTGGTCGCCTTCGCCGACGCGGTGTTCAGGGCCTACTGGACTGACAACCGCGACATCTCACAGGACGAGGTGCTGGCCGAGATTTGCCACGCCGTCGGGATCGACCCGGCGGACTTCCTCGCAGGCATCGCCGAGCCCGCCATCAAGGATCAGCTGCGGCTGAACACCGAGGAGGTGATCGCCCGGGGCGGCTTCGGCTCCCCGACCATCTTCGTGAACCGCACCGACATGTACTTCGGCAACGACCGCCTGCCCCTGATCGCCGACGCGGTCGCGGCGCTCAAGGACCACAAAGCATGAGCCGCGAGACCATCCTCGAGCCCGACCTGCCGATCGTCGATCCGCACCATCACCTGTGGGACCGGCCCGCGGCCCTGATGGCCGCCCTGCCACCGCCCAAGCACGGCTTCGAGCACGTGACCCGGCGCGTGCCGCGCTACCTGTTCCCGGAACTGCTGGCCGACATGACCTGCGGCCATAACGTCAAGGCCACCGTCTATATGGAGTGCGGCTCCATGTACCGGCGCAGCGCCTCGGCGGCCATGCGGCCCGTCGGCGAGACCGAGTTCGTCAATGGGGTGGCGGCCATGTCAGCCAGCGGCCTCTACGGCGATGTCCTGGCCTGCGCCGGCATCGTCGGCCATGCCGACTGCAATCTCGGCGGGGCGGTGCGCGAGGTGCTGGAGGCCCATATCGCCGCCGGCGGCGGGCGCTTCCGGGGCATCCGCCAGAGCGCGTCGTCCGATCCCGACAAGGACGTGCTGGGGCCGCTGGCCCGGCAGGAGGGCGGCCTCTACATGTCGGCCAAGTTCCGCGAGGGCTTTGCGCAGCTGGCGCCGCTCGGCCTCTCCTTCGACGCCTGGATGCTGGAGCCGCAGCTGCCGGACCTGATCGACCTGGCCCGCGCCTTCCCCGACACCCAGATCATTCTCGACCACGTCGGCACCCCGCTGGGCATCGCCAGCTATGCCGGCAAGCGGGAGGAACGTTTCCCGATCTGGAAGGCGAACATCCTGGCGCTCGCCGAACTCCCCAATGTGGCGGTGAAGCTGGGGGGCCTGGCCATGGTCTTCCCGGGCTTTTCCTCCTTCATGTCCGACCCGCCGACCTCGTCTGAGGCGCTGGCGGCGGAGTGGAAGCCCTATATCGAGACCTGTATCGAGGCCTTCGGACCCGAGCGCGGCATGTTCGAGAGCAACTTCCCGGTGGACATCGGCAGCTGCGACTACGACGTGCTTTGGAACGCCTTCAAGGTGCTGGCCAAGGGCGCCTCGGCGGCGGAGAAGACGGCGCTGTTCTCCGGAACGGCCACCAAGATCTACAGTCTCGCCCTATGAAGGACCTGCTGTTCCAGGGCGCGGTGCGGACCTGGGTCCATCCGGAGACCGTCTCGGTCGGACGCCTGCTGGCCCGCGCCAGCTTCACGCCCTACGGGGACGCCCAGAGCGCGCGGGCGCGCGGGCCCTCGCCCTTCGTCCGCTCGCTGAACGGCGACTGGAAGTTCGCCCTGGTGGATCGGCCCGAGGCGATCCCGGCCGACTTCGCGGCGCGAGACTTCGACGACGCCGCCTGGAGCGCCCTGCCCGTGCCGTCCAACTGGACCATGCACGGCCACGACAGGCCCCACTACACCAACGTCCAGATGCCCTTCCCCCTGGCCGCGCCAAATGTGCCCGACGAGAACCCGACGGGGCTTTACCGCACCGCCTTCGAGGTCCCGGCCGACTGGGACGGGCGGCGCATCGTGCTGCGGATCGGGGCGGCCGAGAGCGTGCTCTATGTCTGGGTGAACGGCCAGGCGGTCGGCATGGGCAAGGACAGCCGCCTGCCGCAGGACTTCGACGTCACGGCCTTTGTGACGCCAGGGGCGGCCAACCTGCTGGCCTGCGCCGTGGTGAAGTGGTCGGACGCCTCCTACATCGAGGACCAGGACCAGTGGTGGATGGGGGGCATCCACCGCGACGTCGAATTGATCGCCTCGGCCCCCACCCACATCGCCGACGTCTTCGCCCGCGCGGGCCTCGAGGACGACTACGCCACCGGTACGCTCAGCGTGACCGTCAAGCTGGGCTTCCCCGGCGAGCCGGACAATGGCTGGGAGGTGGAGGCGCAGCTCTATGACGGCGACGTGCCCGTCCTGGACGCGCCCCTGCGCAAGAAGGTCTGGTCGGCGGTGAAGGGGCACAGTCCCTATCGGCCGGCCCTCGGCCAGGTGACCCTGGAGAGCACGGTCCCCGCGCCACGGCTTTGGTCGAGCGAGACGCCGAACCTCTACACCCTGGTGATCTCCTTGCACCGGGGCGACGGGGCTGCGGTGGAGGCCACCAGTGTCCGCGTCGGTTTCCGCCGCGTGGAGCTGGGCGACCGCGAGCTGCTGATCAACGGCAAGCCGGTGATGATCGCCGGCATGAACCGCCACGAGCACCATCCCACGCGAGGCAAGGCCATCACGCGGGAGGACATGCTGGCCGACGTGCTGCTGATGAAGCAATTCAACGTCAACGCGGTGCGCACCAGCCATTATCCCAACCACGAGGCCTGGTACGAGCTCTGCGACGCATACGGTCTCTATCTGGTGGACGAGGCCGACATAGAGAGCCACGACTTCCTGCACGGCCTCTGCCGCGATCCCCGCTACGCCAGCCAGTTCCTGGAGCGCGGCCTGCGGATGGTGGAGCGGGACAAGAACCATCCCAGCATCATCCTCTGGTCGCTCGGCAACGAGAGCGGCTATGGCCCCAACCACGACGCCATGGCCGGCTGGATCCGACAGTACGATCCCTCGCGGCCCCTGCACTATGAGGGCGCCATCTGGGGCTGGGACCCCAGCGCGGCCCTGCAGCACATCGCGGCCTTGGGCGGCTTCAAGGCCGGCGGGGCGCCGGGGGCGATGGCCAGCGACATCGTCTGTCCCATGTACCCGCCGATCGAGAACATCGTGGCCTGGGCCCAGGCCGACGATCCGGCCGACCGGCGACCGATGATCCTGTGCGAATATTCCCACGCCATGGGCAATTCCAACGGCTCGCTCAGCGACTACTGGGAGGCCTTCGAGACCCATCGCGGCCTACAGGGCGGCTTCATCTGGGAGTGGGTTGACCACGGCATCGCTCAGCAGACGGCCGACGGGCGGCCGTTCATGGCCTATGGCGGCGACTTCGGGGATACGCCCAACGACCTCAACTTCTGCTGCGACGGCATTGTCGGCGCCGACCGCGTTCCGCACCCGGCGCTCTGGGAGTTCAAGACCCTGGCCCAACCCGTAGGCGTCACCTGGGACGGCGAACGGCTGGCGGTGACCAACAAGCGCGACTTCACGACGCTGGAGGACCTGGTGGGGACCTGGGCCCTGGAGGTCGATGGGCGGGTGGTGGCCGACGGATCGCTGCCGAGGCTGCCGACCGCGCCCGGCGCGACGGAGAGCGTGGCGCTGGACCTGACGGGCCCCGAGATCGAGGCCGGCCAGGAAGCCTTCCTGAGGGTGCGGTTCACAACTGCCGAAGCGACCCCCTGGGCGCCCGCCGGACACGAGGTCGCCTGGGCGCAACTCCCGGTCAGCCTGACCGTGAAGGCCAGCCCGCCGCCGGAACGCCTGACCGGGACCCTGGTGCTGATCCAGACCGAGGAAACGGTGCGGGTCGGGGGCGAGGGGTTCGACCTGGTCTTCTCCAAGGTCACCGGCGCCCTGGAGCGCTACCAGTGGCGCAACCACGCCCTGATCGTGGAAGGACCGCGCCTGCAGGTCTGGCGGGGCGCCACCGACAATGACGGGATCAAGGGCTGGACCGACCAGGACGCCAAGCCGCTGGGCAAGTGGCTGGCGGCGGGGCTGGACGCCCTGGTCGCCGGGCCGGCGCAGATCGAGGTCGCCGAGACAACGGGCAGCGTCGTGGTCACGGTCATCCAGGCCTGGGCCAGCGCCCACCTCGCCGAGGCGATCACCCACCGCCAGGACTACCGGATCACCCCGGACGGACGGGTCGCCGCCATCAACCGCTTCGAGGTGGCCGCCGAGCTGCCGGACCTGCCGCGCCTGGGGGTCACGCTCGCCCTGCCCGAAGGTTTCGAGCGTCTGACCTGGTTCGGGCGCGGGCCGGGAGACACCTATGTGGACCGCAAGGCCGCCGGCTGGATCGGACGGTTCGAGAGCACGGTCAGCGAGCAGTACGTGCCCTATGTCCTGCCCCAGGAGCATGGCAACCGGACCGACCTGCGCTGGATGGCGGTCGAGGGAGCCGACGCCGGCCTGGTCTTCGTGGCCGCCTGTGAGGGGTCGGCCAGCCACTTCGCGCCGCAGGACCTGTTCACCGCCAAGCACACCATCGACCTGACCCCGAGACCGGAGACCCTGGTCAATCTGGACGTCCGCCAGCGCGGCCTGGGCACGGCGAGTTGCGGGCCCGATACGCTGGACCGCTACAAGATCGGCGCGGGGGTCCACGTCCTGAACTACGAGATGCGGCCGTATGCGGCGGGGGACGATCCAGGCGTGGTGGCGCGGGGCTAGGTAGATGCCCCCCCTCTGGGGGAGCTGGCGCAAAGCGCCTGAGGGGGACTTTGACCCTGG
>JAZKFM010000308.1:0-3318 GCA_040386415.1 Pseudomonadota bacterium
AGGGCGTCGACGATGCCGGTGACCGCGTTGGTGGCGCCGGGGCCGGAGGTGACCAGGACCACGCCGCACTTGCCGGTGGACCGCGCATAGCCCTCGGCGGCGTGGGTCGCCCCCTGTTCGTGGCGCACCAGCACGTGTTGCAGGCGCTTTTCTTCAAACAGCGCGTCATAGATCGGAAGCACCGCGCCGCCCGGATAGCCGAACAGCACCTCGACGCCCTGGTCGATCATGGCGCGGACGACGATCTCGGCGCCGGTCAGGGTTTCGATATCGGCTTCGATGGTGGTCTGGTGGGCGGTCATTTCGGGGAGCCTGGTGTGGGGCAATAAAAAAGGCCCTCTGGGGGCCCGGTGCAAGCGACCTTGTTCAGACTGACGTGATCGTCAGTCCGCGACAGGTCGCCGTACAAGTACAAGAATCTCGCGCACGAGCATTCTCCAGAAACGAAGGTCCCTGCTGATGCCATGCCCCCGTCAGGGCGTCAAGCCGGGGTTCAGCGCAAGAAACTGCCTCCACTGGTCGTCAGGGTCGCTCGCCGTGACGCGCGGCCAGTCGCTCATCTGCCCCCGCTGCCAGGTGGACTGCCGCTTGGCGTAACGCCGGGTCTCCTGCTGGGCGGCGGCCAGGGCGCGCGCGGGGGTCAGTTCGCCGCGCAGCTGGGCGGCCAGTTCCCGTACGCCCACCGCCTTCATGATCGGCAATGCAGGGTCGAGGTTCCGCGCCATCAGCTCGGCCACCTCCTCCAGGGCGCCGGCGGCCAGCATCTGCTCCAGCCGGGTATCGCAGCGGTCGTAGAGCCCCTTGCGGTCCGGCTCCAGGGCGACGGTGGAATAGCGTCCCGCGGGGAGGGCGGGATCGGTCCGGCCCTGCCAGTCGCTCAGCGACACGCCGCTGATGGCATAGACCTCCCAGGCCCGAACCAGCCTCTGCCGGTCGCCGGGGCTGATGCGCGCGGCGGCGGCGGAATCGGCCTCGGCCAGCCGCCGGCGGAAGGCGACCTCGCCCATCGTCTCATAGTCGGCCGCCACCTGGTCGCGCACCTCCGGCGGTGTCGCCGGGATCTCCGCCAGGCCATGGGTGAGGGCGCGGAAATAGAGTCCCGTGCCGCCCACCACGACGACTGACCGCGCGCGACCGGTGATCTCGGCGATCTCCCGGGTGGCCGCCCGCGACCAGGTCCCCACCGACCAGCCGTCGGCGCCGTCCACGGTTCCCACCAAGTGGTGCGGGACCCAGGCTTCCTCCTCGCGGGAGGGCCGCGCCGTCACCACGCGCAGGTCGCGATAGATCTGCAGGGCGTCGGCGCCGACGATCTCGGCCCCGATCTTCTGGGCCAGGCGCAGGGCCAGGGCCGACTTGCCGCTTGCGGTGGGCCCGGCGATCAGCCAGATGCGGGGCTCCATGCAGCTCGCCCTTACCCTCGTCAGTCCCACGCCAGATGCGGCCCAGGCCGCCATCGGCCCGATCACCACAGCGCTCGCAGGCGCCCGCGCCCGCGTCAAGGAGCCCCGCGTCCTGGGCCCCGGCGCCATCGACCTGGCGCTGGAGGCCGACGCCATCGCGCCGGTGCGCATCGCGGTGGCCAATGCGCTGGAGGGCCTGCCCATCGACGCCTGCGTCCAGCACTGGAACGGGCGGAGGAAGCGCCTGCTGATCGCCGACATGGACTCCACCATCATCGGCTGCGAGTGCATCGACGAACTGGCCGATTTCGCGGGCGTGAAGGAGAAGGTCTCCGAGATCACCGAGCGCGCCATGCGCGGCGAGCTCGACTTCGACTCCGCTCTGCGCGAACGCGTCGCCATGCTGAAGGGCCTCTCGGTGGACGTCCTCCAGCGCTGCTACGACGAGCGGGTGAAGCTGAACCCCGGCGCCCGGACCCTGGTCCGCACCATGACAGCCAATGGGGCAGGGGCCTTCCTGGTCTCCGGCGGCTTCACCTTCTTCACCTCCCGGGTGGCCCAGGCCGCGGGCTTCCAGGCCAACCGCGCCAACACCCTGATCGAGGCGGCAGGCCTGCTCACCGGCGAGGTCGGCTCCCCCATCCTCGGACGGGAGGCCAAGCTGGCCGCCCTGCGCGAAGAGACCGCCGCCGCCGGCTTCACCCCTGCTGAGGCGCTCGCCGTCGGCGACGGCGCCAACGACCTGGCCATGATCAATGAGGCGGGCCTGGGTGTCGCCTACCGCGCCAAGCCCATCGTCGCGGCCGAGGCCGACGCCAAGGTGGACTTCGCCGACCTCACCGCCTTGCTCTACTTCCAGGGCTACACCGCGGCCGACTTCGTTACAGACTGACGCCAGGCTTGATTGGGCGGTCCCGCGCCAACCGCGCTAAGGCCAGGGCATGACATTGCCCCGCACCCCCAAGGCCGTCGTCTTCGACATGGACGGCCTGCTCTGCGACACCGAGGTCGTCTACCGCGACTCCATGTTCGCCACCGCCGCCGAGCACGGCCACGACATGCCGCTGTCGCTGTTCAAGAGCATGATCGGCCTGCCGGGTCCGATGAGCGACCGCCAGGTGCTCAACCACTTCGGCGAGGACTTCCCCATCGCCGAGTTCAACGCCCGAGTGATGGTCCACGTGGATGCGGCCTGCGACGCCGGCATCGCGCTCAAGGCAGGGGTCCTCGAACTGCTCGACACCCTGGACGCCCTCGAGCTGCCCCGCGCCATCGCCACCTCCTCCAGCCATCGGGCCGTGGAGGCCCACCTGGGCAAGTCCGGGATCATCCCGCGTTTCCACGCCGTGGTGGCCCGCGGCGACTACGTCAACGGCAAACCCAACCCTGACCCGTTCCTGAAAGCCGCCGAGCGCCTGGGGATAGACCCCGCGTTCTGCCTGGCCCTGGAAGACAGCCACAACGGCGTCCGCGCGGCGTCGTCGGCCGGCATGATGACCATCATGGTCCCCGACCTGCTGGATCCCACCGAGGAGATGCACGCGCTCTGCGTCCGCATCGCGCGGGACCTGCACGAAGTGCGGGGGCTGCTCTAACTCCCTTCCCCCTCGATGGGGGAAGGGCGGGGATGGGGGTGAGTGCAGAGCAGCGAAGTTGACCTCGCTCTCGGCTCAGAACCCATCAGCGCCAGTCGCCCGGCGCAGCAATCACACCCCCACCCAACCCTCCCCCATCGAGGGGGAGGGCTAAGGTCAGCGCGCGTTCGGGCCGCGCTCGAAGTACTTGAAGAAGGCGCTGTCGGGGGACAGCACCATCGTAGTGTCCCCCTGGCCGAGGGAGGCCTCATAGGCCGACATCGACCGGTAGAAGGCCGCGAAGCTCGGATCGCGGCCGAAGCTCTGGGCGAAGATCCGGG
>JAZKFM010000309.1:0-2603 GCA_040386415.1 Pseudomonadota bacterium
GGGCGGGCAAGACCTCGCTGTCGCGCCGGCTCGTGGCCGACCATGGCGACATGACGCTCTCGATCTCGGCCACCACGCGGGACGCGCGGCCGGGCGAGGAGGAGGGGCGCGAGTACTTCTTCATCGACCGCGCGCGGTTCGAGACCCTGATCGCCGAGGGCCACTTCCTGGAGTGGGCCGAGGTCAACGGCAACCTCTACGGCACCCCCAAGGGGGCGGTGATGGCCGCCCTCGACGAGGGCAAGGACGTGCTGTTCGACATCGACTGGCAGGGGGCCAAGCAGATCGCCGAGGCCGCGCCCGACGACAGCGTGCGAGTGTTCATCCTGCCGCCCTCCTGGGAGGACCTGTCGCGCCGCCTGCACGCGCGCCAGCAGGACTCAGAGACGGTGATCAACCAGCGCCTGGAACTGGGCAAGGACGAGATCGCCCACTGGGGCGCCTATGACTATGTGATCGTGAACAAGAACTTCGACCGGGCCTATTCGGACCTGATCCACATCTACCGGGCCGAACGGCTGAAGCCGGGGCGGAACATCTGGCTGCCGGGGTTTGTCGAGGGGTTGCTGAGCGAGGGGTAGGGGCGGCGGCCGCGGCCAGCCCGGCGGCGCCACTGCGATGGTCTGCAGGGCGCCGTATGGGGATGGTTGTCGGCGCTCAGAGCTCCCGGCCGGCTAGGGTTTCGGCTTCGCCATGTCCGCCGCGCACTTTTCATGCATGGCCTTCATTTCCGCCTCGCTCGGGGGGGTGAAAGTGGGGCCATGGCCCAGTTTCTCCGCCGAGTGGTCGTGCTTGGGCGTGCCCTGCATCTTCCCGCCCATCATCGCCGTGCAGTGCTTGTGCATCTCCTCGGGCGTCATCTTGGACATGTCCATCTTGTCGCTCGAGGCGGTGGCGTGCGGGTGATGCGCGCCGTGGTCCTGCTGCGCCAGGGCCGGGGCGGCGGCCAGGGCGAGGGCCGCGATGGCGACGAGGATCGTTTTCATGGAAAGCTCCTTGGCCGAGGCCGTTTCGAGAAGAAGGTCAGGCGCCCGCCGTCAGCCCGGCGGGAGAGCCGAACCCCGGTTGGCGCCAACCACCTTGGGCGGTTTTGGGAGGGTCGCCTTGATCGTGGTCAAAGCCGTCCCGACACCGTGCGGGGTCCGCCAGAGCCGCCAGCCGTCGCTCAGCCTGAGGTCGAAAGCAGCCTGCAGCCGGAACCTGATCCGCATCTCTCGCCGAGCGGCTGAAGCCCGGGCGGAATATCTGGCTGCCGGGGTTTGTCGAGGGGTTGTTGGCGGAGGGGTAGGGGCGGGGGTCCGCTCTTGAGCTTTGGGCTGTGGAGCGGACCTATGCGAGGTCTGCTAGGGGTGGAAACCTCACCTTGCGCGGATGCAAAAACTCAGTCGATGGCAAGCCACCTCAACAGCCGCGACATCCACCAAGGCTGCGGAAGCGACGCGGGGACCCCGGGCGTATCAGGCCGCGACAACATTGTTCTTTGACTTCGATGGCGGGTAGGTATCCAAATCACGCCTTCTGGGGGGAACAGCGCATGACGCGAGACTGCGGATGGCTTGCTGCCGCCTTGATCGGCGCCGGGGTCGGCTTGGCCGGCCCGGCCGCGGCCCTCACGGCGACCACCATTTGCGAGCCCACCGGGCCGTCGTCAGCCAATACCGTGAAGGTCACCGATATCGGCTGGACGGTCACTTACCTGACCTTCTCCTTCCAGCGGCAGGGCGGCTCGCCCAGCCTGTTTCCGGCCTTGGGCGGCGTCGGTTTCTCCAGCCGCAAGTTCCCCCTGCCGGCTGGCAGCTACACCATGAGCTTCAGCACCGCGTCGGGCCCGACCATCACCTATCCCCAGACCATCGTGGTCCCGGCCTACCAGATCAGGAACGGCGTCTGCCTGATGACCCTGTCCCCGGCCGACCGCGCCCGCGTCGGTGGCCCCCGATAGCGCGCCGTCCCATAACGATCGAACGGCCAGGGTGGCCTAATCACCTGCGAAATGGATTTTCAGCAGCGATCGCAGGGGCGATGCCTGTGGGTCTTCCCGCCGCTGCCGCCGCCGCCCCCCTGATCTCTGCCGTCGTGCGGACCTCATCTTCCGCTCAGCCTGGAGGATGGAAGCCATGAGTGAAGCGATCGGGCCTGGTGATCTGGTGATCTGCGTCAATGTCGCCCCCAACCATGGCTCGGGCAGGCCGGTGCCGCTGGTCGCCGGGGAGACCTACCGGATCCTCGGCGTCATGGAATTCGCCTGCCCCTGCGGACGGTCCGACGCCCTGCTGGATATCGGGATCGATTTCGCGTGGTGCCAGACGCGCTTCCGGCTGCTGCCCAAGCCCAAGGCGCAGGCCCGGACGCGGCGGGTTTCGGCGCCCAAGGACCTGGAGCCGGTGGGGTGAAGGGCCGGGCTCGGCCCTGCGCTCTTCTCCTCTCCCCACGTCTTTCGGGGGGAGAGGAAGAGACATCTATGCCAAGCCCTGGCCGCGTCTTGGCCGCCCACACCGACACCCGGAGACCTCTCTTGAGCCAGCTGACCTTCGACGCCGACTCGGCCAGGGCCCTGGAGGCGATCTACATGACGCCCGACGTGGTGGCGCAGCGGGGGCGGG
>JAZKFM010000309.1:2613-5359 GCA_040386415.1 Pseudomonadota bacterium
GTGATCGATCTGCTGGCGCCGGCCGCTGGCGAACACCTGCTGGACGTGGGGGTCGGGCCGGGGCTGCTGGCCCTGGACCTTGCGCGGCTGGTGGGGGAGTCCGGGCGGATGGTGGGCCTGGACCTGGCGCCGGCCATGGTGGCGGCGGCCACGGTCAGGCTGGCGGGGCTGCCGCAGGCGGAGGTCAGGATCGGGGACGCGGCGAACCTGGACCTGCCCGACGGCGCCTTCGACGGCGCGGTCTCGACCCAGGTCTATGAATATGTCGCCGACATGCCCCGCGCCCTGGCCGAACTGCACCGGGTGCTGCGGCCCGGGGGACGCGCGCTGATCCTCGACACCGACTGGCGGAGCCTGGTCTGGCATTCCGCCGATCCGGCCCGCATGGACCGGGTGCTGGCCTGTTGGGACGCGCACCTGGCCGACCCGCACCTTCCCGCCAAGCTGGGGCCCCTGCTGCGCGAGGCGGGCTTTTCCGTGCGCCGGACGGAGATCGTGCCGATGTTCTCGCCGCGCTGGCAGCCGGTCAGCTATGCGGGCGGCATGGTCCGCACCATCCGCAACTTCGTGCGGGCCAACGGCGCGCGGTTCGGCCTGGACGACGCCGAGCTGCAGGACTGGTGGACCGAGCAGGAGGCCCTGATCGCCGCCGACGCCTTCTTCTTCAGCGTCAACCGGTACGCGTTTCTGGCGACGCGCTGAGGGGCGCGGGGGGGATGGGTCTTCCAGAGTCGAGCCGCCCGTCAGCGCAGTAGCCTTGGCACCTTGGCCTCGAGGATGCGGACCAGCTCGGGGTCCATGAAGGCGTAGTTGTCGGCGATATCCAGGCAGACGACGCGGGCCTGTTTCAGGTGTGGGGCGAAGCGCTTGGCCAGGCGGGTGCGGTGGGCCTTTTCCATGACGAAGACGATGTCGGCCCAGGCGGCGAGGTCGGCGTCCATGGGGGTTTCGGCGTCGGCGTTGAGGCCGGCCGAGGCGACCTCGACGCCCGGATAGTCGGCGAAGACCTGCTCGGCGGTGGGGCTGCGCAGGCGGTTGCGGCTGCAGACGAAGAGGACGCGCTTCACGCCTCCTAGGCCCCGTGCCCGTGCCGGTGGTGCAGGTCGGGGTAGTGAGGGTGGGTGTGGGTCAGGGGCGTGTGCCGGTGGGGGTGGCTGTGGGGTTCGCCGGGCGGGTCGCCCGGGGCGTGGTCGTGCTGGTGGTGGGCGTCATGGACGTGGCGGTGCTCGTGGTCGAGCGCCTCGTGGGTGTGGGGGTGCTCGTGGGCCTCCATCAGGTGCAGGGCGACGCCGACGATCATCAGGGCGCAGGCGGCCAGGAGCTGCATCGTGATGGGCTCGCCGAACATGGCGATGGCCAGGCCCGCCCCGATGAAGGGGGCGGTGGAGAAGTAGGCGCCGGTGCGGGCCGCGCCCAGGTGGCGCAGGGCGAGCACGAACATCACCAGGCTGACGCCGTAGCCCAGCAGGCCGACGAGGCCTGCGGCGAGGGTGGCGGTGAGCGGCGGCATCTGCGCGCCAAGCGCCAGGGCCAGGATGAGGTTCACGGCGCCGGCCACCAGGCCCTTGATCAGGGCGATCTGGACGGGATCGGCGGCGCTGAGCTTGCGGGTCAGGTTGTTGTCGATCCCCCAGGCCAGGCAGGCGCCGGCGATGGCGAGCGCGCCCAGGCCAAGGCCGGTGGGGCCGCCCTGCCAGGAGAGCACGACCGCGCCGGCCAGGATGGCGGCGGCGCCCAGCAGCAGGCGGCGGTCGACGTTCTCGCGAAAGACGATCCAGGCGATGGCCATGGTGGCCAGGCCCTCCAGGTTCAGCAGCAGGGCCGAGGTGGAGGCCGCCGTCGTCGCCAGGCCCAGCATCAGCAGCAGGGGGGCGATGACCCCGCCGGTGAGCACAACGAGACCCAGCCACGGCAGGTCGGCGCGGCGCAGGGGCGCCTCGGCGGCCGGGACCCCCAGGGCGCCCCTCGCGAGATGGACCAGGGTGAGGCCGAGGCCCGAGCCCAGATAGAGCAGGCCGGCCAGCAGCCAGGGACTGACCCCGCCGCCGAGCAGCAGCTTGGCGAAGGGGGTGCTGGCGCCGAACAGGGCGGCCGAAGCGATGGCGAGCAGGACGCCGGGGCGGTGGGTGAACATGGGGGGAGAGTAGGCGCGAGAAGGCGGTCGGGCCATCCTCCTCTCCCCCCGTCCTTTCGGGGGGAGAGGGTAGGGTGAGGGGGGCGGTTCGGCGAGGTGGTGAGCCGCCGATGGGTCCCCTCACCCTACCCTCTCCCCGGGAAAGGGGAGAGGAGGAGTGACACTCCAAGGGCCAACAGAACAAGGAGCCTCCCAGATGGCCGAACCCAAGGGCAAGCGCGATTTCCGGGATTCGCCGCGGCTGGATCCCAAGGAGCGGCACCAGGTGGAGTACTGGGCCAAGCGCTGGGGCGTGACCCATGACCAGATCATCAGCGCCTATCGCAAGGTGGGCATGATGGTGAAGGATATCGCCGTCGAGCTGGGCAAGAAGCGCTGAGGCCATGCGCTACCTGTTGACGCCGGAGGACATGGCGGTGGGGCGCAGGCTGGCGGCGCGCGAGGTGTCGCGGCGGCTGTGGTTCTGGCCTGGGATGACCGGGGCCGCGGAACCTGGGAGCGCTTCGTGATCGAGCGCAGCACGCCGCTCGTCGAGGTCTGGCTCGATCCGGAGAGCAAGCTCGCGCTCGCTCAGCCGGTGACACATCGCTATCGCCTCGAAGGCGACGGCGC
>JAZKFM010000309.1:5369-7692 GCA_040386415.1 Pseudomonadota bacterium
CGGGTTCGGCATGCTGGGCGACGGACCGGTCCTGGGGATCGCGGGGGCGGCGCTGGGCGGGGCGGGGTTCTGGCTGGTCTGTCTGGCGGCCCAGGCCTGGTGGCTGGGGCGACCCGGTGCGCCGGGACGCGAGGTGACCCTGGAGGTGGGGCCGCAGGGCTTGCGGCTCGGCGACGGCGACCTGCTGGGCTGGACCCGGGTGGCGATGATCCGGGAGGCGCCGGGACAGGTGGTGCTGATCCTGGACCGCGGCGATCCGGTGGTGGTGCCGAAGTCCGCGATCGGGGGCGCGGGCGCCGTCACCAAGTTCCTGGAGGCGTGCAACGGCTGGGGCCGGCGCGCGCATGGGCTGGGCGGCGAGGGGGCTTAAGAGATGCACCAGATCAGGACCCAGGCGGTGATCGAGGCGACGCCCCAGGCGGTGTGGGCGGTGCTGGCCGACTTCGCCAGCTACCCGGCGTGGAACCCGCTGAACCTGGAGGCGCATGGGCAGGCCGTGCTGGGGGCGAAGATCCCCATGGTGTTCCGCAACCTGGCCTCGGCCAGGCCCGGGGCGACGATTTCCCAGACCGTGACCCTCGTGGCCTGTGAGCCGGGGAAGGCGTTGGCCTGGGCCGGACATGTGCCGCTGCTGTTCCGGGGGCGGCATCACTTCACCCTGGAGGCCGTGGCGGCCGGGACCCGGGTGCTGCACGGCGAGGACCTTGCCGGGCTGATCCCCCTGACCTTTTCCAAGGCTCAGATCGCGCGGGATTTCACGCCCGCCTACGAGGCGGTGAACATGGCGCTGGCGGCGCGGGTGGCGGCGCTCGGATGAGGGTGATGTCTCCACCACGTCATCCCGGCCGCAGCGCAGCGGAGAGCCGGGACCCAGGGGCGGTGCGCGAGGCCCCTGGGTGGCTGCTTCGCGCCGCCGCTTCGCGGTCCCGGATCGGCCTGTCGGCCGTCCGGGATGACGGGAACGGGTTCGTCACATGCTGAGCATCAAGACCCTGGTGGACCTGGCCATCGACGAGGACCCGCGCTCACCCTGCCTGTGGGTGCCGAGCGAACACTGGGATGACTTCTGCGCCGCCATCCGCCGAACGCCGAACCTGATCGGGGCGGTGATCTATCGTGACAAGACCATCCGCGACGGGGGCCCCGACACCGACATCATGACCGGGTCCGACGTGACGGGCCGCCGGCGTTGATCACCGACCCGTGGTTCTACGCCCTGGCCGTGCCGGCGGTGATCCTGCTGGGGCTGGCCAAGGGCGGGTTCGCCGGCATCGGGGTGATCGCGGTGCCGCTGATGGCGCTGACGGTGTCGCCGGTGCTGGCGGCCTCCATCACCCTGCCGATCCTGATCGTGCAGGACGTGGTCAGCGTCTGGGCGTTCCGGAAGACCTGGGACCGGGGGATCTTGCTGCTGATGCTGCCCAGCGCGGCGGTGGGGATCTTCGCCGGCTTCGCCCTGGCGGCCTTCGTCAGGCCGGGCGCGGTGGAGCTGGCGGTGGGCGTGATCTCGGTGCTGTTCGCCGTACAGCGGCTGTGGCTGGAGCGCCGGGGCGCGCCCGTGCCGGCGGCGACGCCTGAGGGCCTGCCGTGGCGCGGGGTGCTGGCGGGGATCGCGGCGGGGTTCACCAGCCAGATCAGCCACGCCGGCGGGCCGCCGTTCCAGATCTACGTCCTGCCCAAGAACCTGCCCCGCGACGTGTTCATCGGCACCAGCGCCATCTTCTTCGCGGTGGTGAACTGGATCAAGGTCCCGGCCTATCTGGCGCTGGGGCAGGTGACGGCTGAGAGCCTGTCGACCGCGGCGGCCCTGCTGCCGCTCGCCATCGCCTCGACCTGGGCCGGGGTGTGGCTGGTGCGGCGGGCGCCCGCCCAGACCTTCTACAAGATCATCTATGGCCTGCTGGTTCTGGTGGGCGGCAAGCTGGCCTGGGATGGCGCGGTTTCGCTCATAGGCTAGAGTGAAACACCCGCGCCCTCAGCGCGCCGCAATCGCGGGCGAGCCTGGGAGGTGAAGGAGTTCCGCCGATGACCCGCATGCGACTTTGGATGGCCGGTGTGGCGCTGGCGGCCCTGGCCGGGACCGTCCAGGCGCAGGAGGCCGTGGCGACCGCGTCCGCGACCCCCGCGCCGGCGGCCGATGCGGCGACGGCGGCCCAGATCGAGCAGTTCATCAAGTCCTCGCCCGTACCGGCCCTGCAGGACGACGGGGTGGACGGGATCACCCCCGGCGAAGACCCCCGCAAGGTGCATGGCGAGGTCACGGTCGGCATCGGCACCGGGGGCTATCGCAGCTTCTCGGCCATGAGCGTCATCCCGGTCGGCG
>JAZKFM010000310.1:0-3069 GCA_040386415.1 Pseudomonadota bacterium
CCCTCCCTCCCCTCTCGGGGAGGGAGGGATCAGATCACCAGAAGACGTCGTGGATCACCTGGACCACGCGGCCGGAGAACATGTCCACCAGCAGCACGTCGCCGCCAACCCGGACATATTCATAGCCAATCGGCGGGATCGGCAGGCCGTAGGACCACCAGTCGTTCAGCCGGTACTGGCTGCTCCACCAGCTGCGCGGCAGCTGGTCGCCATAGCTCCAGCTGCGGATGTAGAAGCCTGACGGCGGCCGATAGGCGTAGCCGCGATAGCGCTGATGGCTGCGGAAGTTCTGGCCGTGGTGGCGGCGGTCGAAGCGGGGGCGCTGCTGGTTGCGATCAGGACGCCAGTCGCGGCCGTTGTTGTTCCAGCCACTGGAGCCATTGTTGTTCCAGCCATTGGAGCCGTTGTTGTTCCAGCGCGGGTCGCGGTCGCCCCGCCCATCGCGGTCGTGACGGCCATCCCGGTGCCCGCGACCGTCGCGATCATGGCGACCGTCCCGGTCGTTGCGTTGGTTGTCACCCTGGCCCTGCCATGACTGCCCGGGACGCGGGCCCTGGCCGTCATTCCAGCGCTGGCCGTCGCGCCCCGCTTGCTGGTCTTGCTGCCCCGGCTGGCGCGATTGCCAGTTGGGATCGCCACGGCGGCCGCCCTGGCGGCCCTGCGGCTGGCCCTGGGGCTGCGCCTCGGCCTGCGGCTGGGCCTGGGGTTGCGGGGTCTGGGCCTGGGGCGCCGGTTGGCGCTCCTGCAGGGACGGCGGCACGTTGCGCGAGCTGGCCCGCATCGCCGGATTGTAGCCGCCGTCACCGCGGCTCTCGCGCCGGCGCTCTTCGCCATTGTCCTGGGCCAGGGCCACGGAGGCTGTGGAGGCCAGCAGCACCAGCGCCAGGGCGCCCTTGATAACCGTCTTCATGTCACTGTTCCCTGGCCGCACACGGCCGATGGATGTCCCTTTAGCCAAGGTTAATGGCCGGGCCTGTGTGAACCGCGCTTGAACGGAATCCTCGGGGGTCCGACATAGGGGGCCGACCCAGGGAGAGCGCGATGCCCGCCACACCGCACGACATCACCGGCTTCTGGCGGACCGCCGGCCCCAAGCGGTGGTTCGCCAAGAACCCCAACTTCGACGCCGCCATCCAGCTGAAGTTCGAGCCGGTGCACTATATGGCCGCCCTGGGCCGCCATGACGCCTGGATGACGACCGCCGAGGGCTCGCTGGCGCTGCTGATCCTGCTGGACCAGTTCCCGCGCAACCTGTGGCGGGGCACCGGCCACGCCTTCGCCACCGACGGCAAGGCCCGCCTGATCGCCCGTCACGCGGTGGCGACCGGCCAGGACCTGGAGATCGAGCCCCTGTTGCGGCCCTTTCTCTACCTGCCCTTCGAGCATTCCGAGGACATGGCCGACCAGGACGAGGCCGTGCGGCTCTGCACGGCGCTGGGGGACCCCGAGACGCTGAAGTACGCCGAGCTCCACCGCGACATCATCGCGCGCTTCGGGCGCTTCCCGCACCGGAACGCCTGCCTGGGGCGGACGACCACTCCCGAGGAGCAGGCCTTCCTGGACGAGGGCGGGTTCGCCGGCTGAGGCGCTAGTGGTTTATCTGCTGCGAGTTCTGGCTCTCGATGAACTGCTCACGCTCACGCTCCTGGCGCGCCTCCAGCTCGGCCTTGTCGTAGCAGACCCGCTTGGTGAAACGGGTGCCGGTGGTGGTCTCCTCCCGGCAGATCATCTTGATCCGCTTCTCGCCCTTCTTCAGCGGCGCGGCGACCGGGACCCGCTCCACCACAGCGGGCGCCGCCGGCGCGGATGCGGGCTCTTTGTCATCCGCAGCGCCCAGCGCCGCAGCCATCAACAGGACAAGAATCATGAAACCCCCAGACTGGAACTCTACTCAAGGTTCCACGTCCTGCGGGGGCGAGGCAATCGCGGACCTGCCGGGAGGCGAACCTCCGGGACGTCAGCGGCCGCGGACGTCGGAGAAGGCCGACTTCATGGCCATCTGCCGCATGGCCTCCTGGTCTTCCTCCGAGCGCCGCTTCCAGTCCTCCAGGGACAGGCAGGTGCGCTTGGCCAGGCGGGTGCCGGTGGGAGCCTCCTGGCGGCAGACCATCTTGATCCGCTGCTCGCCCTTGTTCAGGGGGGCGGCGACGGGGATGGCCTGGGGCGTGGCGGCCTCGTCGCTGGCGGCGGGCTGGTCGGCGCCGCTGAGCGCGGCGGACATGAGCAGGGCGAGGATCATGGGTATAAGTCCAAAGTGTCGCGTGAGCCGAGCTTGCTACCGGTATAGGCCAGACACAAGCTCATCCCTGCAGCACCCGATTCGTTTTTGATCCGGAATTCAT
This sequence comes from Pseudomonadota bacterium, assembly GCA_040386415.1. Classification (GTDB taxonomy): domain Bacteria; phylum Pseudomonadota; class Alphaproteobacteria; order Caulobacterales; family Caulobacteraceae; genus Phenylobacterium. The sequence continues at coordinate 2,343 of JAZKFM010000310.1, forward strand.
GAACGCGCCTGTCCGCCATCTTGTCCGTGACCGCGCCGCGCCGGAACATCCCGAGCAGCAGTATCTCGACCTGCTGGCCGACATCCTGGAGAACGGCGTGCAGCGCGGTGACCGCACCGGCACCGGCACCCTGGGCGTCTTCGGCCGCCAGATGCGGTTTGACCTGTCCCAGGGCTTCCCCCTGCTGACCACCAAGAAGCTGCACCGCAAGTCAATCTTCGTGGAGCTGCTGTGGTTCCTGAGGGGTGACACCAACATCCGCTGGCTGCAGGAACGCGGCGTCTCCATCTGGGATGAATGGGCCGCCGAGGACGGCGAACTCGGCCCCGTCTACGGCAAGCAGTGGCGCTCTTGGACCGCCCCGGACGGCCGGGTGATCGACCAGATCGCTACGGTGGTTAACAGCCTGAAGACCAATCCCGACAGCCGCCGCCACATCGTCTCGGCCTGGAACCCGGCCGAGATCGAGGACATGGCCCTGCCCCCTTGCCACTGCCTCTTCCAGTTCTTCGTCGCCGACGGCAAGCTGTCGTGCCAGCTCTACCAGCGCTCGGCCGACGTGTTCCTGGGCGTGCCCTACAACATCGCCAGCTACGCCCTGCTGACCATGATGATGGCCAAGGTGGTCGGCCTGGAGCCCGGCGAGTTCGTCCATACGCTCGGCGACGCCCACCTCTATCTGAACCACCTCGACCAGGCCCGCGAGCAACTGACCCGCGATCCCCTG
>JAZKFM010000311.1:0-9190 GCA_040386415.1 Pseudomonadota bacterium
AGCCGTCCTTCACCGCGCCGTTGGAGCCGGGCAGGCAGAAGACGAAGACCCCGCCAATCAGGCCTGCGGTGGCGCGGCTCTGCAGGGTGGACAGGCCCACCGACTGGTAACTCACCAGGTGGAAGACCACCGAGAAGCCGTCGATCTTCTTGTCGAACAGCGGTTCGATGGCTTCCGGCGTCACGTCGCGGCCGGTGATGCCGGTGCCGCCGGTGGTGATGATGGCGTCCACCGTCCCAGAGGCGACCCAGGCCTTCACCTGCATCCGGATCTGGTCGACGTCGTCGCGGACGATGGCCTTGTCGGCCAGCTCGTGGCCCGCGCCGGTGATGCGCTCGGCCAGGACGTGGCCGGAGGTGTCGCTCTCCTCATCGCGGGTGTCGGAGATGGTCAGGACCGCGATGCGGACCGGCACGATCTGCAGCTTCTCGTCGATGCGGCCGCCAGGGCTCAGGGTCGGGGCGTTCATTTGGCGGGTTCCTCCCAGCGGGCGATGTCGGCGTGGTCCTGGGCCTTGGGCTCGATCCAGCGGGCCTGGCCGTCGGGACCGGTCTCCTTCTTCCAGAAGGGAGCCCGGCTCTTCAAGTAGTCCATCAGGAAATCGCAGGCCTCGAAGGCCGCGCGGCGATGGCCCGCCGCCGTGGCCACGAAGACGATGGCCTCGCCGGGCGCGATCTTGCCGATGCGATGAGTGATGGCGAAGTCGTCAAGCTCGAACCGCTCCCGCGCGCCGTCAGCGATGCGGCCGATCTCGGATTCGGTGAAGCCCGGATAGGCCTCCAGCTCCAGGATGGCGGTGGCGCCCTGTTCGGCCCGCGCCAGGCCGGTGAAGGTGGCGACGGCCCCGGTCTCGGTGCGGCCCTGGCAGAACGCGGTCAGCAGGGCGCCGGGATCGAAGGGCTGGTCGGTCAGGGCGATCATCCGCCGCTCATGGCCGGCAGGAAGGCCACCTCGGAGCGGGCGGTGAGGGCGGCGTCCCCGCGCACGATCGCCTGGTCGAGGGCCACCTGGACGCCGGGGGCCGACAGCGCCTCGGCCAGACCTTCGTCCTCGGCGCAGAGCTGGGCGCGCAGGGCCGACAGCGAGGCGGGCAGGGGGTCGAGGGTCCGCTCGCGCCAGCCGGCGATATCGCTCAGGCGCCCGAACAGCAGGACCTTGGCCACCCTAGACCCTCTCCGGATCAGGTTGAATCGACCTGATCGGATAAAGAGGGTCTATCTCTTTGACTCTAGAGCATGTCCCGGCGGCGAACCGGTTTCCACTTGCGCCTGACATGCTCTAGCCCCCCGTGGTGGACATATGCCGGGCGACGGCGGGGGCGGAGGATCGGACGATCTGGAAGTCGTGGCCCTGGGGCTTGGCGTCCACGGCCAGGCGGATGGCGTCCTCCAGGCCGGCCTCGTCGGCGCCGGCGCGGATCACGGCGCGCAGGTCGCTGGCGTCCTCGCGGCCCAGGCAGGTGTGCAGGGTGCCGGTGCAGGTCAGGCGCACGCGGTTGCAGGCCTCGCAGAAATTGTGGCTCAGCGGGGTGATGAAGCCCAGGCGGCCGCCGGTCTCCTCCACGGTCACATAGCGGGCCGGGCCGCCGGTGACGTGGTCGGAGTCGGCGAGGGTCCAGAAGCTTTCCAGCTCGCGGCGCACGTCCTTGAGCGACAGGAACTGGTCGGTGCGGTCCACCTCGATCTCGCCCAGCGGCATGGCCTCGATCAGCGTCATATCGGCGCCGCGGGCGTGGGCCCAGGCGATCAGGTCGGGGAGCTCGGCGGCGTTGTCGTCCTTCAGCGCGACGGCGTTGACCTTCACCGCGATGCCGGCGGCCAGCGCGGAGTCGATCCCGGCGATCACCTTGGCCAGGTCCCCGCCCCGGGTCAGCTTGCGGAACAGGTCGGGCTTGAGGGTGTCCATGGACACATTGATGCGCCGCACGCCGAACCTGGCCAGGTCGCCCGCGAACTCGGTCAGCCGGGTGCCGTTGGTGGTGAGGGTCAGCTCGTCGAGGGCGCCGGCCGTCAGGTGGCGCGACAGGTTCTCGATCAGGCCCATGACGCCCTTGCGGACCAGGGGCTCGCCGCCGGTGATCCGCAGCTTGCGGACGCCGAGCTTGATGAAGCCCGAGGCGATGCGGTCGAGCTCCTCCAGGGTCAGGACCTCGGCCTTGGGCAGGAAGGTCATGTGCTCGGCCATGCAGTAGACGCAGCGCAGGTCGCAGCGGTCGGTGACCGAGACGCGCAGATAGGTCACGGTCCGGCCGAACCCGTCGATCAGGGCCGGGCGCAAAGGCGCTTGCGAAGGGGCGTCGTCATAGGGCGTCATGCGAGGCCTAACATAGAGGGGAACCACGGCGCGTGACAGGGGTGGGCGGATTCGAAGCGATCGTCCTGGCGGCGGGCTCCGGCACGCGGTTCGGCGGCGGCAAGCTGCTGGCCCCCTATGGCGACGGCGTCCTGCTGGAGGGCGCCCTGCGCGCAGCCTTCGCCGCGCCGGTGCGGACCGTGACCGTGGTGACGGGCTCCGACCCCAGCCGGGTCGGCGCGGTTGTCACGGCCTATGCCCGGCAGGCCGGTCAGTCTGAGCGCCTGAGGATCGTCCACGCCGCGGACCACGCCGAGGGCATGGGCGCCTCCCTGCGCCAGGCGGCCGCGGCCCTGCCTGCGGATGCACAGGGGGTGTTCGTCTTCCTCGGCGACATGCCGCGCGTCCCGGTCTCGGTGCTGGAGCCGCTGGCCCAGGCCGTGCGCGACGGCGCCCCAGCCGCCGCGGCGACCTTCGGCGGCAAGCGCGGCCATCCGGCCCTGATCGGCGCCGTGCTGATTCCGCAGCTGCTGACGCTGACGGGTGACGCCGGGGCGCGGGCGGTGCTGCAGGGGCTGGGCGACCGGCTGGTCCTGGTGGAGGCCCCGGACGACGGGGTGCTGTTCGACGTCGACAAGCCCACCGATCTCGACGTTGGTGCGAAGAAGTAGTATTTCTTCGCCAAGGAGATCGCCATGTCCAAGGTTGAAAAGCTGTCCATCGCCCTGACGGGCGAACTGGCCGAGCAGGTTCGGGTCGCCGTTCGGACCGGCGACTACGCGTCGTCCAGCGAAGTGATCCGCGAGGCGCTTCGGGATTGGACGGACAAGCGTGAGCGCCGCGCCGCCAAGTTGTCGGAGCTGCGTAAGCTCGTCCAAGACGGCATCGACAGCGGCGAACCAGTGGAACGCGAACCGATGGACGTGTTCCTGGCCCGCAACCGGAAAGCCTTGGCCGAACGCCAGAATGGCTAGGCTGTTGCGGAGGCCGGTCGCGCTTCAGGACCTCAGCAACATCTGGCTGTCGATCGCCTTGGACAATCCAAACGCCGCTGATCGGGTGGCCTCGCGCATCTACGACGCCGAAGAGAGGCTCGCCGACTTTCCGGAATTGGGCCGGCTGCGGCCTGAACTCCTGACCAACCTGCGGAGTTGGGCGGTTGGTGACTACGTCATCTTCTATCGAGCCACCTCAGACGCCGTGGAGATCCTGAGAATCCTCCACGGCGCCCGTGATTTGGATGAGCTTCTCGGCGACTAGACCTTCACGAAGGGCAGGCTCGTCGTCGCCTGGCCGTTCAGGGCCAGGAGAGCGTTGGCGACGGCCGGCGCGATCACCGGGGTGCCGGGCTCGCCGGTGCCCGAGGGGGCGTTTCCGGAGGGGAGGATGTGGGTCTCCACCGTCGGGGCCTCGGAGTTGCGCAGCACCCGGTAGGTGTCGAAGTTGGTCTGCTCCACCACCCCGTCCTTCAGGGTGATCTTGCCGTAGAGCGCCGCCGACAGGCCGTAGCAGATGCCACCTTCCATCTGGGCGGCGATCTGGTCGGGCGAGATGGCCGTGCCGCAGTCGACGGCGGTGACCACGCGGCCGACCTTGGGCTGGCCGTCCACCAGCTGCACCTCGGCCACCTGGGCCACAACGGTGCCGAAGCTTTCGTGCACGGCGACGCCGCGCGACCAGCCGGCGGTGGCGGGCTTATCCCAACCGGCCTTCTCGGCGACGAGGTTCAGCACCGCCAGGTGACGGGTCGCCCCGGCCTTTTCATAGAGGGCCCGGCGATAGGCAACCGGGTCCTTGCCGGCCTTGCGGGCCAGCTGGTCGATGGTGTGCTCCATGACGAAGGCGGTGTGGGTTGCCCCCACCGAGCGCCACCAGAGCACCGGGATGTTGACGTCAGGCATCAGCACCTGGGCGTCCACCACCGGGGTGGCCTTCAGATAGGGCGAGCCCTTGGTCCCCTCGACCGTGGTTTCGTCCACGCCCTTGGTGGGCATGGGCGAGCCCTTCATCAGGGACTGGGTGACCACGCGGTGGCGCCAGGAGACCGGGTAGCCCTCCTTGTCGACGGTGATCTTCACGGCGTGGTGGGTGAGCGGCCGGAAGTAGCCCGCCGCCATGTCGTCTTCACGGGTCCAGACCAGCTTCACCGGCCGCATCTTGCCGACCTTCTTGGCGATCTCGACGCACTCGGCGACGTAGTCGGACTGGAAGGTGGCGCGGCGCCCGAAGGAGCCGCCCGCGAACAGGGTCTCGATCTCGACGGCGCCCGGCAGCATGCCGACGATCTTGGCGGTGTTGAGCTGGTCCACCGTGGGCATCTGCGAGCCGAAGGTCAGCTTGGCCTTGCCGGCCCCGACCTGGGCCACGCAGTTCATCGGCTCCATGGCCGCGTGGGCCAGGAACGGGAAGTCGTAGGTGGTCTCAAAGATCGCGCCCTGGACCTTCTTGGCGGCGTCGCCCTTGGTCTCGAAGGCCTGCCACTCCGTCTTTTCCGGCAGGGCGCCCTTGCCCGCGGCCCACTGACGGTAGTTCGCGGCCATGGTCTCCGAGCTGGCCTTCTCGGCGCCGGCCTCGTCCCAGGTCACCTTCAGAGCCTCGCGGCCCTTGCGTGCGGCCCAGGTGTTTTGCGCGACCACGGCGACGCCGGTGGGGATCTGGTAGACCTCCACCACGCCCGGGACCTTCTTGGCCTCGGCGGCGTCAAAGCTCCCCACCTTGGCGCCGTAACGCGGGGCGTGGGCGACCATCGCGACGAGCATGTCGGGAAGCTGGACGTCCTGGGTGAAGCGGGCGGTGCCGTCGCTCTTGGCCTGGGAGTCCTTGCGGCGCACGCGGTCGGAGCCGATCAGGGTGAAGGTCTTGGGATCCTTCAGCACCGGGGCCTTGGGCGGGGCGATCTTGCCGGCCTCGGGCAGGAGCTGGGCGAAGGTCGCCGATTTGCCGGACTTGGCGTGGCTGACCACGCTGTCCTTGACGGTGATCTCGCCGACCGGGGCGTTCCACTTGTTGGCGGCGGCCTCGACGAACATCGCCTTGGCGCCGGCCCCAGCCTGACGCAGCTGGGTCCAGGAGTTGGAGATGGCCGAGGAGCCGCCGGTGCCCTGCACCCCCATGCCGGTGTTGGCGTAGACCTTGGCGATGGCGGGCGCCTGCTCGACCTTGACCTTGGTCCAGTCGGCGTCCAGTTCCTCGGCGACGATGGCCGCCAGGCCCGCATGGTTGCCCTGGCCGAATTCGATGTGCTTGGAGATCACCGTCACCGCGCCGTCGGCGCCGATCTTGATGAAGGGGCCGAAGGCGCCGAAGTCCTCCTTGGCGCCGACGCTGAGCAGGTCGCCGGGGGAGCAGCCCACCAGCAGGGCGCCGCCCACCAGGGTCGCGCCGACCACCAGGTCGCGCCGAGTGGCGCCTTGGGTTTCGCGGGGGGAGAGGATCCTGTTCATGTCCGCTCCTAGATCTTGGCGGGGGCGGCGGGGGCCGCGACGGGGGTGACGGGAACCGGGGCGGCGGCGGTCATGCCCGCGGCGTCCTTGATGGCCGCGCGGATCCGCTGATAGGTCCCGCAGCGGCAGATGTTGCCGTCCATGGCCGCGTCGATGTCGGCGTCGGTGGGGTTGGGCTTGGCGGCCAGCAGGGCCGTGGCGCTCATGATCTGGCCCGACTGGCAGTAGCCGCACTGCGGCACGTCGTGCTTCACCCAGGCCTGCTGAAGGGGGCTGTTCCCGCCCAGGCTCTCGATGGTGGTGATCTTCATGCCCGCCAGGCCCTCGATGGGCATGACGCAGGAACGGATCGGCTGGCCGTCGGCCAGCACCGTGCAGGCGCCGCACTGGGCCACGCCACAGCCGAACTTGGCGCCGATGAGGCCAAGTTCATCCCGCAGCACCCACAGCAGGGGCGTGTCAGGGGCCGCCTTCACCGCCAACGGCTTGCCGTTCACGTCCAGTGTCATGGCCATGGGTCTGTCCCTCCCCGAATGAGATCCAAGCTGCATCTTAACGTCGTTTAGTCGCTGCGGTAAATGTCGCCGTCATGGCGGCGTCGCCCGCGACGCGCTAGGTAGGTCGACAAGCTACGGAGGTTTCATGACACGCCGTCTTCTCGCCGTTCTCGCCGCCACCGGCCTGCTGACGGGTTCGCCAGCCCTGGCCGCCGACGGGGCCAAGGTCTTTCAGCTTCAGTGCAAGACCTGCCACGGCGCCAAGAGCACGCCGATGGGGCCCAGCCTGGCCGGGGTGTCGGGCCGCAAGATCGCGGGCCTGGCGGACTACAAGTATTCCGCGGGCCTGACGGCCAAGGCTCCGGCCGTCTGGACCGACGCCAACCTGGACGCCTATCTCGCCGCCCCCACCAAGTTCGCCCCGGGCACCCGCATGCCCATGGGCCTCGCCGCGCCCGCCGACCGCGCCGCGGTGGTGGCCTATCTGAAGGGGCTGAAGTGAGAGCCGCGCCGTGGATCGCGCTGGCCGCCGGCCTGGCCCTGAGCGCATGCGCCACCGTGGCCCCTGAAGACGCCACAGACGCGCCCATGACCTATGCCTGCGGCGCCGGGAAGCGGTTCGTGGCGTCCTATGCCCTCGACGGGCGGATCGTGCGGGTGACCGCCGGCGGCCAGACGACGACCCTCCGGCAGGTGAAAAAGAAGAAGGGCGATCCCGTCTTCGCCGCCGGCGGCGTGACCCTGACCACCAAGGGCGCATCGGCCGACCTGGACGGCGCCCCGGCCGGTCCCTACCGGAACTGCAGAACCGGCTAGTGGACGCCTTCCCCGCCTATTTCCCCCTGGCCGGCCGCAAGATCGTTGTGGCGGGGTCGGGCGAGGCCGCCGAGAACAAGCTGCGGCTGCTGGCTTCGTCGCCGGCGACCCTGGTGCGGGTGGAGGGGGCCGACGCCTTCCTGACCGGCAGCTATTCCGGCGCCCTGCTGGTCTTCATCGACGGCGAGGACGAGGCTTTCGCCAAGGGCGCGGCCGCGGCGGCGCGGGCCGCCCGGGTCCTGGTCAATGTCACCGACCGGCCCGAGCTCTGCGACTTCACCACGCCGGCCGTCATCGACCGGGGCGAGGTGGTGGCGGCCATCGGCACGGGCGGCGCGTCGCCCATGCTGGCGACCATGCTGCGCAACGACATCGAACAGCGAATGCCAGAAGGCACAGGCCGGGTCGCGGCCCTGTTCCGCAGGTTCCAGGATGACGTCCGGGCCAAGTTCCCCGAGCTGCACGCCCGGCGGGCCTTCCTGCGGGAGACCCTGTCGGGGGCCGTCGCGGAGGCGGCCCAGGGCGGCGACATGGAGAAGGCTCAGTCGCTGTTCCGCGACGCCATCGCCAAGGGTCCCAAGGCCGCGGGCAAGGTGCAGTTCGTGGCCGGGCGCGGGCCCGCCGACCTGCTGACCCTGCGCGCCAGCCGAGCCCTGGCCGCCGCCGATGTGATCGCCGCCGACGACGCCGCCGACCCCGACATCCTGGCCATGGCGCGGCGCGACGCCGATCGGCTGACGCCCGTGGAGGTCACGCCCCAGGCGATGATCGAGCTGGCCCAGTCCGGCCGCCGGGTGGTGCGGGTGGTGGTTCTGGCCCCGCCCGCGGAGGAAGCCCGGGCCCTGGCCGCCGCCGGTGTGACGGTCGAGGTCCTGGCGTCGGCGACGTGACGGGCCTGTCCCCCGACGACTGGGCGGCGATCACGCTGTCCCTGAAGGTGGCGCTCGCCGCCACCGCCTTCGGCCTGCCCCTGGCGCTCGCCACCGCCCTGGCCCAGGCGCGCGGCAGGTTCGGGGTGCGGGTGCTGCTGGATGTCCTGGTGACCCTGCCGCTGGTCCTGCCGCCGGTGGCGACCGGCTATGGCCTGCTGCTGCTGTTTGGGCGGCGCGGTCCGATCGGAGAGGCGCTGGAGAAAGTGGGCGTCGTCTTCGCCTTCGACTGGACGGGCGCGGCCCTGGCGGCGGGGATCATGGCCTTCCCGCTGATGGTGCGGCCCATGCGGCTGGCCATCGAGGCCCTGGACAAGGAGGTCGACGAGGTGGCCCGCACCCTGGGCGCCCCGCCCCTCGTGCGGTTCTTCCGCATCACCCTGCCGCTGGCCCTGCCCGGCGTGGCGGCGGGCGCGATCCTGGGGTTCGCCAAGGCGCTGGGAGAGTTCGGGGCCACCATCACCTTCGTGGCCGCCATTCCGGGGGAGACCCTGACCCTGCCCGCCGCGATCTACGGCGCCACCCAGTCGCCGGGCGACGAGGCCCGCGCCGGCCTGCTGTGCCTGGTGGCCGCCGCCATCGCCATCGGAGCGGTGCTGGTGTCAGACCTGGTGGGGCGGCTGGCCAACCGGACCTCCCGGGGTGCGCCCTAGTTATTTATCCGGGTAATATTGACTAGAAATTATATCCGGGTAAAAGACGGCGCTTCACCGGAGCCGTCCCATGTCCCTGCCGCCAGCCTATCGTCCCGCCGTTGACCGCGCCCTGCAGGCGGCGTTCGGCACGACGGAGATGGACAGCCTCGTCGCCGTCGCTGGCGGTCTCTCCGGCGCCCTGACCTACCGGATCCGTGTCGGGGGCATCGCCTACCTGCTGCGGGTCGAGACCCAGCGCGACGCCTTCAAGGACCCCCATCGCTGGCATCCGTGCATGGCCATCGCGGCCCAGGCCTGCCTGGCGCCCCGCGTCCGCTATGCCGACGCCACCGACGGCGTGGCGATCATGGAGTTCATCTCCGAGCAGTCCTGGGCCGTCGACTATGCCGGCGCCCGCCGTGACCTGATTGTCGAGGCTGCCCAGGGCGTCCGCGCCCTCCACCAGACGCCGGCCTTCCCGCCCCTGGTGGACTACATGGAGGGGATGGACGCCGTCTGGTCGGGGTTCCTGGCCACCGGCCTGCTGGCGCCCGAGGCCACCTCGGAGCTGGCGGAGC
>JAZKFM010000312.1:0-4720 GCA_040386415.1 Pseudomonadota bacterium
CTCTGCAAGGCCGCGACCCCTCCGAGGCGGCTCTTGGCCGCGTCATGGGCCTCACCGCCCATCCCGCCTTCGACCAGAAGAACCCCAATCGCCTGCGGGCCCTGGTCTCCGGCTTCGCCACCGGCAATCCGGCCCGCTTCCATGACCCCAGCGGGGCTGGCTACCGCTTCCTGGCCGACATCATCCTGGCCGTGGACGGGTTCAACCCCATGACCGCCGCGCGGTTCGTGGAACCGCTAGGCGGCTGGCGGCGCTATGTCCCCGAATTGGGGACATTGATGAAGGCCGAGCTCCAGCGTATCGCCGCGACCGAAGGCCTATCCAAGAACGTCTATGAGCTGGCGACCAAGGCCCTCGCGGAGTAGGCCCGGGATCGGCGATTGCCGCCGATCCGAATCTTGTTGAAAATCAGCCCTGTGGACGATGCTGGCGCAGACCGGCGCCCACGGGTCTGACCTAGGGAACAGCGGTACATGTCCATCTCGCTCAGCCGCATCAATTTCATGGTGGTGGACGACAACATCCACGCCATCGACCTGGTCAAGACGATGCTGCGCGGGTTCGGCGTGGACTCCGTCGTGGAAGCCAAGACCATCACCGAGGCCAAGGCCAAGATCAAAGCCAGCACCCTGCCGGGCGCGCCGATGATCGACATCATCATCCTCGACTACATGATGGGCGAGGAGGAAGGGGTCACCCTGGCCCGGTGGCTGCGCAAGGAAGACACCAGCCCGACGCCCTATGTGCCGATCATCATGCTGACCGGCCACGCTGACCGCCAGCGGGTCTACGCCGCCCGCGACTCCGGGGTGAACGAGTTCTGCGTGAAGCCCTTCACCCCCGCAGACCTGATGAAGCGGATCATGGCGGTGATCGATCATCCGCGCGCCTATGTGCGGTCAAGCTCAGGCTATTTCGGCCCTGACAGGCGGCGGGTGGACGACCCGAAGTACAAGGGTCCGGAGCGCCGCAAGGACCGCAGGCGGAAATAGCGACCGCCGACAGCGCTGTGACCCTATGACTCTCGTGACGCGGGGGGAGCGCTCGCCTAGACTCGCACATTGGGTGACTCGGGTTTAGGAGCGACGGGCGTTGGCCAGACGCGGGGGTGAGGACGCCGAGGCCAGTCGGCCTCAGGGGCGCGACAACGCGCCCGGCGTTCGAGCGCTGCCGACCCAAACCTTCGCCCGCATCGCCATCCTCTCCACCCTGCTGCTGCTGGCGGTCTACACGGCCTTCGCGGTGGCGCGCATCCAGCGCGAACCGCAGATCACCACCGCCGCCAACGCCGCCCTGCCCAGCCGGGCCGAGGCCGTGGCCGCCCACCTGGACGCCGAGGCCGCGGCTTTGCGCGGCGGCCTGCTGGCGGCGCGCGAGGCGCTCCAGCGGGACGGCGACCAGCCCATGGCCGCCGCCGAGAGCGGCCTGCGCGCCTCCGCAGGCGCCGCCGTGGCGATCGCGGTGCTCTCCGAGGATGAGATCGTGGCGGTGGCCGGCCCGCCGGGCGGCCTCGACTGGCAGGAACTGGCCAAGGGCGCCGAGAGCTCCAAGCGCGAAGTCTGGCAGGGCGTGACCAGCCAGAGCGCTCCGGCCCTCGCCGCCGTCACCTCGGCGGCCACCACCAAGGGCCAGCGCTGGATCGTGGCGGCCGGAGATCCGACTCATCTCGGCGCCTGGCTTTCTAAAACCAGGCCCGAGGCCGTCGCCACCCCGGAGGGGCGCATCCTCGTCGCCAGCCCGGCCAACGGCCTCGCGGCGGCCGACACCGTCAACGCCGCCTTCGCCACCACGCCAGAAGAGCTGAAGCTGGACGGCGGCCTGAGCCGGGCCCAGGGGCCGGACGGCGCCTCACTGGACCTCGCCGCCCGTCCCGCCCTCGGCGGGAGCCTCTATGTGCTGGCCGCCGCGAGCTCGGCGCCCATGGAGATCCAGACCTCCACCGAGCAACTGGCCTGGCTGCTGACCCCGCTGGCCGCGGCCTTCCTGCTGGGCCTGCTGCTGCTCAACCAGAGCAACCGGGTGGAGAACGCCCAGAAGGCCTTCGTCGATTCCGAGCAGCGGTTCCGGCTGGCGGTGGAGGCGGCCCGCTGCGGCATCTGGGAATGGGACCTCTCCAACGACAAGATGTTCATGTCCGACGTCACCGGCGCCATCTTCGGCTGGGGCGGCGGCGGCATCGTCGATGGCCAGGCGGTGCTGGAGCGGGTGTCGGCCGACCATCGCGACCGCCTGCGCCAGGCGCTGTCCACCGCCGCGGTCTATGGGGGCTTCGACGTCTCGTTCCGCGTCCCCTCTCTGCAGGGCGGCAGGCCGACCTGGATCGACGCCCGGGGCCAGGCCTTTGGCGACAAGGACCGCGACGGCTACTCCCGGATCATCGGCGTCGCCCTGGACGTCACCGAGGAGCGCATGGCCCAGGCCCGCGCCCAGGCCGCCGAGAACAGGCTGCGCGACGCCATCGAGAGCGTGTCGGAGGCCTTCGTCCTCTGGGACCGCAACGGCCGCCTGCTGATGTGCAACAAGAACTACCGGACCTTCTTCTCGCTGGAGCCGAGGCTGCTGAAGCCCGGCGCGTCGCGCGAGCAGGTGAACCGCTTCGCCCAGCTGGCCATCAAGCAGGAGATGGACGCCTCGGACGGCCGCAAGGGCGTGCGCGAGGCCGAGCTCAACGACGGACGCTGGATCCAGATCTCCGAGCGCCGCACCGCCGAGGGCGGCCTGGTGATGAGCGCCGCCGACATCACCGCCATCAAGACCCAGGAAGAGGCGCGGCGCCTCAACGAAGAGGCGCTGCAGAAGGCCGTCGTCGGCCTGGAGCGCAGCCAGGAGCAGCTCTCCGAACTGGCCCGCAAGTACGAGATGGAGAAGGTCCGGGCCGAGGGGGCCAACAAGGCCAAGTCCGAGTTCCTGGCCAATATGAGCCACGAACTGCGCACCCCGCTGAACGCCATCAACGGCTTCTCCGAGATCATGGTCCAGGAGATGTTCGGGCCGCTGGGCGACCAGCGCTACAAGGGCTACTCCCAGGACATCCTGTCGTCGGGCCAGCATCTGCTGGCCCTGATCAACGACATCCTCGACATGTCGAAGATCGAGGCGGGCAAGATGAGCCTGAAGTTCGAGCCCATCGCCCTGGAGGAAGTGGCCGAGGACGCTGTGCGGCTGGTGCGCAATCGCGCCGAGGCGACCGGCCTGGCCCTGGCCATCGACTTCCCGCAGCACCTGCCGGAAATCGAGGCCGACTATCGGGCGGTCAAGCAGATCCTGCTGAACCTGCTCTCCAACGCCATCAAGTTCACGCCGCGCGGAGGCCGGGTGACCATCCGCGCCGAGGGCCGTCACGACCCCCTGGGCGAGCGCATCCGCATCAGCGTGCAGGACACCGGCATCGGCATCGCCGAGGACGACCTGGCCCGCCTGGCCCGACCCTTCGAGCAGGTGGAGAACCAGCACTCCAAGACCACCCAGGGCACGGGCCTGGGCCTGGCGCTCACCAAGTCCCTGGTGGAGATGCACGGCGGGTCGCTGGATATGCAGAGCGCGCCTGGCGAGGGCACCATGGTCAGCTTCTCCCTGCCCATCCGCCAGACCGGCGCGGCCCTGGCAGGGGTCGCCGCCGCTTAGGGCTGCTGTCGGCGTTCGCGCCCGCCGCGACCACCCGGCCCGCTCCGGGCCAGGCCCTTGGCGAGCTCCGCACGTTCGGCCGGCGGCAGGGTGGCTGCGAAGGCGACGATGCGATCCTCCACACCGGCGCGCGCCGTCATCTCAAGGGCCCGGGCCTCGGCGAGGTGTCTGGAGATGGCCGGGCCATCCAGCGCCTCGGCGCCGAGACCTGTCCAGGCGTCCCGACGGGCCTGCCTCGCCTGGCGCATCTGGCCGCCCACCCCGCCGGCCTCAGCCTGCAGCAGTTGGCGATAGGCTCGCTGGTGCTCGGGCGGCAGGCCGTCTGCGGCTCTCCACAGCGGCTGGCGCGGACTATCGGCGCCCTGTACGGCTTCCCGGACCCGCTGGCCCACGACGACACCGCCGACGACCGCGCCGATGACGAAGAGGTTGAGGGCGACCGAAGCCACCAGGGCCACGGTGAGGGTGCGCTGGCTGGGCATCAGGCGCCTTCGCTTGTCTCTGGGAGGTCGTCATAGCCGACCATGGCCGCGCTCAGCGCCGCTGGCGCCTCGGTGGCGGACGAGAGGTTCGCCGACAGCGCCACTCCAAACACCAGGCCCGCCGCGCAGGCGCCGGCCAGTCCGGCGCCGACACCGGCGCCCAGCAGCCAGGTCCGCGGGCTCCACCGAGACCGCGCGGCCGGCGCCGCCGCCATCACGGCTTCGCGCATCCCATGCGGGACGCTGAGCGGCGCCCAGGCGTCCAGGACCGCGTCGAGGCGGTCGGCGTCGGCGAGCACCTGACGGGCGAAGTCGGGCTCCGCGGCCATCAGGGCGGCAGCCGCCTCGCGATCGGCGGCGGGCCAATGGGCGACGCCGCCGCCATAGGCGTCCGCAAGCTCCAGGAACCGTTCGCGGGTCATGGCCGTCCTCTCATGGCGCCAACATATCCGAAAGCGCCACCCGCAGGGCTCGCCGCCCCCGCGACAGCAGGCTTTCCAAGGCCTCGACGCTGACCCCCATGACCGCCGCGGCCTCGATATTGGTCATCTCCTGATAGTGGCAGAGCGCCACCGCCTCCCGCTGACGGTCCGGCAGGACAGCCATGGCCGCGG
>JAZKFM010000312.1:4730-9191 GCA_040386415.1 Pseudomonadota bacterium
GGCCACCCGTCGACCGACATCGGCGGCCTCCAGCCCCCGGTCGGGGGCCGGCCCTTCGTCGGACTGCTCGGGTGGCCTCTCGGTGGGGATTTCCCGGCGGCGACGCAGCCGGTCGTAGCAGAGGTTGAGCGTCACCCGGTGCAGCCAAGTGTCGAAGCGGGCGGCGCCCGGCGTCCAGGTTGGCGCCTGACGCCAGGCGCGGATCATCGCCTCCTGCGCCACGTCCTCGGCCTCTGAGGTGTCGCCGAGCATCCGCCCGGCCAGGGCGAGCATGCGGGGCAGCTTGCGGGCCGCAAGCGCGCGCACGGCCGCAGGGTCGCCCTGCGCCACCCGCATCAGCAGGTCCTCGTCCGGATCGGTGTTCAAACCTGACCTCGCCCGGAGCGCCGGTGAGCTGGCTAACCGTCACGGCCCCGGGTCTTGCGCATATTGGCAAGTTCATCCTTGCTGAGCCAGCCGTCGCGATTGGTGTCGCCGACTTCGAAGCGGCGCTGGGTGGCGACTTCCATTTCGGCGCGCGAAAGGACGCTGTCCTTGTTGCTGTCGCCCTGGGTCCACATCCTGGTGATCTGCGCGGTGGCCCTGGCCCCCCCGAACCGGGCGGCCAGGTCTTCCATCGGCTTGCTCTCAGCCTTGCTGATCTTGCCGTCCTTGTTGGCGTCCAGGCGCTTCAGCAGATTGTCCACCTGGGCCACCTTGACCTCCGCCAAGGTGAGCTTGCCATCACCATTGGTGTCCGGGTTGGGTCGGCCGATCTGAGCGTGAGCCGAACCGGCCAGGGCGAGAAGGGCGGCGGTGAGCAGTAGGCGCTTCATGGAGGTCCTTTCAGCGGTCGGGGACGTCAGGTGTTCAACGGACCGTGGGCCCATATCCGTCGCTCAAGTTTGCACAATGATGTCGTAGGCCTGCCGCGCGGCGACGCGGGCGCGGGCGAGCTTGGCGCGCAGGCCCTTGAAGTCCTTCACGCCGCCGGCCCGGGCCAGCAGGGCCTTGAAGGCCTTGGGCTCCTCGCCCGGGTCCTCGCCGTCGGGCAGGGCCACCTTCAGGAGCTGGGTGAGGTTCTGCTGCAGCCGCCAGGCCTCCTGCAGGTCGGCGAGGGGCCCCTTCTGCGCCAGGCCCGCGGCCAGGACCAGGCCCAGGGCCTCGGCGGTGTTGGGCGCCAGCGGGCCGCCGGCCGGGGCGTGGACCAGCTGCAGGAACTGGGCGGCGAACTCGATGTCCACCAAGCCGCCGGGCGAGAGCTTCAGGTCCCAGTCGCCCTTGGGTGGCCGCTCCTGCTCCAGCAGCTGGCGCATCTCGCGGACCTCGGCGGCGGTCTTGCCGGCGTCACGGGGGCGGCGCAACGCCGTGTCGATGGCCTGGGTCGCAGCCTGGGCGAACTCCGGGGAACTGGCCCAGACCACCCGGGCGCGGGTCAGGGCCAGCAACTCCCAGGTCTCCGCCTCTCGGTCGTAATAGTCCTCGAAGGCGGCGAAGCTCACCGCCACCGGGCCCTTGGTGCCGGAGGGGCGCAGCTGCATGTCCACCTCGTACAGCTCCCCCTCCCCGGTGGGGGTCGAAAGGGCCGCGATCAGGCGCTGGGTGAAGCGGCCGTAGAAGACGTCGGCGCTCCACTCCTTCACCGACGAGGCGGCGGCGGGTTCGTCGGCGCGGTAGACGGTCATCAGGTCCAGGTCCGAGCCGGCGCTCATCTCCCTCGACCCACACTTGCCCAGGGCCACGACGGCGACCTGGCCCGGGAAGGTCCCGCCCAGGCGCTCGGCCTCGGTCAGGGACACAGGGGCCAGGGTGTCGATGCAGAGGTCGGCGAGGTCGGCGAAGGCGCGGCCGGCGATCTCGGCGGTTGCCGAGCCGCTCATCACCTGGACGCCGATGCGGAAGGCCTGCTCGCGATGCACCCGGCGCACGGCGTCCATGGCGCCCTCGAAGCCGTCGGACTGGGACACGGCCGCGGCCATGACCCGGCGGTCTTCCTCAATGGCGATGTCGGAGAAGAAGTCGCCGTCCAGCATGGCGTCCAGCGCCGCGGGCCTGCGAGCCAGGGTGTTGGCCAGGCGCGGGGCGTAGGCCATCACCTGGACGATCAACTCAAACAGCTGCGGCTGGGCCAGGAACAGGGACTGCAGCTGCACGCCGGAGGACAGCTTGCCGAAGAAGTCGCTGAAGCGGTGGAAGGCGATATCCGGCGCGCCGGTGGCGTTGGCCGCTTCCAGCAGGCGCGGGGCCAGCCGGGTGAAGAGCTCCCGGCCCCGCTCGGTGCGGGTCGCCGAGATGTGACCGTGGTGCCAGCCGCGGATGGTCTGGGACACCTTGGCCGGCTGCGAGAACCCCATGCGGGCAAGGGTCGCCAGGGTCTCCGGATCGTCGTCGACCCCGGTGAAGATCAGGCTGCCGAAGCGGGATGAGAGCTGCTCCTCGTCGGGGAAGAGCTCGCCGTAGCGGCGGTTGACGGCCTTCAGGGTCTTCTCGATGTCGGCGTCGAAGGCCTTGAGCTTGGCGAAGCCGGCCAGGGCCGCGACCCGGGCGCGCTCGGTGTCGGAGTCGGGGAGCTTGTGGGTCTGCTCGTCGGCCAGCATCTGGATGCGGTGCTCGATGGCCCGCAGCACCCCATAGGCCTCCGTCATCTCCTGCGCGGCCTTGGGGGCGACATGGCCGGCGGCCAGGAGGGCGGCCAGGGCGTCCAGGGTGCGAGGCGAGCGCAGGTCGGGGTGACGGCCGCCCAGGATCAGCTGCTGGGTCTGGACGTAGAACTCGATCTCGCGGATGCCGCCGCGCCCCAGCTTGAGGTCCATCCCCTTGGCCTGCAGGCGGTCGTCGACCTTGTGGACATGGATCTGGCGCTTGATGGAGTGGATGTCGGCGATGGCGGCGAAGTCGAGGTTCTTGCGCCAGATGAAGGGGGTCAGCTCGGTGAGGAAGGCCTCGCCCAGGGGGATGTCCCCGGCGCAGGCGCGGGCCTTGATGAAGGCCGCCCGCTCCCAGTTCTGGCCGACGCTTTCGTAGTAGTCCATGGCCGCGGCGACCGGCACGGCCAGCGGCGTCGAAGAGGGGTCGGGACGCAGGCGCAGGTCCGTGCGGAAGACGTAGCCGTCGCCGGTCTTGTCCTGCATCAGCTCGGCCAGCTTGTTGGTCAGACGGACCGCGAAGCCTTGGGTTTCAACGCCTTCGACGAGGGGCAGGGCCTCCGGCTCGTAGAAGACCGAGATGTCTATGTCGCTGGAATAGTTGAGTTCGTAGGCGCCGTGCTTGCCCATGGCGATGCAGAAGTAGCCGGGGACGGGACCGGCAGGCCCCTGCCCCACGGCGGTCTGGCGGCCGGCCTCGACCTCGCTGCGGGCGGCCACGGTGAGCGCCGTGGTCAGGGCCGCGTCGGCGAAGCGGGCGAGCGCGCCGGTGACCGCGTCCAGGTCCCAGACCCCGCCCAGATCGGCCAGGGCGATGAGCAGATGGGCCTCGGCCTTGAGCTTGCGCAGGCCGACCTTGGCGGCCTCGTAGCTGACCTCCGCCAGGGCCGCTGTGCGGACCAGGAGATCGTCGAACCGGAGGTCGGGGTCAGCCTCCAGCAGGTCGCGCAGGCGGGGCAGGTCACGGCGGGCCAGGCTGGTGAGGTAGGGGGACGCGCCGAAGACCGGGGCCAGGGCGGGCCAGGCCCGGTCCAGAAGGTCGGTCCAGCCGCCCTCCTCGGCGCCGGCGCGGACGACGTTGTGGGCGCGCTCGGCCGCCTTGGGGTCGGCGACGGGGCCGCAGGGCTTGAGGCCATCGATCAGGCGAGTCATCGGCACATTGTCGGTGGCCACGGATGGAAGACAAGGCTGTTTAAAGCCGGTCAGCCGGCCACGGAGTCTTGAGGCGCAAGGGATTGCGGCGGCCGCGGCCGGCCCACCAAGGCCGACAAGTGACCGTCGGGGTCCCGTCAGGTGTTGATCCTCAAGGATGAGTCCGCCCCTGCCCCGCCGCGCGCGGTGGGCTATAGCTGGGTCAGAGCCGCGAGGAAGATCTCCAGTGACCCCTGTCCCCATCGTCTGCTTCACCGACGTCCTGTGCGTCTGGGCCTACATCGCCGAGCTGCGGCTCGACGCGCTGCGGCGGACCTTCGGCGACCGGGTGCGGATCGAGTACCGGTTCTGCCCGGTGTTCAGCGACACCGCCCGCAAGATCCCCGCCGCCTGGGGCGACAAGGGCGGCTATGAGGGCTTCAACGCCCATCTGCGCCAGTCCGCCGCCGCCTTCCCCGAGATCGAGCTGAACCCGGCGGTCTGGCTGTCCGTGCGACCGGCCTCCTCCTGGGGCGCCCACCTGTTCCTCAAGGCGGTGCAGCTGGACGAGGCGGCCGGCGGCGGCCCGCCCGGCGCGGGCGACGCGGCGGTTCGGCATCACCCTACGGAAAGGAGCAGGCGCATACGTCGGTGCCGACGACGCGCAATGCGTTCGTCGCGACACGCGAGTGGCTGCTGGAGCAGC
>JAZKFM010000312.1:9201-25789 GCA_040386415.1 Pseudomonadota bacterium
ACCTGGGAGGTCCAGCGCGAGGTCGGCGCCCAGGCCGGGGCCGACCTCGCCCGCGTGGAGGCCCTGATCTCCGACGGCCGGGCCTTCGCGGCCCTGGCTTCGGATCACCAGGACGCCGAGGCCCTGCGCCTGCAGGGCAGCCCCAGCTTGGTGCTCAACGAGGGCCGTCAGAAACTCTACGGCAATGTCGGCTTCCGCATCCTGGAGGCCAACGTCCAGGAACTGCTGCACGAACCCCAGGCCGACCAAGCCAGCTGGTGCTAGGGACGCGGCCGCCGGGCGAGAATCAGGTGCAATCTGACCCATGGCGACCCGTGACCTTTTCGAACTCCTGGCCCTTGAGCGGCCGTTGCAGGTGGCCGACATCGGCGCCGCCGACCTGGGCGAGGCGCCCGTCTACAAGGCGCTGGTGGACGCCGGCCTGGCGCAGCTGAACGCCTTCGACGCCGACCCGCGCCAGCACGCGGCGCTCCGCGAGCTCTATGGCGAGCGCGTCAGGATCTTCCCGCAGGTGGTGGGCGAAGGGGGGCCGGCGACCCTCTACCTGGCGGCTCCTCAGTCGGGGATGACCTCGCTGTTCCGGCCCAGCGCCGAGCACCTGGCCTTCTTCAACGGGTTCGAGCGGCTGGGACAGGTGGAGCGCGAACTGGCCGTCGAGACCACGCGGCTGGACGATATCGAGGACCTGCCCAACCTCGACTTCCTGAAGATGGATATTCAGGGCGGCGAACTGGCCGCCCTGCGCCACGGGACCGCCAAGCTGGCGCGCTGCGCCATGGTCCAGCTCGAGGTGTCCTTCGTTCCGCTCTACGAGGGCCAGCCCAGTTTCGGCGACATCGACGTCTGGATGCGCGGACAGGGCTTCATTCCGCACTGTTTCACGGCCCTGAAGAAATGGTCCATCGCCCCGGTGTTGCGTGACGGCGACTTCCGAAGCCCGTTCAACCAGCTGCTGGAGGCCGACATCGTCTATGTGCGCGACCCCGTGGCGCCCCTGGAACCTGAGCTGATGAAGACGGTGGCCCTGCTGGCGCACCACAACTTCTACAGCATCGACCTCGCCGGCCGGATGATCGCCCTGCTCGCGGCCCGTGGCGAACTTCCGGCGGGCGCCTTCGAGCGCTATCTCGCCCTGGTGAACGCCGGGGCCTGACGGCGGCCTATGCCGCCAGCCAGTCCTCGGACCGCAGGCCCTCCACCCGGCGGAACTCGTCCAGATCGCCGGTCACCACGATCAGGCCGCGAGACCGGGCATGGCCCGCGATCAGCAGATCATAGCCCCCGATCGTCTTGCCCGACCTCTCCAGGACAGCCCGTATATCGGCGGCGTGATCGGCGGCGGCCACGTCGAAGCCCAGCACCTCCAGCTTCGCCGTGAACCGTTCGACCTCCCCGCGATTATGCTCAGGCCGCGCCGACTTGGCCGCGCCGTGCAGCAGTTCGGTGAGGACGATGGTCGAGATGCACAGGGCATCGGCGTTCAGGTTGAACCGGTCCCGCAGCCCCTGCGGCCTGTCCCTGAGCACGCGGATGCAGAGGTTGGTGTCCAGCATGTAGCGCAGCATCAGAACGCGTCGCGGTCCTGGGCCGGGGGCTGGTCGCGCTCACCCAGATCGACGCCGGGCGCGGCGAAGAACTCGTCCCACACGGCGTCGGACGGCACGATGACCCGCCTGTTTCCCTCGCGCAGCACGGTCACGGACCGCACCCCCTCCGGAAATGCGACATCCTTAGGCAGGCGGACCGCCTGCGTGCGATTGGACTGGAACAGCGTTGTCTTGGTCATGGCAGACTCCGGGATATACAGGATGTATATCCCGGAGACTTGACCCGTCAACTCCGACGCCGCCGGAAAAACCCCGCGCGCGAACATGGGGACAGGCGCACGATTTGCCGCTGCGTCCATGGCGGGGAGTATTGCTCACCGTATTGGCCGTGGGGGCGGATAGGTGAACGGGCCGCTGATCTTCCTGGCTGTGGAGGTCGCCACCATCGTCTGCGAGCTCTTGCTGGCGGTCCGGGTGATGGCCAGCCGGCCGCGGCTGCGGACCGCGGCCGGAGCCGCCCGCGCGGGGCGGCTCACTTCCTGACGAAGGCGCAGAGCGTGTTGCCGTCGGGGTCGCGGACGTAGGCGGCGTAGAAAACCGGGTTCATGCCTTCACGAACGCCGGGCGGCCCTTCGCAGGAGCCGCCCAGCTGGAGGGCGGCGGCGTGGAAGGCGTCGATGGCGGCGCGGTCGTCCGCGAGGAACGCCAGCATGACGCCATTGCCGGCGGTGGCGGGCTGTCGGTCGAAGGGGCGGGTGAGGAAGAAGCGGCTCCGGTCCCCGGTGCGGACATAGCCGCTCCAGGTCGGGCTGGTGGTGTCGCGCACCGCGCCGAGCGGCGCAAACACGGCGTCGTAGAAGGCGATCGACCGGTCCATGTCGTTCACGCCGAGCGTCGTATAGGCGATCATTGTCTAGCCCTCCCCTTGGTTACGGTTCTGGCGACCGTGGACGTCACCTCTAAGGGGGCGGCGGAGTGGAGAGCAAGACATCCCTCCTCCGCTCATCCCCGCGAATGCGGGGACCCAGGTGTTTTTGGTCTGCTGAGTTCAAACAGCCAAAAGCGCGCCAGATGTGAGACGGGAGAAAAAGCCTGGGTCCCCGCTTTCGCGGGGATGAGCGGAATGGGGGTCAGCCTGCCCGCGGCAGGATCAGCGCCACCCGCAGGCCGGGGCCGATCTCGCCGACCTTGCCGGGGCCTTCGGCGAGTTCCAGCCGCCCGCCGTGAGCTTCGGCGACGGCGCCGACCAGGGAGAGGCCAAGGCCGGCGCCGGGTTGGCTGCGGCTGTTCTCCAGGCGGACGAAGCGTTCGACCACGCGGGGGCGGTCTTCCTCCGGCACGCCGGGGCCGGTGTCGGTGATGGAGAATTCGATCTCGCCCGAGGAGCGGCGGCGCACGCGCAGCATGATGGCGCCGCCCGAGGGCGTGTACTTCACGGCGTTGTCGAGCAGGTTGGCCAGGGCCTGGGCCAGGAATTCCTGGTTGCCGCGCGCCTGCAGGCCCTCGGCCATCTCGGCCTGGAAGTCGAGGCCGGCGTCCTCGCACAGCGGCTCGTAGAGTTCGGCGATGTCGGCGGCGAGCTGGGCGGGGTCGAAGAGGGTCTGGTCGGGCGCCGAGCCCGCGGCCTGCAGCCGGGCGATGGCCAGGACCGCGCCAAAGGTCTTGAGCACCCCGTCGGTGTCTTCCAGCGCCTGGCCGAGCGCCTGTTCCGGGTCACCCTTCCCGGCCTCGACGTCCAGATAGGCCACCTCCAGCCGCGCCCGCAGGCGGGTGAGCGGCGAGCGCAGGTCGTGGGCGATGGCGTCGCCGGCGTGACGGTGGCCGGCCATGGAGCGCTCCAGCCGGTCGAGCATCTCGTTGAGGCCCTCGGCCAGTTCGTCGAACTCGTCGCGGGTGCCGCGCACAGGCGCGCGCGCGCCCAGGTCGCCGTTGCGCACGGCGGTGACCACGTCGGTGAGGCCGGCCATGGAGCGGCTGACATTGCGGCTGACCAGTACCCCGCCCATCAGGCCCAGGACCACCACCAGGGTGCCCGCGCCGCGCAGGGCGTTGACGATCTTGCCCACATAGGCCTGGTCCTCGCTGACGTCGGCGCCGACGAACAGGATCTCCCCGCCCCGCAGATGCTCCTGGAAGCCGCGGGCCGGATGCTTGATGGGCCGGCCCTGGGCGTCGAAGTCGGTGACCGAGAAGCTGGCGCGGGCGGGGACGGCGTTGATGTCCTCCAGGGGCGACTCGGCGATGGAGCCGGAGATGCGGGTGCCGTCCGGCTTCATCAGCAGGTAGAGGAAGGGCCGCTCGCTGGCCGCCCGCTCGATCAGGGACTGGTTCACCGCATCGACCCCGGCCCGCTCATAGGCGGCGATCAGCGAGCTCATCTCGCGGGAGATTTCCTGGTCGGTGCGCCGCGTCGCCTCGCCGGCGGTGGCGACATAGATATAGGCCAGGAAGGCGCTGGCCGCGGCCCCGAACAGGGCCAGGAACAGCAGGGTCAGCCGAAAGGGCGTCGTGCGGAACAGACGCGGGAGGCGCATTCCGGGCGACATGGCGGTCGCCTACGGCTCCAGGCGGTAGCCCGCCCCGCGGACGGTCTGCAGCATGGCGCGGTCGAAGCCCTTGTCGATCTTGGAGCGCAGGCGCGAGACGTGGACGTCGATGACGTTGGTCTGGGGGTCGAAGTGGTATTCCCAGACCTTCTCCAGCAGCATGGTGCGGGTCACCGACTGGCCGGCGTGGCGCATCATGAATTCCAGCAGCTGGAACTCGCGGGGCTGGAGGTCGATCTCCTTGCCCTGGCGGTGCACCGAGCGGCCGATGAGGTCCATCTCCAGCTCGCCGACCCGCAGCAGGGTCTGGACCGAGCCGGTCTCGCGCCGACGCGACAGGGCCTGGACCCGGGCTGAGAGCTCGGCGAAGGCGTAGGGCTTGACCAGGTAGTCGTCGCCGCCGGCCTGCAGGCCCGCGACGCGGTCGTTGATCTCGCCGAGCGCCGACAGGAACAGCACCGGGGTCTGGTCCCCCTCGCGACGGATGGTCTCCACCAGGGTGACCCCGTCCATCTTGGGCATCATGCGGTCGACGATCATCACGTCGAACTCGCCGTCGCGGGCGGCCTTGAGGCCCTCCTCCCCGTCGGCGGCGCGGACACAGGCGTGGCCGCCCTCGGTGAGGCCGCGGTCCATGGCCTCGGCCGCCTCAAGGTCGTCCTCGACGATCAGAATCCGCATGGCTTTCCCCCTTCTAGAATCCGGAGCTTAGCCGGAAACCTTGATCGGCAGGAAGGTGGTGCGGCCGGCGCGGTAGACACCGATCAGGATGCTGGGACGACCGCTGCGTTTCGCGGCGTCGACCGCCGCGGAGAAGTCCGACGCCGAGGCCACCGGGCGGCCGCCGGCCTGGGTGATGACGTCGTTCTTGCGCAGGCCGCGCTGGGCGGCGTCCGAGGACTGATCGACGCTGTCCACCACCACGCCGCGCACGGGCCCATCGATGCTCAGGCGGGTGCGGGCCGCGGCGTCCAGGGGCATGAGCTTCAGGCCCAGGACGGCCGGAAGCTGCACGGCCGGACCGGAGGGGCCGCCGGAGCTGCGGGGGCTGCCGGAATTGTCGTTGGCGGCCAGTTCCTTTTCCGTGGGACGCACGCCCGAGCGGATGTCCACCGTGCGGCGCTTGCCGTCGCGCAGCACTTCGAGGCTCAGGGTGTCACCGGCGCGGGCCTTCGCCACTTCGCGGGTGAGCTCCGAGGAGGTCTTCACGGTGACGCCGTTGACGGCGACCACGACGTCGCCGGGCATCAGTCCGCCCTTGGCCGAGGGACCGCCGGGAACCAGGTCGGCGACGATGGCGCCCTTCTGGTCCTTCATCCCCTGAGCTTCCGCCATCTCGGCGGTGTAGTTCTGGATCGAGGCGCCGATATAGCCCCGGGTGATCTTGCCGCCGGAGATGAGGGCCTTGGTGGTGGCGTCGGCCACGTCGGCGGGGATGGCGAAGCCGATGCCCACCGAGCCGCCGGAGGGGGAGAAGATCGCGGTGTTGACCCCGATCACCCGGCCATAGACGTCGAAGGTCGGGCCGCCGGAATTGCCCCGGTTGATGGGGGCGTCGATCTGGATGTAGTCGACGAAGGTCTCGCCGATGTCACGGCCATAGGCCGAGATGATGCCCGCCGTAGCGGTGCCGCCCAGGCCGAAGGGGTTGCCGACGGTGATCACCCAGTCGCCGACCCGGGGCTTGGCCGCGTTCTCGAAGTTCACGAAGGGGAAATTGCCGCCCTTGACCTTGAGGACCGCCAGATCGGTGCCCTCGTCGCGGCCGACCACGACGGCTTCCAGTTCGCGCTCGTCCTTGAGCACGACCTTGATCTCGTCGGCGTTCTCCACGACGTGGTTGTTGGTGACGATGTAGCCGTCCGCCGAGATGAAGAAGCCCGAGCCGGAGGATTGCTGGGTGGGCAGGCGCGGCTGGCCGCGTTCGGTCGTGCCGCCCTCGCCGTCCTCGCCCTCGGGGACGCCGCGGGGAATGATGTCGAAGGGCAGGCCGGGGATCTGGCGGCGCAGGGCCGAGGCGTCGACCTTGGAGGTGACGTTGATGGAGACCACCGCCGGCGACACCTTCTCGAAGATGTCGGCGAAGGACAGCGGCGCGCCGGGGGGCGGGGCGAAGTTCGGCGCCGTGGAGGCCTTGAGCAGCATGGTGCGGTCCAGCGTGCTGTCAGGCTTGCCCACTTGGGCCCCGGCGACGGCGGCGGTGGCGATGCTGACGCCGGCGATGGCGCCCCAGAGATAGCCGTTCTTCTTCGAGGTCATAACGCCTTCAATTTTCCTGTGGGCCCGGACGGGACACCAACAACTTAGGTTCGATGCCTGACAGCACAACCGTCCGGCAAGTTACGTTTAGGTCACGCTGCCAGCAGCAAGGCGACCGATATTGGGCGCAATCGTGTCACGTCTGTTCCGTGTCAGCGAGGGCGGCGAGGCGGGCGGCCTCGGCCTCGGACAATTCGGCGTACGGACGGGGGGTTCGAAGGTTCCGCAGGAGCAGCAGGACGCCCAGGATCACGACGACGAAGGGGGCGGTCCAGAGGACGGCGTTGCCCCAGGAGAAGGCGGGCTTCAGCAGGACGAACTCGCCGTAGCGGTCGGTGAGATAGGTGCGGACCTGGTCGTCGGACTTGCCCGACCGGATCTGGTCGCGGACCAGGAGGCGCAGGTCGGCGGCCAGTTCGGCTGAGGAGTCGTCGATGGACTCGTTCTGGCAGACCAGGCAGCGGACCTCGGCGAAGATGGCCCGGGCGCGGGCCTCCTGGCCGGGATCGGGCAGGCGCTCCGAGGGGTCAGAGGCCGCGGCCATGCAGAAGACGGCGGCCAGCAGGACCAGCAGCTTTTTCATTCGTCGACCGCCCGGCGTCCCACGGCCAGCCGCAGGCGGCGGTCCGACAGTGAGATGAGGCCGCCCAGGGCCATGATGGCAGGTCCCAGGAAGATCAGCAGGGCCCAGGGGTTCCAGTAGGCGCGCACCAGCCAGACCTCGCCGGGGCGGCGCTCGCCCAGGACGACATAGAGATGGCTCGCCCCCTTGGTGCAGATGGCGACCTCCGAGGTGGTCTGGCCGCCGGTGGGGTAGAAGCGCCGCTCGGGTTTCGGGGTGCAGACCAGGGCGCCGTCGCGCCGCGCTGAGATGGTGGCGCGCTCGGCGTCGTAGTTGGGGCCGTCGACGCCCTGGATGCGGTCGAGGGTCAGCTCATAGCCGGCGACATTGAGGGTCTGGCCGATGGCCAGGGTCTCGGCGGCCTCGGCCTTCCAGGCGGTCTCGAAACAGGCGCCCAGGACGAAGACGCCCAGGCCGAGGTGGGCGAAGGTCATGCCCCAGGCGCCGCGCGGCAGTCCGGTGAGCCTGCGCCAGGTCTCGGCGCGTGAGCCGCGGAAGGCCCGGGTGCGCTCGGCCAGCTCCACCAGGGCGCCGACGATCAGCCAGGCGCCCATGGCCAGGCCCGCGCTGGCCATGGCCTTGCGGGGACTGACGACAGCGAAGGCCAGCAGGCCTGAGCCGACGGCGATCAGGGCCGCGACCCAGAGGCGCTGGGCCACGCCGAGCGCGTCGCCGCGCTTCCAGGCCAGCAAGGGGCCGGCCGGCAGCAGGATCAGCAGGGCGGCCATCAGCGGGGTGAAGGTGAGGTTGAAGAAGGGCGGCCCCACCGAGATCGCCTCCCCCGTCGCGGCCTCGCGGATCAGGGGGTAGAGGGTGCCCAGCAGGACGGTGACGGTGGCCGCCGCCAGCAGGATGTTGTTGAGCACCAGGGCGCTCTCGCGGCTGACGGGGGCGAAGACGCCGCCCGGGCTCAGCGCCGGCGCGCGCCAGGCGAACAGGGTGAAGCCCGCGCCGGCGGTGACCCCCAGGATCATCAGCAGCAGGACGCCGCGGGTGGGGTCGACGGCGAAGGCGTGGACGCTGGTGAGCACGCCCGAGCGCACCAGGAAGGCGCCCAGCATGGAGAAGGTGAAGGCCGCCAGCGCCAGGAAGACGGTCCAGCCGGCCAGGGCGCCGCGCTTCTCCGTGACGATGGCCGAGTGCAGCAGGGCCGTGGCGATCAGCCAGGGCATGAAGCTGGCGTTCTCCACCGGGTCCCAGAACCACCAGCCGCCCCAGCCGAGCTCGTAATAGGCCCAGAAGGCGCCCAGCGTGATGCCGACGGTGAGCAGGCTCCAGGCCATCAGGGTCCAGGGCCGGACCCAGCGGGCCCAGGCGGCGTCGGCGCGGCCCTCCACCAGGGCTCCGACGGCCAGGGAGAAGACCACCGACATGCCGACATAGCCGGCATAGAGGGCGGGCGGGTGGAAGGCGAGCGCCGGGTCCTGCAGCAGGGGGTTCAGGGAGCGGCCCTCGATGGGGATCTGGGCTAGGCGCTGGAAGGGGTTGGAGGCGAAGACCGTATAGGCCAGGAACACCGTACCGATGGCCCCCTGGGTCGCCACGGTGACCGCCTTGAGGCCCGGCGGCAGGCCGCGCCGGAAGCCCGCGACGGCGGCGCCGAAGCCGGTCAGGGCCAGGCACCAGAGCAGCATGGAGCCCTCGTGGCTGCCCCAGGTTCCGGCCACCTTGTAGAGCATGGGCTTTTCGGTGTGGGAGTTGGCCGCGACATTGGCCACCGAGAAGTCGGAGGTGACGAAGGCGTGCATCAGGGCCGCGAAGGCCACGGCGACGCAGGCGAAGGCCGCCAGCCCCGCCCCGGCGCCCGCGCCCGCCAGCACGCTGGACCGCCGCCAGCGGCCGGCCACGGACAGGACGACCTGGGCCAGGGACAGCACCAGGGCGAGGATCAGGGCGAAGGCGCCGGTCTCGGCGATCATGTGACGGGGGACTTCCTGGGCGTGTCGTAGGCGGGCGTCTCGCCATCGCCGCGCCATTCGCCCTGCTCCTTCAAGGCCTTGGAGACCTCGCGGGGCATATAGCGCTCGTCATGCTTGGCCAGGACCTGCTTGGCCTGGAAGACGCCATCCTCGCGATAGGCGCCGGTGGCGACGATCCCCTGCCCCTCGCGGAACAGGTCGGGCAGGTCGCCCTGGTAGACGATGCGGTCGGCGGCCAGGGAGTCGCGGACGGTGAACTCCACCCTGCCGTCGGGGTGCTTGACCACGCTGCCTGCCTCCACCAGCCCGCCCAGCTGGACGGTGCGGCCGGCCGGCGGCTTGGCGGCGTCGGCCTGACTGGGGGTGTAGAAGAAGGAGATGGAGTCCGAGAGGCCCCAGAGCGTCAGGCCGACGGCCAGCGCCAGGACGGGGGCGATGGCCGCCAGCAGGGTCAGGCGGCGGCGCGCCTTGGGGGACTTGGGCAGCCAGCCGCTCATGTCATGGGTTCCGTCTTAGCGGCCGCGTCGAGGGCCTGGAGCAGGTCGGGATCGGCGGCGAACCGCTTGCGGGCAGTGGCGAGCGCCGTGTCGCGTTTTTCTGTGTCGCCCAGCACGGCGTAGGACCTCACCAGCCGCACCCAGCCCTCGCCGTCGCTGGGGTTGGCCTCCAGCCTGGCGGCGAGGCCGGCGACCATGCCGCGGATGGCGTCCATCTGCGGCATGGCGGGAGCTTCGGGCGCCGGGGCGTTCTCAGCCTGGGAGATGGCCGAGGCCAGGGCGCCGCGGCGCGGGTCGGTCATCGGCAGGTCGGCCTGCAGGGCGCGCCAGGCGGCGACCCCGCCGGCCTTGTCGCCGGCCGCGATGCGGGCGCGGGCCAGGTGGAAACGCGGGGTGACGGCCTTGGGGTCGAGGGCCAGGGCGCGCTCGAAGGCGCGTTGAGCCTGGGGGGTGACCTCGCCGCCGCCCTGGGCCACCAGGGCCTCCCCCAAGAGGCTCCAGAGGTCGGGACGCTTGGGATCGAGGGTGATGGCGCGGCGCAGGGCGCGGGCGGCGGCCGAGGGGTTGTCGGAGGCGGCGTGAGCCATGGCCAGGTAGCGGAAGCCCTCAGGGTCCTTGGGCCGCTCCACCGTCATGGTCTGGAGGACCGCCGCCATCTCCTGGGCCGAGAGCGTGGCCGGATCAGTGGCCCGCCAGGCGGCCAGGCGGGACTTGAAGGTCTGGTCGGCGAAGCCCGGGGAGCCGACCCAGAAATAGAGGGCGAGCGCGAGCAGCGGGGTGACGGCGGCCACGGCCAGGACCGGCTTGCGCAGGCCGGTGTCGGCGGTCCAGGGCCGGGCCGCGGCGTCGGCGGCGTGCAGCAGGCGCCGGGCGGCCTCGGCATGGGCGCCCTTGCGCTCGCCCTCGGCGATCAGCCCGCGGTCGGCGAGGTCGTCGATCTCGGTGAGCTGGCGGCGATAGAGGGCCAGCGTCGGATCCTGGGACCCAACGTTGCGCGCGGCTTGCGCGGCGGCGTGCAGGACAAGGCCGGCCGCGGCGGCGGAGATGAGGCCTGCGGCGACCCAGAAGGCGATCATATGCGGCGTTTAGCGGAAACCGCAAGGGAGCGCGAGGGTCCGCATGGCGGAAAGCGGGCGCATCTCAGGCGTGGCGAGGGTGGGAGGCGGACCCTCTGCCGGTCAACGTCGCCCCCCCCAGATGCCTTTGCCTAGGGGCTGGGTGTGGACCCCAGCGGCCGCCAGACCTGCTTGCCGCACCATCGCGCGACGCATCCCGAGACGCGCGCCGATCCACCGCCGACCCGGATCGAGCCCCTGTAGGTCTTGCCGTCCACAGGGTTCAGAATCGTCCCGTCCCGCCAGGCGCCGCCGCGCCAGACGAAGCCCTTGAGGATCTCGGCGCCGACCATCCCCTGCTTCACGCGGCTCTCATCCCAAACCCAGAGCAGCCGTCCGCACAGCTTCGACCCGTCTTCCGCGCAGGGACCAAGCCTGACGACCCCGCCGAGCCCTTCGGCCGCCCAATCCAGCGTGAACGCCGTCATCGTCTGGGCCTGGGACGGCGAAGGCGCGGTGATCAGCAGCGACAATCCAAGGATCGCCGCCAAAGCGGGCTTCATCGACGGTGCGCGACCGGCCGCCCTGGCGAACCGCGCAAGATACTCGGGATGCTCGGTTCCCATCCACCGATCCCACCAGGTGAAGTAAAGGCCGTAGTTCCAGCCTGCCTGCGCATGGTGCAGGTCATGGTGGGTGACGGTCGTCAGGAACGTCATCAACGGCCGTCCGTCCCGGCGCGCCGGAAACAGCTCGTAGCCGCAATGGCCGATGGTGTTGCGGAAGATCTGGTGGATCATGAACAGACCGATCACGCCCCACGGCGTCGGCGTGGCCAGCATCCACAGCGGGACGAAGGCGGCCTGCACAGCGGCTTCAGCCAGATCGAAACTGTAGGCCGTGAACGGTGACGGGTTGTTCGATCGATGATGCCGACGATGGAAGGTGCGGAACAGGGCCGGCTGGTGCATCAGCCGGTGCGCCCAGTAGAACCAGGCGTCGTGCGCCACGATCATCAACCCGAGCGACGCCCAGAACCACACCGGTCCCAGGCGCTCCGCCACCGCCGGACCCCAGACCAGGCCGACCCGATCCAGCACGGCCAGCGAGAGGCCAACCGTGGAGAAGATCGCCACGGATCGGAGGGAGATGAGAAATTCGACGATCATCCGCCGCGCAGGCGGCCGTTCGGCCCTGATCTTTCGCCCGGCCAGCGGCCGCGCGAGGACGATCCAGAGCAAAAACCAGGTCGCGATCGCGAAGACCGCGTAGCGGATCAGGTCACCGTTCAGTAGGCGCAGCCATTCGCTGGCCAGTTCTTCGATATGGGACATGGGATAGGCCTCCTTTGAGGACCCGTCCCTGAACTTGCCGCCGCGCCGCCGCTCGCCGTGGACGAAAATCGGCTAGAGATTTCATTTCAGGCGAAGCTTCGGACAAATCGGCGAGCCGTCGGCGTCGACGGACGCACCTGGCGGACCTTTAAGGGAACCATGGGCGAACTGGTGTTGATCGAGCTTCTGGTGCGCGGCGCCGCCATGGGCGGCTTCCTTGGCCTGGCGCTTTGCTTTGGGCGGGCAAACCCGGCGCGGTTGCGCCTGAGCGGGGTCCTATTCTGCCTCACCGCCGCCGGTCACGTCCTGAGTCAGTCGCCGTCCGCGCGGCTGGTGACCGGTGCGGCGTTCCCGGTCATCTGGCTGCTCTCGATCACGGGGGCCGGCTTTTTCTGGACCTTCGCCACCGACCTCTTTTCCGACGAGGCACGGCCGCTCTGGCACCGGTTCGCGCCCGCCGCCGCAAACCTCCTGCTGGCGTTGGCGGGCCTCCTGGTCCGGCCAACCTTCGCGCAAGCCGTGTGGGTGATCTATTCCATCGTCGCCATCGGCATGATCGGCCACGCCCTGCATGTCATCGCCCGCGGCTGGCGGGACGACCTGGTGGAAAGCCGGCGAAAGCTTCGCGGCCCGGTGCTGGCCAGCGCGGCGGGCTACGCCTTGCTGGTGGTGGTGCTCGAGGTCGCTCAGATGCTCTGGCGGCCGATGCCGGAACTCGCACCCGTCGGCGCAATTGCGCTGCTGATCCTGAGCCTGTCGGGCATGGCGGTCTTCCTTCACCTCAACAGCGATCTCCTCCAGTCCTCGCCGCGCGTCTCCCCCCCGCCCGGGAACGCCATAGACCAGGCCCTCCTGTCACGCCTGAGCCGAGCGATGGACGAGGAGGAAATCTGGCGCACCGAGGCCCTGACGATGTTCGATCTCGCCACACAGGTCGGCGCGCCTGAGCATCGCCTGCGGCGCCTCATCAACACCGAGCTCGGCTACCGCAACTTCAGCGCCTATCTGAACGAGCGCCGCATCCTTGCCGCTAAGATCGCGCTCGCCGACCCCGACCGCGCCCTCAGCCCGGTTTCCAGCATCGCCTACGAGGTCGGTTTCGCCTCGCTCGGGCCGTTCAACCGCGCCTTCAAGGCCGCAAGCGGCGTCACGCCGTCAGACTGGCGCGTACAGGCGCTAAGCTGACCGCGTTCTCCAGCGGGCCCACTCTGGCCGAGGTGGCGAAAGCGGGTGGAATGGAGGAACCTAGACCCTTAAACCTAGGCCGCCGCGCTGCCCTCGGCCGGCTTGACCGCCCCAAGGGCGGCGGTGGCGCGGCGGCGGATCACGTCGCCGGAGCGCGCGTCACGCAGCAGGGTCGAGCAGTCGGCGGCGATATTCAGGAAGACGCGGGCCACCTCGGGATCGGGAACCTCGCCCTCGCGCAACAGGGCCAGGACCTCCTCGACATAGTCGTCGATGGTCTCGCCCACCTTCTCCACCACCTTGGTGCGGGTGGAGGCGAAGCCGCCGTAGTTGGCGCTGGAGCGGACGGACTCGATGAAGGTCAGCAGAGTCGTGGCGCGGGTGACCGCCTTCTGGTCAGGCTCGTCGGTGAGGCGAGGCAGGCTCTTCATCGCCCGGGCGACGCGCACCGTGTGGGACGGCAGGGCCTGGCCGATGACCTTGTCGCACTCGCGCAGGCGGCCCTCGACCACGCCGGCCAGGCTCTTCTTCTGCTTCTGGACGCGGCCGCCCCAGCCGCCTTCCTTGGCGAGTTCGACCGAGTTCTCGATCTCGGCGATCTGCAGGGTGATCAGTTCCACGACCGCGCCGGCGTCGCGGCCGGCCTGCGCCCCGCCGGTCAGGTCGAGCTGAGCCACCTTGATGAGGTTCTTGTCGATCTCGTCCATCAGCTGCTCGGCGAAGGTCGAGAACTCCGAGGCGGCCAGGTAGTGTTCGGTGGGGCGGTCCATCACCGCCGAGACGATGCGCAGGATGGTCCAGGGCTCGGCGAGCTGGGCGGCCAGCATCGTGAAGAACCGGGGGCCGGCGTCGTCGGAGATAGCGACGGCGTCCTTGTAGGCCAGGCGGGCGGCGGCGGCGCGCTCGTCGGTGGTGCGGCTGATCCATTCGGGCAGCCGCAGGGTGGACTCGCGGATGATGGGCGACAGGGCCAGGCAGGAGAGCAGCAGTTCGGCGCCGTTCTCGCGGCTGGCGTCGGCCAGGTCGGCGGCGGCGGCGAAGTCGCGCTGCTGGCGCTCGCGCAGGGCGTCGGCGGCGGCGGCGGCCAGGATGTCGAAGGGTTCGGTGGAGGTCTCGTCGGCCCGATAGTCGGTAAGGGTCCGCTCGGCCTTCAGGACCTCGGCGGGGCAGGTCTCCTTCAGGCCGCGCCAGATCAGGGCCAGGACGCGGGGCGGGAAGCTGATCTGATCCGGCCCGACGGGGCGAGCCACGCAGAGGGGGGCGATGGGGGACAGGACGGCGTTGCGCAGGCGACGATCGGCGACTTCGCTCTCCACCAGACGGCGGACTCCGGCCAGGACCGAGTCACCGGAGGCGGACGCCAAGGCGTTCTGCAATCCGCCCACGATCTTGTCGGGGGCCGATTCCACCAGATGGCGCACGATTTCAATCTTGCGGTCGGACAGACCGGACATGGGAACGCTCCAGACGCGATCAGGGGCACGCGTCACTGGAGAACATGGTTCCAGGCGAGTTAAGGCTTTCCAAAGACTGAGGAATCAAGCCTCGGCCCGCGGCAGCTCCAAAACCACAGAGAGACCGCCAAGCCTCGCCTCGTCCAGCTTCAGCGCGCCGCCATAGGCGCGGGCGAGTTCGTCGATGATGTTGAGCCCAAGGCCGGAGCCCGGCGCGCTTTCGTCCAGGCGGGCGCCGCGTTGCACGGCGGCCTCGCGCTCGGCGGGGGTCAGGCCCGGCCCGTCATCCTCGACCGAAAGCCTCAGCCGCTCGGCTGAAACCATGTCGGCCCGGACCCGGACCCGGGCCACGCACCACTTGGCGGCGTTCTCCATGGCGTTGCCGGCCAGCTCCAGGAGGTCCTGCCGCTCCCCCAGGAAATAGAGGTCGTCGGCGGCGTCCCAGTCGATGGTGACGCCCTTGTCCTGGAAGATCCGCTCCAGGGTCCGCGACAATTCGTCCAGCACGTCGGCGACCGAGGTCCGCTCGCCCGAGCCCTGGGTGCGGGCGGCGGCGCGCGCGCGGCGCAGATGGTGGTCGACCTGCTGGCGCATGGCCTCCGACTGGCGGGTCACCACCTCGGCCAGGGGGCCGGGCTGGGCCTGGGACTCCGCCAGCATGACCGAGAGCGGGGTCTTGAGCGCATGGGCCAGGTTGCCGACGTGGGTCCGCTGGCGCTCGACGACCTCCTGGTTGTGGGCCATCAGGGCGTTGAGTTCGTCGGCCAGGGGCTTCAGCTCGGTGGGATAGGCGCCCTCGATCCGCTCGCGCTTGCCCCGCCGGACATAGGCCACCTCGTGGCGCAGGGCGAAAAGCGGGGTCAGGCCGACCCGGACCTGGATCACCACGGCGGCCACCATGCCGATCCCCAGCAGCAGGAAGGCCACGGCCGTGGCGGTGATGAAGTTGCGGATGTCGCGGTCGACGGGACTGCGGTCCTCGGCGGCCATGAACACCACCGGCGCCTCGCCGCCGGGCAGCTCGGCCCGGGTGGCCATGGCGCGCAGGGGCTCATTCAGGGGGCCGCGGGTGTCGTAGAAGATCGGTTTGCCAGGGTCGGCCGCCAGCCGCAGGGCCAGGTCCGGCGGCGATTTCAGCTCGCTGTCCCAGAGGGAGCGGGAGCGGACCCGGGCCCGCAGCACCCCGTTCACCGGTTCGCTGATCTGCCAGTACTTGCCGGAATAGGCGCGCAGGGCCCGCAGGTCGGTGAAGGCCGGCCCAACCGGGCGCTTGGTGGCCTGGTCGATTGTAGACCCGGCGGTGAGGTTGTCGATCAGCTCGGCCAGGCCCTGGTCAAACCGCCGGATCGCCGCCTGCTGGAACAGCATGGAGAGCACCAGTGCCGTCACAAGCAGCACCGCCAGCGACCAGCCCGCGGCCAGGATCACCAGCCGGCGGACCAGGGACGGACGGCGAAGGAACTCGAATTTCACGAGCCGGCCGCCTGGCCCTCCAGCTCTTCAGGCGGGGCGGTCAGGCGATAGCCCAGGCCGCGCACCGTATCGATGCGGTCGGCGCCGATCTTCTTGCGAACCCGGCCGATGAACACCTCGATGGTGTTGGAATCGCGGTCGAAGTCCTGGTCGTACAGGTGCTCCACCAGCTCGGTGCGGCTGATCACCCGACCCTGGTGCATCATCAGATAGTGCAGCAGGCGGTATTCCAGGGAGGTGAGCCGCAGGGGCTCGCCATTGACCGTGGCGCGCGCCGCGCGGGGGTCCAGGCGCAGGCCGCCCACCGACAGGCTGGGGGCGGCGTGGCCGGCCGAGCGGCGCAGCAGGGCCCGCAGGCGGGCCAGCAGCTCCTCGGTATGGAAGGGCTTGGTGAGATAGTCGTCAGCGCCGGCGTCGAAGCCGGCCACCTTCTCGCTCCAGGCGCCGCGGGCCGTGAGGATCAGCACAGGGGTGGCGACATCGCCCCGCCGCCAGCGCTCCAGCACCGAAACCCCGTCCACCTTGGGCAGGCCAAGATCGAGGATGACGGCGTCATAGGGCTCGGTCTCGCCCAGGAACTGGGCTTCCTCGCCGTCGCCGGCGTGATCGACAGCGTAGCCGGCGTCGCCCAGGGCGGACTTCAGTTGCCGCGAGAGGTCCGGATCGTCTTCGACCAGTAGGATGCGCATGGAGTCCC
>JAZKFM010000313.1:0-3422 GCA_040386415.1 Pseudomonadota bacterium
AGGACATCCTGAAGCGGTTCGACGTGCCGGTGATCTTCATCACCGCCTTCCCCGAGCGTTTGCTGACCGGCGAGCGGCCCGAGCCGACCTTCCTGATCACCAAGCCCTTCCAGCCCGAAACGGTGAAGGCGGCGATCGGCCAGGCCCTGTTCTTCCATCCCCGGAACGCCAAGCAGGCCGCCTGATCTTTCAAGCCATGGCTTGAACGGAACGCCGGCCTTGCGCCGGCGTTTTCGTTTTCAGGCCGCCGCGTCGGGCGGGGCCATGGTTTCCGGAGTCAATCTCATGCTGGGCTGGTCCTTGGCCTTCGCTGTCCTCGCCATCGTGGCGGGCCTCCTGGGCTTCATGAGCCTCGCGGGACTGGCCGCCACCGTGGCCAAGGTGCTGTTTGTGGTGTTCCTGGTGCTGCTGGTGGGCAGCTTCGTCATCCGCGCGGTGCGGGGGCAGTCGGTGCTCTGATCCACCGACATCGAGATATGAAAACGGCCGCCCACCGGGCGGCCGTTTTGCATTGGGTTTTAGTTCAGAGCCTTACCGGGGCGTGTCGGGAGACGTCTGCTGGGTGCTCTCCGCGGGCGCCCCGGCGGTAAACGCCTGAGCGTCGGACGGCTGTCGCGCGTTGTTGGCCTCGGTGGAGGCCAGGTTGTCGGCCTGCCAGGTCCAGGCGCCGAACAGAGCCATGGCGGCGAGCGCGGTGGAGACTAGCAGAATCCAGAAGACATGACGGCCGAAACGGCCCTGGCGGGCGCGGGTGGCGTTCAGAATGGGGTGGTCGGTATTGCGGGAGAGGACGGCCATGGGGGTGGCTCCTTGTTACTTAATTCGGAAAATAGCTGAAGGGACCGGGGGGAACCGGGCCGGCGGCGTCGCGAGCGCTGAGCTGACCGATCAGGCCGCCGGCGAAGGCGACCCCCACGATCACCGCGATGGCGGCGGAGCGGCGGCGCGTCTGGCGCTGGCGCGGGCTCGGCGCGGTGAAGTTGACCACTCCGCTGGTGGGCGCATCAAAGGCGCGGATCATGGGGGACCCCCGGGTTCGACGCGAGCCGGACGCCCGCATGTGGCTAACGCCACAGCCGTGCTGCTGTTCCCGCTCATCGACGGTTCAGGTGCGCGGCGCCATGATTGTCGCAATGAGGCCCCGGCCTCCCCATCTATTGAGCATCATGATCAAGCCCAGTTACGTTCTCGCCGCCGGTCTCGCCGCCGGCATCATGTTCGCCTTCGCCAACCTCGCCACCGCGCAGGGCGCCGCCTTGGAAGGTCGCGAAGTTCGCGCCTCCGACGGCGCGGTGGTGGGGACCATCGCCAAGGTGATCGCCGGCGCTGACGGACGCCCGCTGCAGGTCCTGGTTCAGCCGAAGGGCGCGCGCCCGACCGGCCCGCGGAGCCTGCCCTACAAGGCGTTGAGCGCAGACGGCGACCGCTTTGTCATCCCGCTCAGCAAGGCGGAGTTCGACTCCATGCCGGCGGTGGATCTGGCGGTGAAATAAATTCTGAAAAACCC
The DNA here is from genome assembly GCA_040386415.1 of Pseudomonadota bacterium. GTDB lineage: Bacteria > Pseudomonadota > Alphaproteobacteria > Caulobacterales > Caulobacteraceae > Phenylobacterium. Next base: position 1,508 of record JAZKFM010000313.1, read on the forward strand.
TCGCAAAACGGGAACAAAGGATTTTGCGGTGTGTTTGATATTTGCGAAGGCGGCGACGCCCCCCCCGACTTGAGGCCGGCGCACACGCCGGTCTGCCGCCTTCGCACCCCATTCTCGATGTGCAAAAACCTTCAAGGCGGCTCTCCCTCGGAGCCGCCCTTTCTTTGCGCCCTGTCAGCTACTTCCGCGGGGTCGAGAGCTTGAGGGTGACGTCGGCGCGACGGCGCAGGGGCCGATTATCGCCGCCGGTGGTGGTGGAGCCGGCCTGGCCCGCAGCGCTCAGATCGAACTCGGCGGCGGGCAGGCCGGTGGCGGCCAGCGCCTGGGTGACGGAAGACGCCCTCTGCTTGGACAGTTCCAGGTTGGCGGCCGGCGCGCCGGCGGCGTCGGCCAGGCCCATCACCAGAACCTTGTCCACCTGACAGCCCTTGGCCTGATCGGCGGCGGCGCGCAGGACGGCGCGGCCCTCCTTGGTGACCTCAGCGGAGTCGGGCTCGAAATAGATCTCCGCCGTCACGTCGCCGCAACTCGCCTCACGCGTGACGATGCGGTCCCGGGCGCTCATTGTCGTGCAGCCGGCCCCCAGGACAGCGATCACCAGAACCGCCGCGCCAAGTCCACGAACCATCGTCATGAGCCACACCCTCTAGGAACAAGCCGCCACCATAGCCCAGCGCCGCAGCATAGCCATCCACAGCAGCAACGCCTGGCGACGCTTCGCGTTCGCCGCCGCCGCAAGGGGAACCCCCAACAGCCTCCACCGTTTCGTGAGTCCAACTAGCGACCGGAGACCACGACCATGCTGTGGAAGCGCCGCAACACGATTTCGCCCGACGCCCTGGCGCCCGAGGAGCACGAGGTTCGCGACGCCTATGAGCGCGGCCGCCGTGACGAGCGCAAGGCGCGCAAACGTCACCCGATCCTGATGACCCTGACCTTCGCCGCCGCCCTGGTGGGCAGCGTTGTGCTGGTCCTGGCCGCCAAGGAAGGCTCCTTCGCCCGCAGCGGCGGGATCGTCGATCATGGCTTGGCCCTGGCGACCAATCGTGCTCAGCCCGTGGTCATGGACGCCGCGCGTGACCTGAAGGCCAAGACCTTCCGCCAGACGGAAAGCTGAGGCTCCGCATGGGGGGCAAGATTCGCAGCATCGAACTGATCGCCAACACCGCCTCAGGCAGTGTCGGAGCCGCGGCGCCCGATGAGGCGCGCGCCCTGCTGGCCGAGTTCGGCGGCAAGACGAACGTGTGCGTGCCCGAGGGCGGCGACCTGGCGGGCTGCCTGCAGGCGGCCGTCGACCGCGCGCCCGATCTGCTGGTGATCCTGGCCGGGGACGGCACGGCGCGCGCCGCAGCCGAGCTTTGCGGCATGGACGGGCCGATGATCGCGCCCCTGCCCGGCGGGACCATGAACATGCTGCCCAAGGCGGTCTACGGCACCACCGACTGGAAGGCGGCCCTGCGCGACACCCTGGAACATGGCGAGGAACGCACCCTCGGCGGCGGCGTGGTGGACGGCCGCCTGTTCCTGGTGGCGGCCATCCTTGGCTCCGGAGCCTTGCTGGCGCCCGCCCGCGAGGCGGTGCGCGAGGGTCGCCCGGTGATCGCCTTCCACCGGGCCCGGCGAGCGTGGCGCCGGGCCTTTTCCGGCCGCCTGCGCTACAGCCTCGACGGCGCGACGCGCGGCAAGGCCGAGGCCATGACCTTCATGTGCCCCATCGCCTCGCGCGCTCTGAATGACGACGACCAGTTCCTGGAGGCCGCGGCGCTCGATCCCACCGGCGTGGCCGAGGCGCTGCGCATCGGGCTGCACAGCGTGATGGGCGATTGGCGCGACGATCCCGCGGTCGAGGCCGTGGCCTGCCGGCACGCCCGGGTCTGGGCTTCGAGCGGCATACCGGCCGTGCTGGACGGGGAGC
>JAZKFM010000314.1:0-6692 GCA_040386415.1 Pseudomonadota bacterium
TGAGGCCGTGTTCCTTCACGATGGCCTTGGTGGCCGAATAGCCCGCCGAACCCGGGGCGCGGACGCGCAACCACTCGGGTTTGCGCAGCATCGGCGTGTCGGGCCGGGACTGCTTTTCAGGGTGCCGCGGCCTTGCGCCGGTGACGGTGTCGATAACGGTCGCCATGCCCCCTAGATCGGCGTTCGGGGCCTCTGGATCAAGCCACGATTGAGCGGCCTTGCGCCACAGCGGCGATCTGGGTTCAAAGACGGCATGGTCCGCGCGCTGGCAGTCGCCGCTATGCTCGTGTTGCTCGCGGCGTGCGGCCGGGGCGACCTGATGGGGCCGTTCGCGGAAACCCAGGCGCCGCCGGCGCTCAGCCCGCGCTTCTATCCGCCGGAAGGCTGGGCCTGGGGCTTCATCGAGACCGGCGGCAAACCCGCCCAACGCTACGGTGTCGCCGCCGGCTGGCGAGCGCCCAAGGCCACGGTCGTGATCCTGCCCGGCTACGGAGAATCGGCCGAGGCATGGTTCGAGACCGCCAGCGGCCTGATCCGGCGCGGCTACACCGTCTGGATCCTCGAGCGGGCGGGACAGGGCGGGTCGGCGCGCTACACCCTGCCCCGCGACCTTGGCTTTGTTTCCAGCTTCGAGCCCGATGTCGCCAATGTCGGCGCCCTGGTCCGGGTGGTGATACGCCCTCCGGAAACCTCCCCGCTGATCCTCTTGGGCCATGCCGACGGCGCGGTCGTGGCGCTGCGGGCCGTGGAGGCCGGGCTGAAGGTCGACGCGGTGATCCTGTCGTCGCCGGATGTCGCGTCCCGCGCGGTGAGCGCAGACTCGGCCCAGGCGCTCGCCGGACGTGCTGGCCTGGGACGCCTGCCGTCGACCGACTGGCGGCCCTGGAGCCGGTCGGCGCCCGACGCGCGCGGCCGGGGCCTGACCCACGACGTGTGGCGGGGTCGAGTCCAGCAGGCCTGGCAGACCGCCAATCCCGACATTCGCATGTCATCACCCAGCCTGGGCTGGCGCGGCGCTCACCAGGCCGCGAGCCGCGCGGCGGAGGCCAACGCCGGCGCGGTGAGGGCCGAGGTCCTGATGCTGCTGCCCGACAAGACCACCAAGGAAGCCCTCGCCCTCTGCAAGGCCCTCCCCCAATGCCGCTCGGTGGCCGTTCCGGGCGCCTTCGCCGCGCTGCATCTCGAGGAAGACCGCTTCCGCCAGCCCTGGATGGACCAGATCACCGGCTACATCTCCGCGAAGGTCGAGGCCAAGCGGGAGGCCGAAGTCGCCCCGCCGGCGGCCGAAACGCCTGCCGCGGCCCCGGTTCCGCAGGAGAATTCCCCGCCCCCGCCCTGAAACCGCCTCACGCATTGTAACGTATCCTTGCAATGACGACCTCGGACGATAGGCTTGCGCGCAAAGAACCGGCGCTCCGGTCGGGGAGGTCTTCGCCTTTGTCGCGTACATTTGATCCGCTTGAGAGCCAGAAGACCCTGTTCGGGGCTCTGCTCGACGCCCGCGCTCAATTCGGCGCGAAGAAAGCGATCCTGGAGGACCAGGAACGCAATCCGCTGTCCTACACCGACATGATCCGGGCCGCCTTCGCGCTCGGCCGGAAGATCGCGGCGATGACAGAAAAGGGCGAGCGCGTCGGCGTCATGCTGCCGGCCAGCTCGGCCGCCATCGTCACCTTCTTCGCCCTGCACGCCTTCGGGCGCATTCCGACCATGCTCAACTTCACCTCCGGCATCCGGAACCTGAAGGGCGCCTGCAAGCTGGCGGGGGTAAAGCGGGTGCTGACCGCCCACCGGTTCATCGAGCAGGGCCAGCTCCACGATCTGGTGGACGCCTTGGAGGAGGTCTCGACCGTCACCTACCTGGAGGAGCTGCGCGAGAAGATCGGCTTGGCCGACAAGCTGTTCGCCGCTACCGCCGGGGCCTTTCCCAGGGCGTTCCTGGCGGAGGCCAAGCCCGACGATCCGGGCGTCATCCTGTTCACCTCCGGCAGCTTCGGCGTGCCCAAGGGCGTGGTGCTGAGCCAGGCCAATCTGGTGTCCAACGTCTACCAGATCGCCGCCCACATCCCGCTTGATCCGGACTGGGTGATGTTCAATCCCCTGCCCACCTTCCACTGCTTCGGCCTGACCGGCGGGGCGCTGTTGCCGATCCTGACCGGCATGAAGGCGTTCCAGTACCCTTCGCCGCTGCACACCAAGGTGATCCCGCCGCTGCTGAAGGACTCCAAGGCCTCAATCCTGCTGGCCACCGACACCTTCCTCAACCAGTACGCCCGGGTCGCCGAATATGACGAGCTGGCCGGGCTGAAGTTCATCGTCTGCGGCGCCGAGAAGGTGCGGGAGGAAACCCACAACCTGATCCGCGACAGCTTCGGCGACGTGCCGGTTCTGGAGGGCTATGGCGCCACCGAGGCGGCCCCGGTCATCGCCGTCAACAAGCCCATCGACAACCGTCGCGGCACCGTCGGGGGCCTGCTGCCGGGCATGGAGACCCGCCTGGAACCGGTTCCCGGCATTCCGGGCGGCGGCCGCTTCTTCGTGCGCGGCCCCAATGTGATGAGCGGCTACCTGCGGCCCGACGGCTCGATCGAGCCTCTGACCGATGGCTGGCATGACACCGGTGACGTGGTGGACCTGTCCGACGACGACTGGGTCACCATCCGCGGCCGGGTGAAGCGCTTCGCCAAGGTCGGCGGCGAGATGGTCTCCCTGACCGCCGCCGAGGATTTGGCCGTGGCCGTCTGGCCCGAGAACCGGCACGCGGTGATCGCCATGCCCGACGCCCGGAAGGGCGAGCGCCTGATCCTGGTCACCGACCGCCGCGACGCCGAGTCGACAGCCCTGGTGGCGCACGCCAAGGCCATCGGCGCGTCTGAGCTGAACGTGCCCAAGAAGATCATCAAGGTGCCGGAGGTGCCGGTGCTTGGCACCGGCAAGACCGACTATGTCGCCATCCAGCGCATGGTGGAGGCCGAAGGCCGGCGCGCCGCCTGACACCAATGACAAGCGCCGCAAAGGCGCACGGGAGGACACCATGCCGAACCTCGACGTCTGGGCGCCCCGCGTCCTCAGCCTGTTGCGCATGATGGCCGCCCTGCTGTTCATGCAGCACGGCCTGATGAAGCTGTTCGGATTTCCGGGTCCGCAGGAGGGCGCTCCGGATCCCCTGCCCGCCATGCTGGTGGCCGCCGCGTGGCTGGAGATCGTCGGCGGCGGTCTCGTGGCGCTCGGCCTGTTCACCCGCCCGGTGGCCTTCGTGCTGTCGGGGATGATGGCGGTGGCCTATTTCGTCGCCCACGCCCCGGCCAACTTCTACCCCGCCCTGAACCACGGCGAGCCGGCCATCCTGTTCTGCTTCGTCTTCCTGTACCTGGCCGCGGCCGGCGGCGGGATCTGGAGCGTGGACGCCCTGGTGCGCAAGCGGCCCTAATCGGGGCTTGGCTGCCGTTGGGGAGCCGGGTCCATCCTGGGGTTCAGAAACGCAAAACAGCTCCGAGAGGAATACGCCATGGCCGAGGCCTGGATCATCGACGTCGCCCGCACCCCGCGGGGAGTCGGCAAGCCTGAGAAGGGCGCTCTGTCCGGCGTCCACCCGCAGCGCATCCTGTCCACGGTCCTCAAGGCCCTGGCCGAGCGCAACAACCTCAACACCGCCGACATCGACGATGTGATCGCCGGCTGCGGCACCCAGTTCGGCAAGCAGGGCTCCTGCATCGCCCGCATGGCGGCGCTGGACGCCGGCTACGCCAACGAGGCGGCCGGCATGTCGCTGGATCGCTTCTGCGGCTCGGGCCTGACGGCGGTGAACCTGGCGGCCATGGGCGTGATGTCCGGCGCCCAGGACCTGGTGGTCGCCGGCGGCGTGGAGTCCATGTCCTACGGCTCGACCCTGAAGCGCCCGGTCGGCCCGACCCTGGACTCCGGCAACGCCCACCTGCGCGCCCTTCACCCCCAGCCGCACCAGGGCGTCTGCGGCGACGTGGTGGCGACCCTGGAGGGCTTCACCCGCGAGGACGTCGACGCGCTCGCCCTGGAAAGCCAGCGCCGGGCGGCTCACGCCATCGCCAACGGCTACTTCGACCGCAGCCTGATTACTGTCTACAACGACGATGGCAGCGTCGCGCTGGACCGCGAGGAGTATCCCCGGGCCGGCACGACCGCCGAGGGCCTGGCCGCCCTGAAGGCCGCCTTCGCCAGCCTGTATGACGTACCGCTCGACGAGGAAGGCCTCAGCTTCCGTAAGCTGGTGGAAGCCACCTACCCCGACCTGAAGATCAACCACGTGCACCATGCCGGCAACTCGTCGGGCGTGGTCGACGGCGCCGGCGCCGTGGTCATCGCCTCGCCGGAATATGCCCGCGCCCACGGCCTGAAGCCCCGCGCCAGGATCCGCTCGGTGTCCACGGCGGGCGACTCGCCGGAGCTGATGCTGAACGCCCCGGGCCCCGCGGCTCGCAAGGCGCTGGCCAAGGCCGGCATGACCATGAAGGACATCCAGCTGGTGGAGATCAACGAGGCCTTCGCCGTCGTGCCGCTGAAGTTCATGCGCGACCTCGACGTCGATCCGGCCATCGTCAACGTCAACGGCGGCGCCATCGCTCTGGGTCACCCCATCGGGGCCACGGGCGCCATGATCCTGGGGACTCTGCTGGACGAGATGGAACGCCGCGACCTGTCGGTCGGCATGGCCACCCTGTGCGCCGCCGGCGGCATGGCCCCGGCGGCGATCATCGAGCGGATCTAGATATGTAGAACCCGACCATAGGCGTCGAGCGAGGCCTCATGCATGGCCTCGCTCATCGTCGGGTGCGGGAAGACGGTGGCGATCAGTTCCGCCTCCGTGGCCTCCAGCGTCATGGCCAGGGCGAAGCCCTGGATCATCTCGGTGACCTCGCCGCCGATCAGGTGGGCGCCGATCAGGGCGCCGGTCTTCTTGTCGAAGATGGTCTTCACGAAGCCCTCGGTCTCGCCCGAGGCGATGGCCTTGCCGTTCACCCGGAAGGGGAAGTGGCCGACCTTGAGTTCGTGGCCGGCCGTCTTGGCCTGCGCCTCGGTGAGGCCCACCGAGGCGATCTGCGGGGTCGAATAGGTGCAGCCGGGGATGGGGGCGTTGAGGTTCGAGGGCGCCAGGCCCGCGATGTGCTCGATGCAGTGGACCCCCTCGTGGCTGGCCTTGTGGGCGAGCCAGGGCGGGCCCGCGACATCGCCGATAGCGTAGAGGCCGGGGACGCCCGTGGCGCAGTGGCTGTCGGTGACCACGTGGGTGCGGTCGATCTTCACGCCCAGGGCTTCGAGGCCCATGTCCTCGACATTGCCGACGATGCCGACGGCGACGATGGCCACCTCGGCCTCCAGGACCTCTGGACTTTGGGCGCCGCTTGCAGTGATGCGGACCCCCCCGGATTTCGGCTTCTCGACCTTCTCGACCTGGGCGCCGACGCGGAACTTGATGCCACGTTTTTCGAAGGCTTTCCGGGCGGTTGTGGAGACTTCCTCATCTTCCACCGGGAGGATGCGCGGCAGGGTCTCGATGACCGTAACGTCGGCGCCTAGCGCCCTGTAAAAGCTCGCGAATTCGATGCCGATGGCGCCCGATCCGATGACGATCAGGGATTTAGGCGCCGATTTGGGCGCCATGGCCTCCCGGTAGGTCCAGATGCGGTCGCCGTCCGGCTCCAGGCCCACGGCCGGGATGGTGCGGGCCCGGGCGCCGGTGGCCAGGATCACGTGTTTGGCGGTCAGCGTGCGCGCGCCCCCGGCCTTGAGGGCGACCACGACCTTGGGGGCGGGACTGCCCTTCTCCAGCTTGGCGGTCCCCTCCACCACCTCGATCTTGTGCTTCTTCATCAGGAAGGCGACGCCGGCGTTCAGCTGGGCGGCCACCTTGCGGGAGCGCTTGATGATGCCGGTGAAGTCGAAGGAGGCCTTCTCCACCTTGATGCCGTAGTCGGCCAGGTGTGAGAGCTGCTCATAGGCCTCGCCGGTCTTCAGCAGGGCCTTGGTGGGGATGCAGCCCCAGTTCAGGCAGACCCCGCCGAGGGCTTCCTTCTCGATGATGGCGGTCTTCAGGCCCAGCTGGCTGGCGCGGATGGCGGTGACATAGCCGCCGGGGCCGGAGCCGATGATGATGACGTCAAAGGAATCGGCCATCACAGCAGCGCCTCGATCGCGCTTTCCAGCGCCTTGGGTTCGACCGTAGGGGCGAAGCGCTCCACCACCTGGCCCTTACGGTCGACGAGGAACTTGGTGAAGTTCCACTTCACATTGGCGGTGCCCAGCAGCCCCTTCTTCTCCTTCTTGAGATAGGCGAAGAGCGGGTGGGTCTTGGGTCCATTGACCTCGATCTTGCTCATCATCGGGAAGTCGACGTCGTAGGTCAGGGAGCAGAAGCTGGCGATCTCGTCGGCGTCACCGGGCTCCTGGGCCCCGAACTGGTTGCAGGGGAAGCCCAGCACCACCAGGCCGCGGTCCTTGTACTTGCTGTAGAGCGCCTCCAGCCCCGCGTACTGGGGGGTGAACCCGCACTTGCTGGCGGTGTTGACGATCAGCACCACCTTGTCGCGGTAGGTGGAAAGCGGCGTCGCCTTGCCGTCCAGTGTCTCCGCACTGAAGTCGTAGATGCTCATGGCGGTCCCCTAGACGATCATCGTGATGGGATCTTCGATCAGGATCTTGAAGGCCTGCAGCCAGCG
>JAZKFM010000315.1:0-3485 GCA_040386415.1 Pseudomonadota bacterium
CCACGATCGACGACGTGGTCTTCGACGCCCATCCGTGGGACCCGGCGGCGCCGGTCATCTCGGCACAGATCCCGATGATGGTGGGCACCTGCCGCACCGAGCTGTCCAACCAGGTGGGAAGCGCCGACGAGACCACCTTCAGCCTGGACGAGGCCGGCCTCGCCGCGCGCCTGGCCAGCTACCTGCCGCTGGCCGACATTCCGGGCGTGGTGGTCACCTTCCGCGCCGAGAGTCCCGGCGCCTCGCCCTCGGAGCTGTTCTTCAAGATCACCACGGCCCGCGGCTACTGGCGCGACAGCCTCATCCAGACCCAGCTGAAGGCCGCCCAGGACGCCGCGCCGGTCTGGTCCTATCGCCTGATGTGGCGCACCCCGGTGGAGGGCGGGCGGCGGATCACCCCCCACTCCCTGGACCTGCCCTTCATGTTCGACAATGTCTCCAAGGCTCCGCACATGGTGGGCGAGGCCAGCGAGGAGACCGCGGCCATGGCCCATCAGATGAGCCAGGCCTGGCTGGCCTTCGCCCGCACCGGCGACCCCAACACCGCGGCCATCCCGGCGTGGCGTCCCTATGATCTGGAGCAGCGGACGGTGATGCTATTCGACACCGAATCTCGCGCCGAGAGCGATCCGCACCGGGCCGAGCGCCTGGCGATGGACGCCTATCCGACCCAGCAGCTCAAGGGCACCCTGCACCGCCAGCCCGCCGCCGCGAGCGCCTAGGCCGTATCGGCGTCCCACGAACGCCGTTCCAAAGCCCCTCCCCCTTGCGGGGAGGGGTTGGGGTGGAGGTGCGAGCGCCAAGATTTGCCGCTCTGGCTCCTGGCGCTGCGAAAGACATCGAGAGCGGAGTCTACACCCCCACCCCCGACCCCTCCCCGCAGGGGGGAGGGGAGGCGCGAGCTCGGATTCGCACTGGATGCGGATACCGCCTAGGCTCCCAGGCCGTACAGCGCTTCCAGGTCGCGCAGGTACTGGGCGCGATCGGTGAACAGCCGCGCCTCCAGGCCGCAGGCCAGGGCCGCCTCGACGTTGGCGGCTTTGTCGTCGAAGAAGATCAGCTCCCCTCGCGGGAAGGGGATCTGGGTCAGCATCGCCTCGAAGAAGGCGGCCTGCGGCTTGGCGGCGCCCAGGCGGCAGGAGATGAACAGCCCGTCCAGCAGGTCGCCGTAGCCCAGCGTCGTCTCCAGGTGCGCCGCCCAGAAGGCGTCCTGGTTGGAGCCGAGATAGCAGGCGACGCCTGCAGCCCGCAGCCGCCGGACATCCTCCAGCATGGCAGGGTCGGGGATGACGGCGCCCTCGGCCCAGCGCTCCAGATAGGTGGCCGGATCGTGGGGCCAGCCGGCCTGGGCGAGGGCCTGGCCGCAGGCGGCGGCGAAGGCGTCCGCATCGGCCAGGGTTTCAGGCGCGGCGGTCCGGTAGAAGCCGGTGACGAAGTCGCGGTGCTGCGGCGCGGTCCAGATCCAGTCCTGCGTCCCGAACGGCCCGGCGTGCTGCAGCACGCCGTCGGCGTCGAAGATCACTCCGCTCAGCTTCATCGGCCGCTCCCTAGGCTCCCACCACCAAGGGCTGGCCGTCGCGCGGGGTCAATCGTCCGACCACGGCGGCGGCGGCGAATCCCGCCTCCCGGACCAGGGCCATGACCGCCTCGGCGGCGGCGGGCTCGACGGCGATCAGCAGGCCGCCGCTGGTCTGGGGATCGCACAGCAGGTCGCGTTTCCAGTCGGGCAGGTCGCCGGGAACATCGACCGAGCCGCCGTAGCTCGCCCAGTTGCGGCCCGAGGCGCCGGTGCGCACCCCGGCCTTCGCGAGGGCTTCGACCCCTGGCAGCAGGGGCGGGGCGGGATCGATCCTGGCGGTCAGGCCCGCGCCGCGCGCCATCTCCAGGGCGTGGCCCAGCAGGCCAAAGCCGGTGACGTCGGTCATGGCGTGAACGCCGTCGTGGGCCGCCAGCGCCTGGCCAACGGCGTTGAGCTGGGTGGTCGAGGCGATGAGGGCGCCGTAGCCCTCCGCGTCCAGCTTCTCCTGCTGGAAGGCCGCGCTCAGCACCCCGACCCCCAGCGCCTTGGTGAGGATCAGGACGTCGCCGGCCCGGGCGGCGCTGTTCTTCAGCACCCGGTCGGGATGCACCAGGCCCAGGGCCACCAGGCCATAGATCGGCTCGACGCTGTCGATGGAATGGCCCCCGGCCACCGGGATGCCCGCCGCCGCGCAGACCGACGCCCCGCCGGCCAGGATCTGCCCTATGGTCTCCGGCGCCAGCTTGTCGATGGGCATGCCCACGATCGCCAGGGCCAGGATCGGCGCCCCGCCCATGGCGTAGATGTCCGACAGCGCGTTGGTGGCGGCGATGCGGCCGAAGTCGAAGGGGTCGTCCACCACCGGCATGAAGAAGTCGGTGGTCGCCACCAGGGCCTGGGTGTCGTTCAGGCGCCAGACCGCCGCGTCGTCCGAGGTCTCGGTCCCCACCAGCAGGTTGGGGAAGGCCGCCGCCGCCGGCATCCGGGCCAGGATGTCCTGCAGCACCGCCGGGGCGATCTTGCAGCCGCAGCCGCCGCCATGGGCCAGGGAGGTCAGGCGGACGGCGTCGGTCATGGAGAACTCTCGGACAGGGGAACCTGCCAACCTCTTAGTCCGCGCCAGGGCGCCGGACCAGTCTCGCCACCGCGGCGCGCGCGGTGCTAACAGTCGGCCATGGGAATCCAGCACACCGAGGCGGTCGACGTCGCGTCGCTCGCGCGCTTCGATGCGATCATCGACGTGCGCAGCCCGGGCGAGTTCGCCGAGGACCACGTGCCCGGCGCCGAGAACCTGCCGGTGCTCGATGACGCCGAGCGCGCGGAGGTCGGGACCATCTATGTCCAGGAGTCCCGTTTCCTGGCGCGGCGCCTCGGCGCGGCCCATGTGGCCCGCAACATCGCCCGTCATCTTGAAAACGCCCTGGCCGATCGGCCGGCCAGCTTCCAGCCGCTGATCTACTGCTGGCGCGGCGGCCAAAGGTCCACCGCCATGGCCACCATCCTGTCGCAGGTGGGCTGGCCGGTCTGGCTGCTGACCGGGGGCTACAAGACCTACCGCCGTGCGGTGACCGCCCGCCTCTATGACGAGGCGCCGGCGCTGAATCTGGTCCTGCTCGACGGCCATACGGGGACCGCGAAGACCGAGATCCTGGCGCGGCTGGCGGGGCAGGGGGTTCAGACCCTGGACCTGGAGGCCCTGGCGTCCCACCGCGGCTCGCTGTTCGGGGCGGTGGCGGGACACCCCCAGCCCAGCCAGAAGATGTTCGAGAGCCGCCTGCTCGCGGCGCTGGACAAGCTCGACCCCTCGCGGCCCATCGTGGTGGAGGCGGAGTCCAGCAAGATCGGCGAGCGCATGACCCCGCCGGCGGTGTGGAAGGCCATGCAGACCGCGCCGCGCATCGTGATCCAGGCGCCCCGCGAGGCCCGCGCCCGCTATCTGGTGGAGGCCTATCGCGACGTGATCGCC
>JAZKFM010000316.1:0-2714 GCA_040386415.1 Pseudomonadota bacterium
GCTCTCGGACCGAGAGCGAGGTGAAGCAGGCCAGCCCCACCACGCACAGGATGATCGACGCCACCGCGGCCAGCACCGGGCGGCGGACGGAGATGTCGGAGAGCATCATGGCGCGGGACGGCGGACGGCTCCGCCCGCTCCCTGAGGCCGCCCGGCGCCGACCGGCCTCACGGCCTGATTCGGCTGAATCTTGTTGAGGCCGTCACCGACCACGCGGTCGCCGGCGGCGACGCCGTCCTTGATTTCCACGAAGCCGTCCTGGCGCACGCCGGTGACCACGGGGCGCTGCTCAGCCACCGTGGCGTCGCCCTGCCTGGCCAGAACATAGACGAAGGCGTTGTCGCCCTGGACCGAGACCGCCGATTCTGGCGCCGACAGGCCCTGGCGTGACCCTTGCGCCACCGCGACCCGCATCATCATGCCGGGCTTCAGGCGACGATCCGGATTGGGGAACTCGGCGCGGGCGGTGAGCGCGCGGGTGCGCTCGTCAATGCGGGTGTCCAGCAGGGCGATACGGCCCTGGATGACTTCGCCCGGATAGGCGTCGACCCTGGCGGTGACCGCCTGCCCCTGGCGAACCGAGGCGATGTAGCGGTCGGGCACCTGGAAATCGACGCGGATGGCGCTGGTGTCGTCCAGGGTGACGATGGCCGAGCCGGGATTGATCAGGGCGCCGGGGGTGATGTCGGAAAGGCCCACCGTGCCGGCGAAGGGGGCGCGGATCAGCCGGTCGCCCTGGCGCGCCTGGGCGGCGGCGACATTGGCCTGGGCCGAGAGGTAGTTGGCCTCGTACTGGTCGATCATCGCCTTGGAGGCGAAGCCCTGCTGACCGAGGGTCTTATAGCGGTCATAGGCGCGCTGCGCCTGGACCAGGCTGGCCCGGGCCTGGGCGAGGCCCGCGTCCTGCTCGGTGTCCTTCAGCTCCACCAGCACCGCGCCGCGGGCGACCGACTGGCCGGGAGAGAACCGCACGCGTTCGACAAGCTGGGTCGCCGCCGCGGTCAGGGTGACCGACTGGCGGCCCTTGGCCACGCCGATGACGTCGATGGTGTCGGTGAAGAGCCGGGGCTGGATGACCACCACCGCGACATCGGTCGGACCGCCCATGCCGCCTCGGCCGCCGCCGCCGCCGGGACGACCGCCTGGCCCGCCGCCCTTGCCCTGCGCCATGGCCGCGCCAGGCGGGCCGCCGGGCCCCTGCTTCTTGCCCACGGTCAGCTGGTACGCCCCCGCGACGAGCATGAGGATGAGCACAAGAACCGCGCCGGCGAGGAAGAAGTGGCGTCGTAACAAGCGGGGGGACTCCGTCGCCTCGAAAATGCGGGCGGCCAGTGGGTTCAAAGTCGAGCGGTCTTATGGCGTCCAGCTAGCGCCCGTCCAGTGACAGAACGATGGCTGTACGTGTCTGGTCGGAAATAGACCGCGGTTACACCGCGTAATCGCCGCATTTGATCGACGATAGCCTTTGAATCAACCGGTTAGCGCCACGAAAAAGGGCGCCGGTTTCCCAGCGCCCAGAGACTGTTGTTCGCCGAAATCGTCCCGGCCCGGACCTTGTCGGGTCGCCTCCCCGCCGCATGAGGAGTCAGTCGCGGCAGGCGTGCGGACGGTCCGGCTCAGCTAGGCGTCGTAGCCCGGCAGTTCCCGGTCCAGGCGGCGCAGGGCGCCGGGCCAGCCCAGCTTGCCGCCGATGCCGCGCATCACCTGGCCCTTGACCTCCATCTGGGCGGCCTCGGGGGCGAACAGCACGTTCTCCCGGCCGGCCGACAGGGCCATGATCTGCATCTGGCAGGCGCGTTCCAGGTAGTACATGCCGGTCCAGCAGTCGGCGGCGCTCTCGCCCACCGACAGGGTGCCGTGATTGCGCAGCAACATCAGGGTCTTGTCGCCGATATCGGCCACCAGGCGCTCGCGTTCGTCGAGGTTGAGGGCGATCCCCTCATAGTCGTGATAGGCCAGACGCGGCAGGACGATGCAGGCGTGTTGCGACAGGGGCAGCAGGCCTTCCTTCTGGGCGGCGACGGCGACGCCCTGGTCGGAGTGCAGGTGCATCACGAACTTGGCGTCTTCGCGGGCGGCGTGGATCGCCGAGTGGATGGTGAAGCCCGCCGGATTGATGAAGTAGGGCGTCTCCTGGAGGATCTTGCCGTCCAGGTCGATCTTCACCAGGGACGAGGCGGTCATCTCGCCGAAGTACATGCCGTAGGGGTTGATCAGGAAATGGTGATCCGGCCCCGGAATGCGGGCCGAGATGTGGGTGTAGATCATGTCGTCCCACCCGTAGAGCGCCACGAGGCGATACAGGGCGGCGAGATCGACCCGCGCTTCCCATTCCTCGGCGCTCACCTTGCCCTTGAGCGAGTTTGCGCCTGCAAGCGAACCATCGGCCATGACAGCCTCCCTCGTCTGATCGTTATGTGATCGTTGTTCCTAGGGTCGCGCCACAGCGCCCTAGCGTCAAGGCCGCGCTCAGATCGAGGCCAGCCGACGGATCTCGGCCGTGGCCGCCTCCAGGTTGGCGGCGGTGAGATCGGAGAGTTCAACCATCCCCAGCCGCGGCCGCTCATCCTTGCGGGCGGAGCGGTCATAGGCCGGGTCGTAGTGCTGCTCCATCAGGGCCCCGGCCAGCTCCTCGAAGGCGCCTGCGTCGGCCAGGCCGCGCCAGTTCTCCAGCCGTTTCTGGCCCGGATAGACCGGCAGGCGGGAAAAGGCCT
>JAZKFM010000317.1:0-5134 GCA_040386415.1 Pseudomonadota bacterium
CCGGGGCCATCACCGGCGCCGTGATCGGTGGCCCCGTGGGCGCCGCCGCGGGCGCGGCGGTGGGCACGGTCGTCAGCAAGGCGGTCGACTAGTCGACCTGGCGATGGCCCCGCGCGCTGCGGGGCCATAGTCCAACTGTGTCATGTGGCGATCCCCGTCCTGACTAGAGTCGTATCGAAGCTACGATTCTTTGGGGGCCCCACGTGGGACATGTCATCTACGCCGTCATGACCTTGGCCGCGGTCATTGCGATCGCCGTCGTGGGCGGGCATCCTGTCTGACGATGAAGTGCAGTCTGTCCCTCGCGCTGCTGATGGCGGTCTACGCCTCGGGAGCTCACGCCGCGCCGGCCTGGCGCGTGCAGCAGTCCTGCGCGCTCAAGCGTTATCTCGGCGCCACGCCAGCCTTCGCCAACACCTGGGGCCGGGACGCCTCCCAAGTCTCCCATGGGGTTCGCCCAGCGGCCACCGCCTGGCGGACCGAGCCCGCCGCGCGCTTCAACTACACCACCGCAATGGCCTCGGGCCGCGCCTTCGCCGACCGCGCCGCTGAACTGCTCGCTCGCCGAGAGCGCATCAGCCGGGACGAGGCTCACCGTTTGATAGGCGCCGATCCTGGTCCCTGGCCGGAGGTGACCGAGGCCAAATGCGACGCCCTTGAGCGGCTGGCTCTGCGCTGACACCCGCCAAGGTCGCATTCTCGATCCGAAGTCATCCGAGGCGCCCGCCCGAAACCCCATTTCGGGCCAACTGTAAAGCATTGTAAAATCGAGGCCCACAAAGGCTTTTCCACGCTCCAGCTCTGGTAAGACGTCGTTAAGGATTAACCTCAACGCACGGTCGAACTCAGATGACGGACATGGATGAAGTCGCCCTGGCGCGGCGGATGAAATTCGCCAAGACCTGGAACATCAATCCGCTGGTGGCGGAGATCGTTGAAGTCCTGCTGGTCTATGGCGGCTCGGCGCACCGCAATCTTGTGGCGGAGCGGATCGCGATGCGGCGCACGCGTGAGCACATCTCCGATGGCCTCAAGCGCGAGATCTTCGAGGCCTTCGACACCCACTGCGAGGGCGCGGCCAAGGCGGGCCAGCCGGCCCTGCTCTTCCTGCCCTTTGGCGAGGGGTCCCACCGCTGGTCCCTGACCCCCGAAGCTCAGAGCTTTCTGGAACAGGCCCCTGCCGACCTGACCCGGCCGGCTGCTCGCCGGTGACCGGTGCGCCCTTCCTGCTGAAGCTGACCTCCGCCCTGGCCGGCGGCGCCTTCTGTCTGGGCGTGGTTCTCGGCCTGGCCCTGATCCATGTCTGACGCCATGCATCCCAACTCGCGGCGCCTGCTCTACGTCCTGGCCCTGGCGCTGAACCTGGCGGCCTGGTTTCTCATCCTGCGCACGGTGATCCTGCCCCTCGTCGACAATTGACGCGGGCGCGCACGCGCCGGAGAGTTCGGGTCATGTCAGCCAAGCTTCTCCTGCCCCTCGCCGCCGCCGCCCTCCTGGCCGGATGCGCCACGCCCCCCCAGGTCGTGCGGAGCGGCGACCCCGCCTTCGCCCGGGGCAAGACGGTCGCCTTAAGGGTCAGCGAGGCCACGCCGTCGGACCGGGCGCGGCTCGACCAGGCTTCGGTCCTGGTGCTGGAAAAGCTTCAAGCCCAGGAGGCTCGCGTGGGTGAGCCCGCCGCCGCCGACTACCTGATGCAGGTGGCCGTCAGCGCCTTGCCCAAGGGGGTTGGCGTCATGCGCGACGGCGCGGGCAGCTGGCTGTCTCAGTCTCGCCGCCGGTTTGGAATGCGAAGCCCGGGCTACGCGGTCAGCATCACCGCCATCGAAGCGCGCACCGGCAAGGCGGCTTTCTCCGCCACCGCCACCGGGCGCGCGCAGGGCGATCCCGCCAAGACCGTGGACCAGCTGGTGACCGCCGCGCTGGGCGAGCCCTAGCGCGCGTCCCACTCCGGCAGCTCAACCACAAACGTCGCGCCGGCGCCCGAAGCGCTCGTGCAGGTCACCTGTCCGCCGTGGCGCACCACCACCGAGCGGACAAAGGCCAGGCCCAGTCCCGCGCCGGCGTCGCCGCCGGTCGAGGGCCGCGCGAACCGCTTGAAGGGCTCGAAGACGCCGGCCATCTCCTCGGGGCTCAGGCCCGGCCCCTGATCGGTGACGCTGATCCGCGCCCGGCCGTCCTCGCGGACCAGGGCGACGACGATCTGCGCCCCTGCCGGGCTGTACTTCACCGCGTTCTGGAAGAGGTTGGCGAAGGCCCGCGCCAGCAGGGAGCGATCGCCAAGCGCCAGGCAGGGCTCGTCGCAGCCTTCCTGGAGGAACTCGATCTTCCGCTGCTGGGCCTGGGGCCAGAGCTCGTCGGCCATCTCGGAGATCACGTCGCAGAGGTCCACCGGCTCACGGACGAGCACCGAGGCCTCCGCCCGGGCGAACTGCACGAAGCCATCGGCCAGGGCCAGGGTGCGCCGCGCATTGGCGGCGATCCGCCCCACCACCGTGGGCTCCAGACCCGGCGACTGCTGCAGCAAGGCCAGGATCGAGGTCTGCGGCGAGCGCATGTCGTGGGTGAGCAGCTGAAGGGCCTGCTCCCGCTGGCGGGCGGTGGCCATCAGGTCCGTGGCGTCGGCCAGGCTGATCACCTCGCCGGCCTGACCGCCCCCCTCCCCGCGGCGCGGCGCGCGCATCATCAGCAGGGTGCGGCCGTCCCGCAGTTCGAGAGGGCCGGCCACCGGCGCGCCGGGACCCTGAGGCTCCAGCCGCCGCAGCAGGTCGGTGAGGCTGCGGCCCACCAGGTCAGGTCCCAGCAGCGTCTCTCCCGCCGCATTGGCCTGGATGACGGTCCCCTCGGCGTCGGTCACCAGGGTGGCGTCCGGCAGGCTGGCCAGGATGTCGTCGGCGAAGCGGCGCAGGGCGTCCATCCGCGAGATCGCCCCGCTCAGCGCCCGGGCCTGGCTCTCCACCACGTCGGCCACCGGGCCGTTGGCGACGGGCGCCTCCAGCCGCCCCCCCAGCCGCTCGAACTCGGCCTTGAGATAGTCGCTGGCCATGGCCAGGCGCCGCCAGCCCCAGAGCGGAAAGACCAGCAACAGGACGGCGATGGCGCTGACCGGTGAAAGCCACAGGTGCGCCAGGGCGAACAGCACCACCCTGAGGCTGAGGACGGCCGCGCCCAGGCCGATCGCCAGGGTCAGGTTCTGGGCGGGCTTCAGATACAGGAAGCCGGCCATCAGGATCCACAGCGGCAGAATGGAGATGGCCAGGCGCAGGGGCCACCCGGCCTCGCCACGGGCCACGCCATGATCCAGGGCGTCGAGGATGTTGGCCTGCAGCTCAACGCCGGACATGCCGCCGGCGCCGCCCATGGGCGTCTGGAAGTGGTCGGTCATGCCCAGGGCCGTGGCGCCCACCAGCACCCGCTTTCCGGTGAAGAACTCGGGGGGGACCTCGCGGCGCAGCACGCTGCCGAAGCTGACCGTGCGATAGGCGCCCGGCGGCCCGCCGAAGGGGATCAGGTCGGCGACGCAGGTCTCGCTCGGGAGGGGCGTCTTCAACCCCAGAACCACCTCGGCCAGGGGCCGCGCGGTGGGGGCCGGGCAGCGCTCGCGCCGACGCACCACGCCGTCAGGATCGGGGCGGATGATCACCTGGCCGAGGCCAGCGGCGGCGGCGGCCAGGGGCCCCGCGGGCGGGACCTGGTTCAGCTCCGCGCCGTTCAGGCCCTGCTCCACCAGCACCGGCAGGAAGACGGCGTCCGCGGCCCTCATCGCCCTTGCCAGGTTGGGGTCGGCCGGATCCGGCTCGGTGAACAGCACATCGTAGATCACCGCCCGGGGCTTCATCGGCGCCAGGGTGTTCAGCAGGTCTGCGTGACGCGCCCGGGGCCAGGGCCAGCGGCCGAGCTCGGCCAGGCTGCGGTCGTCGATGGCGACGATGATGATGCCGTCGTCGGCGGGCCGTCCGCTCATCGCGGCGAAGGCGTCGTAGACCGCGCCGTCCGCCCGGGCCAGCAGGGCGCCCCAGGTCGCGCCGGCCGCCGCGGCGGTGGCGAGCACGGCCACCAGCAGCCACTCCAGGAGCAGTCGTCGGCCGGCCGGCGATCGCCCCGTGTGCGGCATGAGTTACTGACCGACGGTGAGGTCTTGCAGCCCGCCGACCTTCTCGGTGATCTGGCCCTTGGCCAGCCGCGTCGCCGTCACCCGCCAGTAGTAGGTCCCCGGCGGCAGGTCGGTGAGCACCACCTGCGGCGCCTCCAGGCCCGTCTGATCCACCAGGGCGGTGCGCGCCTCGGCGTCGGCGAACATCTGGAACCGGTAGGTGCGAACCCCCTGGCCGGAGGCGGTCCACTTGAACAGGTACTTGCGCAGCTTGCCCGAGCGCTCGACCGCCGCCTGCCCCGGCTCCAGCACGTTGAGGTCGCGGTCGAAGCCGTAGTTGGAGGCCAGGCCCTCCAGCCCGATCGCGTCGAGGGCGGTGACGCGGACGAAATAGGTGCCGTCCGGCACGCCCTCGAAGGTGACCGCCGTCTTGTCGGTCGTGGTCTCGGCGAAGGTGTCGACGAACCCCGCGTCATTGGCCAGCTGCAGGCGGTAGGCCACCGCGCCGGCCACCGGCTCCACGGCGAAGGCCACCACCGGGTCCTCCTGCGCCCGGCCGCCGCGCGCCAGTTTCGGGGTGGGCGGAAGTTTGATGGGTTCCCCCACCGTGGCCGGCGAGACGCTGACCCCGAAGGTCTCGGCCACCGCCACCTCAGCCGAGGTCCCCGCCACGCCCACCAGGCCCTTGAGCACCTCGGTGGTGGCCTGGCCGTCGCTCAGGGCCGCCACCCGGAACTCGGTGCCACGCACGGCGGAGACCGACAGGGGGGTGCGGATCAGGAAGCGGGAATCGGGATTGGCGTTGGGGGTCGCGGAGGTGGAGCTGCGTCCCTGGTCCAGGTCGAAGACCCGCAGCATCCCGCCGGTCATCGGGACCTCCCGCAGCTGCCGAACCCGGCCGCTGGAATTGGACGGCAGGGTGATCCGGCTCTCGTCGGAAAGCTCGATGGTCAGGAAGCCGCCCGCCAGGGTCGTCAGGCGCATGCCCTCGACGATGGGCAGGCCCACGCGCGGGGTGACGGCCTGCCCGCCCTGTTCGATCCG
>JAZKFM010000318.1:0-4650 GCA_040386415.1 Pseudomonadota bacterium
AACACAGCGGTTTTTGGTACCGTCGTTCTAGGTTCGAGTCCTAGTTCCCCAGCCAATCTGTCCTGACATCGTGACGGTCACGCCACTCGGCTAAAAATGGTCGGCTCGCCGACTTTGCGGGCGGAACCGACCGCGCGCGGACCGGTTAGAGAGGCGTCTCCAACCTGTCACCCCAACGGCCATGCCCCATCGTCTCACCCTTCGACTTTGGCTCGCCGCCCTTGCGTCAGCCACCTGCGTCGGCGCCGCCAGCGGCGCGGCCCTGCGCCCCGGCCCGGACGAAACCACCGAGCCCCCCACGCCCCAGCTTATGAACCCCGGCCAGACCAACGTGATCGCCTTCGATCCGCGGGTCGCAGCCTCCCGGTCCTGAGGCCAGGAACGCCCATCCGGGTCTGTCGTCAGTCCCCTGCGCCGGCCGCCGGCGCGCTTAACACCAGCGTCGACCGCGATGTCGAAGTTCTACTTCCACACCCACCTCGGCCGGGTGCTGTTCACCATCGATGTGGCCTCCCACCTGCCGCCGGCCGTGGCCCGGACCCTGCCGTGAGGCCAGGCGCTCGGCTCAGGCGGCGCGCTCGACCCGGTCGGCCAGGATACGGTCCACCGCCAGGGTGACGGTCTCGTAGCACTCGCAGGCGCGCTTCGTCAGAGCGTCGCGGTCCAGGATGCGGATCTTGCCGCGGCTGTAGCGAATGATCTTCTCGGCCTGCAGGGAGGCCGCGAGGGTGGTCACCGTGGTCCGCTGGACCCCCAGCATGATCGCCAGATGCTCCTGGGTCAGGGGCACGACGGCGTCGCCCCCCAGCCGGTCCTGGGTCATCAGCAGCCAGCGCGCCAGCCGCAGCGGCGTCGCGTGCAGGGTGTTGCAGGCGTTGGTCTGGGCGGTCTGGACGAGGGTCGCCTGGGCATGGCGGATGATGGCGTCGGTCAGCACCGGACTGGCCGCCGCCGCCCGGCGCAGGGTCTCGTTGCGGATCTTCCAGGCCTCGCCGCCCACCTGCGCGATCACCCGCTCGAAGGCGTAGGGCGAGCCCAGGGCGTGCAGCAGGCCAAACCCGCTTTCGCGCCCGATGGTGCGGCTCTCCACCTGGTCGCCGTTCGCCATGACCGCGATCACCGAGATGATCGAGTCGACGGGCAGCAGCACCATCTCCACCGTGCGGCCCACCTCGGCCAGGGTGTCGTCCCGCTTCAGGGTGACCCGCTCCAGGTCGGGTTCGATCAAGGCGCGGGCCTTGGCGGGCAGGGTGTCGAGGAAATGGTTGGTTCTCTGCATCCCATGGTAACGCTCGACGCGCGGGAAGGCGCCATCCCGATCGTGCGCCTGTCGCAACTTTGCCCTGTCGCTCACCGGCCTTTTCGCCCAACCTGATCGCTGATCAGGGACGGAGCGCGACCATGGCCTTCAAGGAATACGCCGACTATGACGGCCTGGGCCTCGCCGCCCTGGTGGCCAAGGGCGATGTCTCACCCGCCGAGCTCACCGAGGCCGCCATCGCGCGCATCGAGCGCCACAACCCCACCCTCAACGCCGTGGTGCACAAGGCCTATGGCGAGGCCCGCGCCACCGCCGCCGGAGCCCTGCCCGACGGCCCCTTCCGCGGCGTGCCCTTCCTGATCAAGGACCTCGGCGCCCAGGTCCTGGGCTGGCCCCGCACCTCGGGCAGCAACTTCGCCCAGGTCCCCACCGACGACGCCGACAGCGAGCTCGTCGCCCGCTACCGCGCCGCCGGCGTGGTGCTGGTGGGCAAGACCAACACTCCGGAGTTCGGCATTCCCGGCGTCACCAATTCCGACCGGCTGGGCGCCTGCCGCAATCCGTGGAACCCCGATCATATCTCGGGCGGCTCTTCAGGCGGGGCGGCCTCGGCCACTGCGGCCGGGATCGTGCCCCTGGCCCACGCCAGCGACGGCCTGGGCTCCATCCGCATCCCGGCCGCCTGCTGCGGCCTCGTGGGCATGAAGATCACCCGCGACCGCACCCCCATCTGCGAGGTCTCCGACGGCGCCCTGGGCTTCTCGGTCCACCATGTGGTCAGCCGCACGGTGCGCGACAGCGCCGCCATGCTGGACGCCACCGGCTACGCCCAGGCCGGAGACCCCTTCCAGGCCCCGGCCAAGGACGGTCCCTACCTGGCCGAGGTCGACCGCGCGCCCGGCAGGCTGCGCATCGCCTGGTCCCTGGAAACCCCCAACGGCCGCGAGATCGACCCGGAGATGGTGGCCGCCATGGCCCGCACGGTGGACGCCCTGAAGCATCTCGGCCACGAGGTCTTCGAACAGGGCCTGGGGATCGACTACCGCAGCCTCTACCGCGCCCAGTCCCTGGCCAGCGCCTCGAACTTCTCGGCCAATGTCCTGCGCTGGGTCGAACGCCTGGGCCGCGAGCCTGGCGAGGACGAGCTGGGACCGCTCGCGCGGCGCGGCTATGAGGCGGGCAAGCGCATCACCGGCCAGCAGGCCTTCTGGGGCTTCCAGCAGCTGCGCATCCTCAATCGTCAGATCCTGGCGGCGTACGAGGCCTTTGATGTCTATCTGCAGCCGACCATGAGCACCCCGCCGCCGCGGGTCGACTGGCTGGACCCGGCCCTGGACCCCAAGGAATTCGACAAGCGCCAGAGCGCCACCTACGCCACCACCCCGCCGGCCAACTTCACGGGCCAGCCGTCCCTCTCCCTGCCGCTCTGGCAGTCGGAGGCGGGTCTCCCCATCGGCATGATGTTCACCGCCCGCTTCGCCGACGAGGCCACCCTCTACCGCCTGGCCGGCCAGCTGGAGAAGGAGCTGCCCTGGGGCGCGCGGAAGCCCGCGATCTGGAACTGACGCCCTGCGCGGCCCCCCTGGCGCTCAGCGCGGGTGGGCTGCGCGGGCGTCGGCGCGACAAATGGCAGCGCTTGGGCGGACCGGACCGTACAGGCCTGAAATGAGAGCAATAATTAATCCCTCTAAACTAGGCCAACGCACTTATCGCGTAGCGTGAGTGTGTGGAGAGTCCTGGCGTGTTCAGCAATTTCAAGATCGGTACTCGTCTTACTTCTGGATACGTCATTCTGCTTGTTTTGATGATCGCCATGGCGATTGTCAGTATAAACCGGGTCAACACGATCAACGACCATCTGGCGACGATCAACGACGTCAACAGCGTCAAGCAACGCTACACCATCAACTTCCGCGGCAGCGTCCACGACCGGGCGATCGCCCTGCGCGACGTGGTCTTGGTCTCCGATCCGGCCGAGCTGGCGACCGCGCTGTCTGAAATTGATCGCCTGACCGCGAACTACGCGGCGTCGGCCCAGCCCCTGGACGCCGTCCTGAAGGCCGGCCGCGAAGTCACGCCGGACGAAGTGGAGATCATCGCCGCCATCAAGGCGACCGAGGCCCGGACCCAGCCCCTCATCACCGAAGTGATCCGGCTGCGCCAATCCGGCGACCAGGCCGCCGCCCACGCCCTGCTGTTGAGCGAGGCCCGGCCGGCCTTCAATCAGTGGCTGAAGGAGATCAACCAGTTCATCGACCTGCAGGAGGCCAAGAACAAGACCGTGGCGGGCGACGCCCGCGCCATCGCCCAGGGCTTCCAGGTCATGACCCTGCTGCTCTGCGCCGGCGCTTTGGGGATCGGCGCCTTCATCACCGCCTGGGCCCTGGTGGCCATCCGGCCGCTGCGGAGTCTGACGGGGGTGATGGGCGCCCTGGCGCAGGACGATTACGCCGTGGAGGTCGACTTCGCCACGCGCGGCGACGAGATCGGCGCCATGGCGCGCGCGGTCCAGGTCTTCAAGGACAGGGGCTTGCAGGCCATGCGCCTGGAGACCGAGGCCGACCACATGCGCACCGCCGCCGACCTCGAGCGCGGGCGCACCGAAGCCGAGCGCCAGGCGCTGGAGATCGAGCAGCGCGCCGTGGTGGAGGCCTTGGCCGCCAGCCTCGACCGTTTGGCGCAGGGCGACCTGACCACCCGGATCGAGGCCGATTTCCAGGGCCAGTATCTGCAGATCAAGACCGACTTCAACGCGGCGGTGGGCAGCCTGCGGGAGGCGATCGGCGCCATCACCAACTCGGTCCGCGGTCTGAACGGCGGGTCCGATGAAATCTCGGCCGCCTCCGACGACCTTTCGCGCCGCACCGAGCAGCAGGCCGCCAGTCTGGAGGAGACCGCCGCGGCCCTGGACGAGGTCACCGTGACCATCAAGCGCAGCGCCGAAGGGGCCAAGCAGGCGGCCTCTGCGGCCAGCGAGGCCAAGGGTCAGGCCGAACGTTCCGGCCTGGTCATGGGCGAGGCGGTCCATGCCATGGGCGAGATCGCCGCCAGTTCCGGCAAGATCAGCAGCATCGTCGGGGTCATTGATGAGATCGCCTTCCAGACCAACCTGCTGGCCCTGAACGCCGGGGTCGAGGCCGCCCGCGCCGGTGAGGCCGGCCGTGGCTTTGCGGTCGTCGCCTCGGAGGTCCGCGCCCTGGCCCAGAGGTCGGCGAGCGCCGCCAAGGAAATCAAGGAGCTGATCGCCGCCAGCCGGCTGCAAGTGGATCGGGGCGTCAAGGTGGTGGGAGACACCGGCGAGGCGCTCGGCGGCATCGTCACCAAGTTCGCCGAGATCGACCTGCTGATCTCGGAAATCTCCCAGTCGTCCCAGGAGCAGGCGGTGGGCC
>JAZKFM010000319.1:0-3039 GCA_040386415.1 Pseudomonadota bacterium
TGATGGCGGTGTTCTGGAGCAACTCCGAGGCCCAGCAGTCGCCCTATGGCCGTGGCCGCTTGCTGGCCCTGAGCTGGGACCGGGCGGTGCGGGACGCCAGCGGGGGCCGGCAGTCGATGGATGACGTGATGCGCCGCCAGCGGGATGCGGTGCGGGCGGGTGAGAAGGGTTATGGGGCGGCTCTATTCCCGGAGGCCCTGCGCGCCATCGCACCAGGCCTGGAAGCGGCGCCGCAACTCGAGCGCCATGTGACCCGTGGGGAAACCGTGCGCCTCCAGCCCGGCGCTTTCGGCGCCTGCCTGGCCCTGAACGACAAGCAGGTTGCGGTCTTCGACCGAGGCTTCGACGGCGCCAAGAGCGGCCAGACCGGGATCATCAGCGGGGTCGATCCGCAGGGGCCTGCCTATGCCGCCGGCCTGCGGGACGGGATGAGGCGGCTGGGCCGGGAAGGGGGCAAGGAGGGCGATAGCCGCGTGCCCATCGGCTACCGCGTCGCCGGGCCTGACGGATCGCCCCGCCTGATCACCTATCTGCCGGCGGGCAAGGCCACCTACGACCTGCAGGAGGTGTCGGTGATCGCCGGCCTGAGCGCCGAGCAGCGGGCGGCCTGTGTGGCCGATCTGACGGGCCGATGAAGGGGTGCGGTCGTCGCTGTCATCGACCTCCGCTAGAGAAGCGCGATGCGCTATCTGATCGTCCGCCTCGCCGCCCTCTTCTGCCTTATCGCTGGTCCCGCCTGGGCGGCTGACAAGCCCCTGGTGATCCTGGTCTCCATGGACGGGTTCCGGGCCGACTATCTGGACCGGGGGATCACCCCGCACCTGTCGCGACTGGCGGCCGAAGGGGCGCGGGGGGCGGTGCGGCCCTCCTTCCCGTCCAAGACCTATCCCAACCACCTGACCCTGGTGACGGGGCTGCGGCCCGACCGCCATGGCCTGGTGGACAATGTGATGATCGACCCGCTGATCCCCGGCGTCACCTTCACCCTCGGCGACCGGGCGACGGTCAAGGACCCGCGCTGGTGGAACGACGCCACGCCGCTGTGGGTGACCGCCGAGCGCCAGGGCGTGATCTCGGCCAGCGTCTTCTGGCCGGGATCGGAGACAGCGATCCAGGGGGTGCAGCCCACCTATTGGCTGACCTACGACCAGAACGCGACCGCTGAGGCTCGGGTGGATCAGGTGCTGGCCTGGCTGGACCTCCCGGCTGACAAGCGGCCCGGCTTCATCAGTCTCTACTTCGACGAGACCGACACGGGCGGACACCATGACGGACCCGACAGCCCGGGTCTCAATGCGGCCCTCACCCGAACCGACGCCGCCATCGGGCGGCTGACCCATGGGCTCGCCACGAGAGGCCTGGCCGCCGACCTGGTGATCACCGCAGACCACGGCATGGCCGCGGTCTCGGCGGAGCGGGCCATCTATATCGAGGACATCCTACATGGCGACGCGGCGCGCCGCGTCGCCATGGGCGCCTTCATGACCGTGATCCCGGCGCCGGGCCGTGCGGCGGAGGTGGAGGCGGCGCTGCTGCGGCGGCACGACAACATGACCTGCTGGCGCAAGGGCGAGATTCCGGCCCGCTATCACTTCGGGACCCACCGGCGCATCCCGCCGATCTTCTGCCTGCCGCGAACGGGGTGGTTGATCACCACCCGGGCGGCGATCGCCAAGGCGCCGATCAAGGGTGGGGCGCACGGCTTCGATCCCTATGCGCCTGAGATGGCCGCGGTGTTCGTCGCCCATGGTCCCAACATCCGCCACGGGGTGAAGCTGCGCACCACGGACAATGTCGATGTCTATCCGTTGGTGGCGCGGTTGCTGGGGGTGACGCCGGAGAAGAGCGACGGGAGACTCTCCGGCCTGAAGCGGGCGCTTGACAGATAATTGCGGAAATGCAGAAATATTCTGGAATTGAGAATTTAATTCCGGAATCCGCGCATGTCCCGTCCCGCCATCAGCCCCGTCATCTGGTACCGCGACCCCCGGGCGGCGCTCGCCTGGCTGGAAAAGGCCTTCGGCTTTGAGACCACTCTGGTGGTGGACGACGGCCAGGGCGGGGTGATGCATTCCGAGACCAGCCTCCCGGGCGGCCTCGTCATGGTCGTCGGGCCGCCGCGCGACAAGGCCACGACGCCGATCGCCTTCGGCGGCCGGGCGACGCAATCGGTCCATGTGCAGCTGGGCGAGGGGCTCGACGCCCATTGCGCGCGGGCGCGGGCGGCCGGCGCGCGCATCCAGCGCGAGCCGGAGACCCAGGCCTATGGCGACCGGGTCTATACCTGCCTCGATCTTGAGGACCATCCGTGGTCCTTCGGCCAGACCGTGGCGGTCCTGAGCCCGGACCAGATGGCCGAGGCCACCGGCCACGACATCAGCACGTCCCTCTAGGAGAAGCACGACCATGGCGCGGATGAGTTCAGCCCTGTTCTACCAGGACCCCAAGGCGGCCATCGACTGGCTGCAGAAGGCCTTCGGCTTCGAGCTGACCATGCTGCTGGAGGACGCCGACGGCGGCGTCGCCCACTCGCAGCTGAGCTTCGGCGACAGCATGGTGATGGTCGGCACGGAATGGACGGAGGATCACAAGAGCCCCAGGTCCATCGGCGGCAAGAACACCCAGACGGTCAGCATCCAGATCGACGACGACATCGACGCCCATTGCGCGCGAGCCCGCGCGGCCGGCGCGGAGATCCATGCCGAGCCCGAGACCCAGTTCTATGGCGACCGCACCTATCGCTGCCGCGATCCCGAGGGCCACATCTGGAACGTGTCGCAGACTGTCCAGGTGGTGAGCCGCGAGGAGGCCGAGGCGGCCAGCGGGCTGAAGATCACGGGCTGGGTCTGACTTGGCCGCCACCGCCGCCCTCGACCGGACGCTCGCGGCCCTGGCCGATCCCCACCGCCGCCAGGTGGTGGACCTGCTGAGCCAGAGGCCCCGCCAGGCCGGGGAACTGGCCCGCGAGGTCGGCCTGCCGGGCCCCGCCATGAGCCGCCACCTGCGCACCCTGCGCGAGAGCGGCCTGGTGGAGGAGTC
>JAZKFM010000320.1:0-3349 GCA_040386415.1 Pseudomonadota bacterium
GCCCAGCTCCAGCCCGATGACGCCGCCACCGATCACCACCAGATGCTCGGGCACGATGTCGAGTTGCAGGATGGTGGTGTTGTCGAGGACCGGCACGTCGCGCACGCCCGGCATGTCGGGGAGCGCCGCGCGGCCACCGACGTTGATGAAGATGCGAGGCGCGGTGAGGCGTTCGCCGCCCACCTCGATCTCGTGGGGCCCGGTGAAGACCGCCTGGCCCTCGATCACCCGGCAGCGGTTCATCCCTTTCAGCCAGGACTCCACGCCCTTGCGGGCGTTCATCGTCACCGTGTGGGCCCGGCCGCGGACGGTCGCCATGTCGATGGTGAAGGGACCGGGCAGGATCACGCCGTACTCCGCCGCCCGGCGGGCGACATGCGCCGCCCGGGCGCTGGCCACGAGCGTTTTGGTGGGCATGCACCCGGTGTTGACGCAGGTGCCGCCGAAATCCTTACGCTCGATCAGGGCGACGCTCAGCCCGGCCGCCGTCAGTCGCCCGGCCAGGGGGGGACCCGCCTGCCCGGCCCCGATAACGATGGCGTCGAAGGCCTGAACCGCAACGGGGCTCGCAACCGGGCTCACAGAAGGGCGCCGACGATCAGGGCCGCGCCGCAGACCGCCACCAGGTCTTCGGCCAGGGCCGCCGGGAGGTCGCGCCCCAGGGCGCCCGCCAGCCGACCGCGCGCCGCCGCGCCGGCGTAGGTCCCCACCACCGCGCCCAGCAGGCCCAGCACGGCGCCCGGCAGCAACGCCCCGGCGGAGAGCCCCACCGCCGCGCCCACGAAGCCGCCCATGATGAGCCGCGCCCCGAACTGCAGCGGGACCTTTCGGCTGGGCGTGATCGGCAGCTTGTCGGTGACCAGTTCGCCCACCGCCAGGGCCGAGACGATCCAGGGGGTGACCGCTGCGCCCAGGAACGCGAGCGGCGTGCCCGCCAGCTTGAGCTCGCCCAGGGCGGCGGCCCAGCTCACCGCAGCCGCCGCGGTCATCACCCGCAGCCCGGCGATCAGGCCCAGCAGGAATGCGGCGAGGTAGAGGGTCATGCGTCGGCCTCCCAGGGCGCTTGAACATCGAAGACCCGCACCTTAACCCAAGCCATGGCCGACGACCTCCCCCACGTGCTGGTGACCGGATCGACCCGCGGCATCGGCGCCGCCATCCTGGGCGCCCTCGCCGGCCGGGCGCGCACCCTGGGGCATGGCAGCCGGGATGGCGACGGTTCGATTGGAGCCGACCTCGCCCGAGCTGACGCCGCGGACGGGCTGTGGGAGGCGGCGCTGGACCAGCTGGACGGGCGCATCGACGTTCTCGTCAACAACGCCGGGATCTTCGAGGCGGTGGCGGTCGACGCGCCGTCGGACGCCTGGCAGGCCGCCTGGGGACGCACCCTGCAGGTCAACCTGCAAGCCTCCGCCGATCTCTGCCGACGCGCTGTCCTGCACTGGCGCCAGCGGGGATCGGGCGGCCGGATCGTCAACATCGCCAGCCGCGCGGCCTATCGCGGCGACAGCCCGAGCCATTGGCACTATGCGGCGTCCAAGGCGGGCATGGTGGCGATGACCAAGTCCATCGCACGCGGCTATGCGGCCGAGGACATCCTGGCCTTTGCGGTCTGCCCGGGCTTCACGATGACGGGCGTGGCTGACGATTATCTGGCCAGCCGCGGCGGCGACCGGCTGCTGGCCGACATCCCCCTGGGCCGGGTCGCGGAGCCTGAGGAGGTCGGCCGCGCCGCCGCATGGCTGGCGCTCGAGGCGCCGGCGTCCATGACAGGCGCCGTGATCGACATCAACGGGGCGAGCTACGTGCGGTAGGGGCTCCCGCGACGGGAGGGCGATGTGATGGCGCCGGGTTCGCGTCGTCGGTGAGTATCCTACGAGAGGCGCGTATCCTGCGAGGCGGCGCGTCTGGGTGGCCGGGACAGGCCCGGCCATGACGTTTGGGGGTGAGGCGGCCGTCGCTCAGTCCATCAGCCTCTGCATCAGGTAGGTGAACTCCAAGGCCTGGCGAGTGGCGCGTTCGTTGAGGTTGGCGGCGGCGGCGTGACCGCCGTCCATGTTCTCGTAGTAGAGGTAGTCGTAGCCCAGCTCCTTGAGCCGCGCGCCGGCCTTGCGGGCGTGGGCGGGATGGACCCGGTCGTCCTTGGTGGAGGTCTCGATGAAGACCCGCGGATAGGGCTGGCCGGCCTTGAGGTTCTGGTACGGCGAGTAGCTCATAAGCATCGCCCGTTCCTCCGGGACCTTTGGGTCGCCGTATTCGCCGATCCAGGAGGCGCCCGCGCCGATGTGGTCGTAGCCGATCATGTCGAACAGCGGCACCTGGATGACGATGGCGTTGTAGAGCTCGGGCCGCTTGGTCAGGGCCACGCCCATCAGCAGGCCGCCGTTGGAGCCGCCCATGATGCCGAGCTTCCTGGGGCTGGTGAGCTTGCGCGCGATCAGATCCTCCGACACGGCGAAAAAGTCGTCGTAGACCCGCATGCGGTTCAGCTTCAGCCCCGCGTTGTGCCACCGGGGCCCGAACTCGCCGCCGCCGCGGATATTGGCGACGACGTAGATCCCGCCCTTGTCGAGCCACAGCTTGCCGACCGCGCCCGAATAGGCCGGTGACTGGCTGACCAGGAAGCCGCCGTAGGCGTAGAGCAGGGTCGGGTTGTTCCCATCCAGCTTCACGTCTCTTCCGCGGACCACGAAGTACGGGACCTTCGTGCCATCCTTCGATGTGGCCCAGAATTGTTCGGTCACATACTTCGACGCATCGAAGCGGTCGGGCAGCTTGCGCAGCTCCCGCGACGTGGCGCCGCCGGCGTCGGCGAGCCACTGGCTGCTGGGCGTCAGATAGCCGGCCGCGTTGACGATCAGCCGGTCGTCATGGTGCGACGCCGCGCCGATGGTGAGGGTGGAATCCTTCGGGAGATCCAGGGTCTGGGCCTGCCACGCGCCGCCGGCGCGGCGATAGCTGACGACCCTGCCCCGCACGTTGTCGAGCACGGCGACGACCAGCCGGGTTCGGGTGGTGGCCACCTGTTCCACGCTCTGGCTCTGTGTGGGACGCAGCACGAGGGCGGGCGTCAGCGTAGCCGGATCGCGCTTGAAGGCGGCGAGGTCGAAATCGACGAGGTCGCCTTCCTTCATGCCCTTGGCGGTCCAGTCGGCCTCCAGGCTCACGAGGACCCGGCCGTCGAGATAGCCTTGCACCGAAGCCTTCGGCGGCAGGTCGAGGCGCAGGGGGCGATCGCCGGCCAGGAGATAGTACTCGGCGTTGAACGTATCGAGCGGCCGCTGGATCACCACCGCCTGCACCTCCCCCTCCGGATCGCGAAGCACGATGGACTGCACGCCGTAGCCGC
>JAZKFM010000320.1:3359-3873 GCA_040386415.1 Pseudomonadota bacterium
CTTCCGGCCGGCGAACACCTGCTTCGCTGCCGCGAGGGGCTGGCCGCGCTTCAGCAGCTTGGCGATGAAGGGGTAGCCGGAGGTGGTGACGTCGGCCTTGGTCCAGTCGGTGACGACCAGCAGGGTGTCGCGGTCGATCCAGTCGAACCTGTGCTTGCCCTCGGCCAGGCGGAAACCGCCGTCCACGAACTTGCCGGTGACAGTGTCGAATTCGCGGACCTCGACGGCGTCCTTGCCGCCGTTGGACAGGCTGACCAGGCAGTAACGCTCGTCGGGTGGCAGGCAAACGTCGCCCTTCCACACCCAGTTGGCGTTCTCAGCCTTGGACAGGGCGTCGAGGTCGAGCAGGGTCCGCCATGTCGGCGCCCCGGCCTGGTAGCTGGCGAGCGAGGCCGCGCGCCAGATGCCGCGGACATGCTCCGCGTCCTGCCAGTAGTCGCGCAGGGTTTCGCGGCCCGCGAAGCCGACGGCCGGGATGCGGTCCTTGGCCGTGGCGATCTTCAGCGCGTCGGCA
>JAZKFM010000321.1:0-4480 GCA_040386415.1 Pseudomonadota bacterium
GACCAAAAGACCGATCCCGAGAAGGACGCCCGCACCATCGTCGGCGCCGTGGCCGTGCTGGAGGTTCCCGCCGCCGACGCCGAGGTGCTGTCGCGGGGCAAGGCCCAGGGCGAGATGCAGCTGGCCCTGCGCTCCTACGCCGATCTCGGGGGGGCGGCGTCCCGGGGCGTGCCCGGCAAGCGCGGCGGCCAGGGCCTTCGGGTCTACCGCGGCGGTTCCGCCAGCGAGGTGCTTGTCCGATGAACCCGCGCGCCCTCTTCGCAGCCCTTGTCCTGGCCGCCGCCAGCCTGGCCGGCGCCGCCAACGCCCAGAGCGGCCTGACCACCGGCGCGGCCGTGGTGCGGGTCGACCTGTCCCAGACGGGCGGGGCTGTTCAGTCCCTCTCGGTGCCCGTGGGCAAGTCGGCCATCATCGAGCTGCCGGTGGACGCCCGCGACGTGCTGGTGACCAATCCCAACGTGGCCGAGGCCATGCTGCGCACCCCGCGCCGGATCTTCATCCTGGGGATCCGGCAGGGCCAGACGGACGCGGTCTTCTTCGATGGCACGGGGCGCCGCATCCTGTCCCTGGACCTGCGGGTGGACCAGGACACCTCGGCCATCGCCCAGACCATCAACCGCATCCTGCCCGGCGCCCGGGTCCAGGTGGACGGCATCCGGTCCAGCATCATCCTCTCGGGCGAGGTGGCCAATCTCGGCGACGCCGACAAGGCGGTTCAGATCGCCAAGGCCTCGGTGGAGCGCCCCGAGCAGGTGCTGAACATGCTGACCATCGCC
This sequence comes from Pseudomonadota bacterium, assembly GCA_040386415.1. GTDB lineage: Bacteria > Pseudomonadota > Alphaproteobacteria > Caulobacterales > Caulobacteraceae > Phenylobacterium. Next base: position 777 of record JAZKFM010000321.1, read on the forward strand.
GGCAAGGACCAGGTGATGCTGAAGGTCCGCGTCGTGGAGATGCAGCGCAATGTCATCAAGCAGCTGGGCTTCAACCTCAGCGCGGTGATGAACCAGCTGGGCGAGCCCCAGTACCTGCTGGGCGCCGCCGCCAACTTCGCGGTCAACGGCGCCCTGCTGGGGGGAACCTCCGCCGGCTGGAAGGTGGACACCACCAAGCAGCCGGTCCTGCAGCGGCCCTGCGGGGCGGGCTTCGCCGCCGGCGCGCTCTGCGACGTTGTGGTCCGCGACGGCACGATCGCCGGCAACGACGACACCGCCACCATCAAGAACACCGCCGGCGACAGCGGCCTGAACTCCGGCGAGGCGACCCTGAAGGCCTTCGAGCGGGTCGGGCTGATCCGCATGCTGGCCGAGCCGAACCTGACGGCGGTCTCCGGCGAGTCGGCCAAGTTCCTGGCCGGCGGCGAGTTCCCGGTTCCCGTGGCCCAGGACCAGGACGGCAAGATCACCGTGGAGTTCAAGCCCTTCGGCGTCGGGCTCGGCTTCACCCCCTTCGTGATGTCCCAGGGGCGCATCTCCCTGAAGATCTCCACCGAGGTCTCCGAACTGACCAGCACAGGGTCGTTCACGGTCTCCAGCGCCGCCACCAACACCTCGCTCAGCATCCCGGCGCTCAGCGTGCGCCGGGCCGAGACCACCGTGGAGCTGCCGTCGGGCGGCTCGATGATGATCGCCGGCCTGCTGCAGGAGAAGACCAAGCAGAACCTCGACGGCCTGCCGGGTATGACCACCCTGCCGGTGCTGGGCGCCCTGTTCCGCAGCCGCGACTACCTGAGCGGCGAGACCGAGCTGGTGGTGATCGTCACCCCCTACATCGTCACCCCCACCAGCCCCGGCCGGCTGCAGACGCCGGTGGACGGCATGCGGATCGCCAGCGACCACTCGACCCTGCTGATGGGGGAGCTGACCAAGGCCTACAAGGCCAAGCCGCAGGCCCAGGCGGGCCGCGCCTATCAGGGGCCTTACGGCTACGTGATCGAATGAACACTCCGCTGAAGACCGCCGCGATCCTGGCCGCCCTGGCGCTCAGCGCCTGTGGCACCACCGCCGTGCCCAGCCGCCTGGTGGAGGCTCGCACCCCGACCGAACACTTCCAGGCCACGGCCGCCGAACAGGCCGAGGAGATCGCCCTGGCGATCAACGGCCACGGCCTGACCTCCAACCAGGCCGCGGCGCTCGCCGGCTATGTCGACACCTGGCGCCGGGAAAGCGGCGGGCCGATCACCGTCCAGACCCCGGCCGGCGGCGTCGACACCACGGCGGCCTATCGCGCCGGCGAGGCGACCCGCGGCTTCCTGGTTTCGCAAGGCGTCCCGGCCGCCGCCATCCTCATGGCCGGCTATGACGGCGCCGCCGAGAACGGCGCCCCGGTGCGCGTCGCCTATGCCCGCTACCAGGCCGTGGTGCCCCGCTGCGGCGAGCAGTGGACCAACATCGCACACTCGGCGCGCAACGAGGTGCAGCCCAACTTCGGCTGCGCCATCACCGCCAACATGGCCGCCCAGGTGGCCAGCCCGGCCGATCTCGTGCGGCCCGCCGACATGGGCCCGGCCGACAGCCAGCGCCGGCTCTTCGCCTTGGACAAGTACCGCCGGGGCGAAATCACCTCCTCGGCCGCCGACGAGCAGGCCAGGGGCGCCGTCTCCTCGGTGGGCAAGTGATGGCGTCCATGACCAGCAAGCCGGGTCACGATCCCTTCGAGCTCGAATTCGAGGCCGACGACGAGTTCACCTCACCTTCGAGCGGCGCCTGGCGCGAGACGCCCATGACGCCGGCCACCGGCGTCGACCCCTTCGCCGACTTCCCGCCGGCCCGCGAGCCCGACGCTCGGGCCTTCGACGCCGATCCCCTGGCCGACGATCTGGATCAGCCCGAGCCGCCCCGCGCCCAGCCGCCCAATCCCGTGCACGAGATGATCGCCAGCGCGGAAGCCGCGCTCGGTGAACACACCCTGCCGCGCATCACCATCCACGTCTTCTGCGCCCAGCCCGAGACCGCCGACCTGGTAGAGCGCGCCGCCGCCGACCGCCGCATGGAGCGCGCCGCCGTGGTGGTGCGCATGGGCGGCCTGGTGGGCGCCTTCGAGACCTATCAGAACCAACCCACCCCCTCCCTGGTGATGGTGGAGAGCCTGGATCCCGCGCCCCAGCTGATCGCCCAGCTCGACCAGCTGGCCGAGGTCTGCGATCCCGGCACCAAGGTGGTGGTGATCGGGGCGGCCAACGACATCGCCCTCTATCGCGAGCTGATGCGCCGCGGGGTCAGCGAGTATCTGGTCCCGCCGCTGAACCCGCTGCAGGTGGTCCGCACCGTCACCAGCCTCTATGCCGATCCGTCGGCGCCCTTCGTGGGCCGGCAGATCGCCTTCTGCGGCGCCAAGGGCGGCTCCGGCGCCTCGACCGTGGCCCACAACGTCGCCTATTCGATCACCGAGCGTCTGCACACCGGGGCGGTGCTCGTCGACCTGGACCTGGCCTTCGGCACCGCCGGCCTCGACTTCAACCAGGACCCGCTGCAAGGCGTCGCCGACGCCCTGACCCAGCCCGACCGCCTGGACCCGGTGCTGATGGACCGGATGATGGCCCGCTGCACCGAGCGGCTGAGCCTGTTCGCCGCGCCGGCCACCCTGGACAACGACTACGACATCGGCCCCGAAGCCTATGACGAGGTCACCCAGAAGATCCGCTCGGCCGCGCCCTTCGTGGTGCTGGATCTGCCGCACCTGTGGACCGCCTGGACCCGTAAGATCCTGCTGTCCTCCGACGACCTGGTGATCGTCGCCACGCCGGACCTGGCGAGCCTGCGCAACGCCAAGAACATGATCGACCTGGTGCGCCGCGCCCGGCCCAACGACGCTCCGCCGCGCCTGGTGCTCAACCAGGTCGGCGTGCCCGGCCGCCCGGAAATCCCGGTGAAGGACTTCGGCGAGGCGCTCGGCCTGACGCCGTCGCTCAGCCTGCCCTTCGATCCCAAGCTGTTCGGCCAGGCGGCCAACAACGGCCAGATGCTGTGCGAGGTGGCGCCCAAGTCCCGGGCCGCCGAGGGCATCGACTACCTGGCCCAGCAGATCGCCCGGCGCGATCCGCCGCCGGTCGTCAAGACCTCCCTGTTCGGCAGCCTGTTCAAGCGCAAGTAGATGTTCGGCAAGCGTCCCACCGACGGCGATGCGCCGGCCGCCCGCAAGGCCCCGCCCCCGGCGGCGGCCGACGGCGTGGCCATCGCCACCCGCCCCCAGCGGATCGAGCCCACCGCCCTGGCCCCGCCCTCCACCGCCCCGGTCAAGGGCGCCCCGGAGATGCAGCGGGCCGGCGGGCAGGTGACGGCGGGGCCCAAGCCGACCCTGGCCTTCGAACAGCTGCGCGCGGCCCAGGGCCCGGCCCCCACCACCCAGGTGGTCCGGGAGCAGACCGACTATTACCACGCCACCAAGACCACGATCTTCAACGCCCTGATCAACCCCATCGACCTGGCCCAGCTCGCCCAGCTGGACGTCAAGCAGGCCGGGGAAGAGATCCGCGACATCGTCGCCGAGCTGGTGGCGATCAAGAACGTCTCCATGTCGGTGGCCGAGCAGGACATGCTCGTCCAGGACATCATCAACGACGTCCTGGGCTATGGCCCGCTGGAGCCGCTGCTGGCCCGCGACGACATCGCCGACATCA
>JAZKFM010000322.1:0-3554 GCA_040386415.1 Pseudomonadota bacterium
CCCGATCCTGCTGGAGATCGGCAAGGAGCGGACCCCGGGCGCCGCCGGCGAGATGATCCTGGCCGAGGCCGAGAGCGACCTGATCGCCGAGGCCATCGCATGAGCGCGCTGGCGCAAACCCGCCACGTCTATGCCTGGGGACCCAGCCCCTGCGGCGGCCTGCGCACGACGCTGTCGGGCGCGGCGGTGACCTTCCGCGCCAGCGGAGCGCTGTGGATCGAGGCCGACCAGATGCTGGTGGTGGCCGACCTGCACCTGGAGAAGGGCAGCGCCTATGCCGCCCGCGGCCAGATGCTGCCGCCCTACGACACCCGCGACACCCTGAGGCGCCTGACCGCCGAGATCGTCGCGACCCGTCCCGCCGCCGTGGTCCTGCTGGGGGACACCTTCCATGACCGCGCCTCGGAGGAACGGCTGGCGGCCGACGACGCCGAGCAGCTTCGGACGCTGGCCGGCCTCACGCGCCTGATCTGGGTGATCGGCAACCACGACGCCGACGGGCCCCGGGCCCTGCCCGGCGAGGTGGCCGACGAGCTGACCGTGGCGGGCCTGCAGCTTCGGCACGAGCCCCAGGCGGGGCGCCAGCCCGGCGAGGTGGCGGGGCATCTTCACCCCTGCGCCAAGGTGACGGCCTCGCGCGGCACGGTACGGCGGCGCTGCTTCGTGACCGACGGCGAGCGCCTGGTGGTGCCCGCCTTCGGGGCCTATGCCGGGGGGCTGAGCATCCGGGACCCGGCGTTCTCGGGGCTGTTCGCCCGCGACCCGCTCTGCGGCGCCCTGGGGACCGGCCGGGTTCACGCCGTGGGCTGGCGCTCGGTGGTGGGCGACTAGAGCTTCATCGCCTGTTCCAGGGCCATGGCCAGGGACACTGACGCCCCCAGGGTCAGGACCGTCATCAGCCGCGGATATCGCGCCGGCACGTCGGGCGCCGAGTGATCAAACAGCCACTGGATGATGAAGGCGGCCATCAGGCCGGTGATGATCCAGGAGGTCGGGATGTCGCCGCGGGCCACCAGCAGGCCAAAGCCCGCGATCGGAGAGATGATCGAGCCGGCCAGCCTCCCCCATCGCGGCTCCTCCCGGCTGCTCTCCAGGCCCCAGCGGATGCCGCCCAGGAAGCCCAGCATGATCGCCGACCAGGCCAGCAGCACGTTAAGCGCGTGCCCCGACCAGGCCGGCGGGCCGTAGGCGTAGAGGGTGGCCGACACAGGGAAGGCGGCCAGGCCGATCAGGGCCAGGACCCACATCGGCTTGGGGGCGGAGGCCTCGGCGTCCATCACAGGCGTCAGTTCCTCCGGAAGACGAGTGAGGCGGCCCAGCCCGCGCCGAGCGCCAGGGCCATCGACACCAAGCCGTATAACCATGGGCTATGATGGGCGAAGAGGTAAAGGGTCCGCTCGATACCGGCCTTCTGCACCGTCAGGGTCCGGACCTTCCGCGAGACCGGCTGGCCGTCCTGGAAGAGGATGATCTCGGCCTGGTAGGTCCCGATCGGCGCCTTGGTGGGCAGGTCGATCTCGGCCTTGAACAGGTCCTTGTCGACAAAGGTGACCCCCTTGTCGTCGGCGTCGTAGAGGCCGGCGTTCTGCTTCAGGCGGATGACGGCGCGCCGCCAGTCCAGATAGTCGCCCCCCAGCCGGCTGACCACGACGTCGCGGACGCCGTAGCGGGTCTCGGTGCGCTGCTCGAAGGGGGCGTTGATGGCCAGGTGGTCGATGCCGGCGCCCAGGCGGCGCAGGGTCCCGAAGCCGGCGATATCCTGCAGCGGCCGGGTCGAGGCGGTCATGTAGAATCCGGGCGCGCCGCGGAACACCACAGGCCGGCTGTTGACCCAGAGGCCGGCCACCTTGGTCTTGCGGGCGATGCGGATAGGCTGCTCGGGCCCGCGGACGATGACCACCACGTCGCGGGGCTTGGTGCTCGGATCGAAGACCGCGCCATAGAGCACGATGTGCGCGCCCCGGAAGCTGGAGGTCACGCGGACCTCCGTCGTGGTGAGCGCGGCGGAGACCGCAGCGGGCGAGGCGGTGAGCTGCGGAGCGGTGGGGCTGGGGATGTCGAGCGCCATCAGCCCATCCCCGTCATCAGCACGAAGGGCTCGTCGGGGGTGAAGAACAGGCCAAGCCCCATGCGCAGGCCCACGAGCAGGACGATCAGGGCCAGCAGGGCGCGCAGCTCCTCGGCCCGGAACCGCGATGAGGCCTTGGCGCCGAGCTGCGCGCCCAGCACGCCCCCCACCAGCAGCAGGGTGGCCAGGACAATGTCGACGGTCTGGTTGCGGCCGGCCTGCAGCACCCCGGTGAGCGAGGTGGTGATGATGATCTGGAAGAGGCTGGTGCCCACGACGACGCCGGCCGGCATGCGCAGGATGTAGATCATCGCCGGGACCAGGATGAAGCCGCCGCCCACGCCCATGACCGCCGAGAGCACGCCGACGAAGACCCCCAGCAGGACCGGCGGGATGACGCTGATATAGAGCCGCGAGCGCGGGAAGCGCATCTTCAGCGGCAGGCCGTACAGCCAGGGCGGGCGGCGGTCCTTGCGGGGCTTGGGCGGCTGGCCGCTGCGCCGCCGCAGGATCGACTGCAGGGACTCCACCAGCATCAGACCGCCGATCACCCCCAGGAAGACCAGATAGGAGAGCCCCACCACCAGGTCGGCCTGGCCCAGCAGCCGCAGCCAACGGAACAGCTCCACGCCGGCGATCGCGCCCACCACACCGCCGGCCGCCAGCACTCCGCCCAGGCGGAAGTCCACGGCCCGCTTGCGGGTGTAGGAGATGACGCTGGAGGTCGAGGAGGCCGCCACATGGTTGGCCATGCTGGCCACCGCCACCGCCGGCGGGATGCCCATCAGCACCAGGACAGGCGTCATCAGGAAGCCGCCGCCGATGCCGAACAGCCCGGAGATGAAGCCGACGAGCGCGCCGAGCGCCACCAGGAGCGGCGCGTTCACCGAGACTTCGGCGATGGGAAGATAGAGGTCCAAGGTCGCCTCTTATGGCGCCTGGCGGGTCAGCGCGTGAAGACGGAAAGCTTGGAAACCGTCGAAGGGTCGAGTTGGCCGGTGGCCTGCATGCCCTGGTCGCGCTGATAGGCCGCGACGGCCAGTTTCAGGGCGCCCGAGGCGCTGCCGTCCGTCGGGCCCTGGTAGTAGCCCAGCCGCGAGAGGGCTCGTTGGGCGGTGATCACGGTCGGCGAGGCTGGGGCCGCCGCCAGGGCGGCGGCCGGGGCGACAGAGGGATTGGGCGTGCTGGCGCGGAAGCCTGCGGCGGCGCGCTCGGCCACGGTGCGGGCGTCCGTCGACAGGCCGGCGGCTACGCGCTGCGCGCTGGAGCGGGCCTCGCCGTCGCCGGTGCGGGCGGCGACCAGGTACCACTTGTAGGACTCCGCCGCGTTCTGGCTGACCCCAAGCCCCTGCTCATAGAGGGCCGCCAGATTATACTGGCTATCCACCAGGCCCAGATCGGCGGCGCGGCGGAACCACTGCGCCGCGGTGGTGGAGTTCTTCGGACCGCCCGAGCCAGAGATGTAGGAGATGCCCAGGTTGTGCAT
>JAZKFM010000323.1:0-4533 GCA_040386415.1 Pseudomonadota bacterium
GCCGTCAGCTCGATCGGCGCGTGCGCCACCACCGGCCCCTCTGCCGTACAGGCGAAGATGTGAGCGAACGCGCGGTGCGCGGCGAACGCCTGCATCACGGCCACATCGTCGAGCCGGAAGGCGGGATCGGGATGCATCAGGCGGCGCCCAGCCTCAGCAGGCCGATCAGCCGCGCGCGGGTCTCCCCGTCCGCAATCCCGTCCACCTTCTCCGGCCGCCAGTGCCGCTGGAAGGCGGTGACCACGGCGGTGGTGTGGGCGTCGAAGGTTCCGGACGGGGCGCAGTCATAGCCCAGGCGCGTGAACCCGGCCTGCAGGGCGAAGACCGCGGCGCCGGTCTCGCCCTCGCTGATGGGCTGGCCGGGTGCGGCGGCGGGCTCGGCCCACAGGCCGTGGCCGGCCTCCGCCAGCCGCTTCCAGGGGAAGAGCTCGCCGGGGTCCTGCTTGCGGTTGGGGGCGACGTCGGAATGGCCGACGATGGCGCCGTCCTCGATGGTCCAGCGGGTGCGGATCTCCGCCACCAGCTCGATCACCGCGGCGATCTGCGCCTCCGGGAATGGCCGGTAGCCGAATTCGTGGCCGGGATTGACGATCTCGATGCCCACCGAGCGGCCGTTGATGTCGCGCTCGCCTCTCCAGGAAGAGACGCCGGCGTGCCAGGCGCGCCGTTCCTCGGCCACCAGGGTGAAGACCCGCCCGTCCTCCTCCACCACATAGTGGGACGAGACCTTGGCGTCCGGATCGCGCAGGCGGGCGAGCGCCGCCTCGCCGGTCTGCATGCCGGTATAGTGCAGGACGATCATGTCCGGCGGGGTCTTGCGGACGTCGAAGTTCGGCGAGGGCGCGGGGATCGGGGTCATGTGCTCAAGGTTATTGCGAGCGATTGCGCAAGGCCACCAGCAAAGCCACGGCCTGGCTGGGCCGCAGGGCGATGACCAGGACCCCGGCCAGGGCGACCGCCGTGCCGAAGGCCATGCGCAGGTCGAAGACATCCTGGGTGAAGACCACCCCCATGGCGATGGTGGCGAGCGGCGTCATCAGGGTCAGGGGCGAGATGAGGTTGGCCTCATACTTCTGGATCAGGCTGTAATAGAGGGTGTGGGCCAGGACCGAGACCACCAGGCCCGAGAACAGGGCCGCGGCCACGAAGGGCCAGCCGGCCGCGACGCCCGCCTCGACCTGCCCGGGCTCCAGCCAGGCCGACAGGACGATCATGGGCACAAGGGACGATAGCCCCACCCAGGCCTGCAGGCGCAGGGGTTTGACCCCTTCCATCTGCTTCATCATCACCGCCCCCAGTCCGCCCAGGAACGAGGCGGCGACGATGAACAGCAGGCCGGTGGATATCTTGAACCCATGCGGGTCCCACATGACCACCAGCACGCCGGCCAGGGTCAGCAGCATGCCGATGACCCTGCGGCCGGTGAGCCGCTCCCCCAGGATCACGAAGGACAGCAGGGTGGTGATCGGCACCCCCACTTGGCTGACGATGGCCACGGCCGATGGGCTGGAGGTCTTCAGGCCTATGAAAACCAGCGCGAAGGTGCCCGCCCCCATCAGAGTGCCCACCACCAGCATCCGCCAGCGCGGGCGCGGCATGGGCAGCAGCCAGGGACTGACGGCGACCAGCACGATGGCGAACCGCACGCCGGCATAGAACATCGGCGGCACGCCCAGGTGGGTCACCACGAACTTGGAAACGATGTTGTTGGCCGCCCATACGACGCAGACAAAGGCGAGAAGGGCGAAGTCCCGGAGTGACATGAGCCGGGCTTAGAGCGGTTTCGTGACGCTGGGAACCGCTAGCTCCTTCGCCGGGTGAAGCGCAGCGCCGTGTGCGTATCCGAGAAGCCGACCACCTTGCTGTCCACCAGGCCGTGGGCCTTGGCCGCGGCCATCACCTCGACATCCTTCAGCGCGGCGGCCTTGCCCTTGCGCGAGACGATCCACAGGGCGCCCTTGTCGGCGAGCGCCGGGATCAGGGCGGGGATGCCATCCAGCTCGGCGGCGCTGTCGGCCGCGTAGAACAGCAGGTCGAGACCCGCGAGATCGGTGACCGGCGCGGCGTCTCGCGCGGCCAGCTCGCCGGCCAGGGCGGCGTCGGCCACGTTGAGGACCGCCACCCGCATGCCGGGCTTCACCCCCAGCTTGTCCAGGCGGCTCTTGGGATTGAGGATGGCGTCGGCCCAGCTGGCGGCGGCCTTTTCCCCCAGCGCGAACCGCGAGCCGTCGGCCAGGACCAGGTCGCCGGCCTCGGCGCGGACGCCCTTCAGCGCCTCACCCTCGAACACCCGACGCGACGGGCCGCGGAACAGCAGCCTCGGCGCCTCATACTGCAGGCGTCCGGCCTCCTCGCCCTCGGCGAATGTCGCGCGAACCTGAGCGTCCTTGCCCAAGGTGTCCCTCCCCGTCCGCGCCAAGCTTGGCCAAGCGGACGGGGCCGCGCAAGCCTAGGCCTTGGACTTGGCGTCTCGGCCCTTGGGTTCGGGCGGGGGCTTGCCGTGATTGCGGCGGGCTGGGGCGGACAGATTGCCCAGGAATGCGAAGGACAGCAGGGCGTGGTCCATCTTGGTAACGGTCATTGGCGTCTCCTTGACCAGCTGGTCGAGCCAGAAAGAGACGCGAAGCGGCTTCCAGGGGCTTGCACCCTCCTAGTCGTCAGCGCGTCGGACGATCAGGGTCCGTCCGTCACCGGGAATTTGCAAGAAAAACATCTGCCTACGGACTATTTCAGCCCACAGAACATTCTTCAAGATATTGATTTTATTGAATTTTGTAAAATTCATGGCGCACGATCGTGACGGCGTGTCGCACGTGGGACACACCGGAAACGCCGCGGATTCAGCCTGATTCACCGCCGGGATGAGCGAAGTGAGATTCATCCGTACACGGCATGAATAGCCGTGCGGCTGGACGCCCTCTCCCCGACGGAGAGAGGGCTCCGGATTCTAGGCGGCCTTGCCGAGCGACAGGGTTTCGTACCGCGCCAGATGATGGTCGGTGGAGCCGAAGGCCGCCTCGATCATGGTGGCGCGCTTGAAGTAGTGGCCGATGGCCATCTCGTCGGTCATGCCCATGCCGCCGTGGATCTGGATGGCGTTCTGGCCGACGAACTTGCAGGCCTTGCCGATCTGCACCTTGGCCGCCGAGGCGCCCTTGGCCCGCTCCAGGTCGGTTCCGGCCAGCATGATGTCGGCCATGTAGGTCATGGAGATCGACTGCTCGAGCTGGATGAACATGTCCACCATCCGGTGCTGCAGCACCTGGAAGCTGGAGATCGGCTGGCCGAACTGCTTGCGCTGGCGCGCGTACTCGACGGTGCCCTCGTGCAGCTGGCGCAGCACGCCGCAGGCCTCGGCGCAGGTCGCGGCCACGGCCTCGTCCATCACCTTTTCCACCAGCGGCAGGGCCTGGCCCTCGGGGCCGATCATGGCCTCGGCGCCGACCGCGACATTCTCGAAATAGACCTCCGAGGCGCGGAAGCCATCGACGGTGGGATAGTCCCGCGTCGTCACGCCCTTGGCGTCCTTGGGCACGATGAACACCGAGACGCCCTGGGCCTCGCGCTGGCCGCCGCCGGTGCGGGCCGTCACGATCAGGTGGGTGGCGTAGGGCGCGCCGATGACGACGGCCTTGTGGCCGTTCAGCACATAGCCCGCGCCGTCCTTCTTGGCCGTGGTCTTCAGGTCGGTGACGGTGTAGCGGCCCTGGGGTTCGGCGTAGGCGAAGGCGATGATGGCCTCGCCGGCGATGATCTTGCCGATCAGGTCGTCGACCCCGGCGGGCTTGCCATGCTTCAGGAAGCCGCCGCCAATCACCACGGTGGGCAGGTAGGGTTCGACCACCAGGGCCTTACCCAGTTCTTCCATGATGACCATGTTGTCGGTCGTGCCGCCGCCCAGGCCGCCCTGCTCTTCCGAGAAGGCCGCGCCCAGGATGCCGAGTTCGTCGGCGAAGGCCTTCCAGACCTGCGGCCGCCATCCCGGCTCGGCCTTCAGCGCCGCGCGGCGCTGATCGAAGCTGTAGTTGTCGGCCAGGTAGCTGGCGACCGTGTCGCGCAGCATCGACTGTTCTTCGGTGAAGCTGAAATCCACAGGTCGTTCCTCCTTAGAGCCCCTCCCCCTTGCGGGGAGGGGTTGGGGTGGGGGTGCCGGCACCGAGCGCGGATAGGATCCGCGTCAGCACCGAAGCGATATCTCCGGTCACTTCGTCGTTGGTCACCCGAAGTACGCGATAGCCGCGCCCCTCAAGCCAAATCGCTCGATCAAGGTCGCGAAGGGCGACCTGTTCAAGCTCGTGAACCTTGCCATCCACTTCGACGATCAATCGAGCTGAATGGCAGACGAAATCAACCACGTATGGCCCCATCGGAGCCTGTCTTCGGAAATGGACATCGGTCTCTGCCATGCGGCGGAGACCTTTCCAGAGCAGCGCCTCAGCCCGCGTCGGTTCGCGCCGCATTCGACGCGCCGCGCGGTCTGCGCGGTCCGACTTGTGCAAAGCGCCCGGCGTTCGTTCCGGCACCCCCACCCCC
>JAZKFM010000324.1:0-252 GCA_040386415.1 Pseudomonadota bacterium
GATGACGATCACCTTGGCGTCCGTCATGCGATATAGTTCGTGACCCATGTAGTCGGTGTCGGCGAGCATGAAGTTGTCGATGGTGGCCGGCATCGCGGTCGCGCCAGCCGCCTCGACCGCCGAGGCGGGGGCTGCGGCGGAGCGGGCGTCGGGGGCTCGGCTGTCGCTGGCGCATCCAAACAGGAACGCCGTTATCGCGGCCGTGGCCACGGCGGAAATGCGCGCCGTCTTCATCCCCATGACTCCTCCCAA
>JAZKFM010000324.1:262-4500 GCA_040386415.1 Pseudomonadota bacterium
AAAGTCCGGGCGCGGGGAAGCCTGCGTCCGGTCCGGTTCCCTTTTGCCGCGGACGATATCTGAGCCGACGCGCGTTGCACCATTATTTCTGATCAATGTTCAGATAGCATTACCACCCCACCCCGCGGGTTGGTCTGCGCCGCGCGGCAAGGCTTGGCAGTGGGTCCCGGGACAGGCCAAATGGATGGGCCAGGGAAGGGACCCGCATGAGCTTCATCACCCGCAGGCGTCCGTTCGAGACAGCCGGCGACAGCGAGGGTCGGCTGAAGGCGACGCTGGGTTGGCCGCACCTTGTGGCGCTTGGCGTCGGCGCCATCATCGGCACGGGGATCTACACCTTGACCGGGGTGGCGGCGGGCTTGGCGGGCCCTGCAGTGATCCTATCGTTCGCGATCGCCGGCGCGGTCTGCGCCTGCGCGGCGCTCTGCTACGCGGAGATGGCCAGCCTGACGCCCCAGGCCGGGAGCGCCTACACCTACGCCTATGTGACGCTGGGCGAGATGATCGCCTGGATCGTCGGCTGGAGCCTGATCCTCGAATACACCCTGGTGTGCAGCGCCGTTTCGGTGGGCTGGTCAGGCTATGCATCGGGCCTGATCCAGCAGGCCGGGTGGCCTGTGCCCGCGGCGCTGCTGGCGGGCGGCGTCATCGATGTGCCGGCGATCTTCATCGCGCTGCTGGTCACCGGCATGCTGCTGGTGGGGACCCGCGAGAGCGCGACCGTCAACTTCGTCCTGGTGATCGTGAAGCTGATCGCCCTGGCCTTCTTCGTGGCCTTCACACTGCCGGCGTTCGACGCCGCCAACTTCGAGCCCTTCGCGCCCTTTGGGTTCGGGGCCGAGGAGATCGACGGCAAGAAGGTCGGCGTGATGGGCGCGGCCGCGATCATCTTCTTCGCCTTCTACGGCTTCGACGCCATCTCCACTGCGGCGGAAGAAGCCAGGAACCCCCGGCGCGACCTGACCATCGGCATCGTGGGCTCGATGGCGCTCTGCACCGTGATCTACATGGTGGTGGCCGCCGTGGCCCTGGGCGCCGTGCCCTACAATGTCTTCTCCACCAGCCCGGAGCCGCTGGCGTTCGTGCTGAAGGAACTGGGACGACCCGGAGCGGCGGCGTTGATCGCCGGCGCGGCGGTGCTGGCGATGCCCACGGTGATCATGGTCTTCATGTTCGGGCAGAGCCGGGTGTTCTTCGCCATGGCCCGTGACGGCCTGCTGCCCCGACGACTGGCCCGGGTGAGCGCCCGCGGTGTGCCCACGGCGGTGACCGTGCTTACGGGCGTCATCGCCGCCCTGATCGCGGGCGTCATGCCCCTGGACGAGATCGCGTCCCTGGCCAACGCCGGCACACTGGCGGCCTTCATCGCCACGGCGCTGGCGGTCATGGCGCTACGCAGAAGCGCGCCCGACCTGGCGCGGCCGTTCCGGACGCCGGTGGTCTGGGTGATCGCGCCGGCGGCCGTGCTGGGCTGCCTCTACCTCTTCACCAGCCTGTCGGTGAAGACCATGGTCTTCTTCTTGCTGTGGAACGCGATCGGCCTCGTGGCCTATCTGGCCTATGGCCGGGTGAAGAGCCGGCTGGCGCCGGGTTAGGTTGTCTTCAGTTCCCCGACGATGTCCCGCAGCGCCGCCTGCCATGGCCGGGGCGTCACGCCGAAGTCGCGTTCGAGCCTTCCCAGGTCCATCGTCGCGCGCAGCGGACGCTGCGCCGGGGTGACGTAGTCCGCGGTCTTCTGGCCTGCGACAGCCGGCGCCGCGTCGCCATAGGCCTCAGCGAAGATGGCCTCGGCGAAACCCTTCCAGGTGACCTCGCCGGAATTGGCGAAGTGCACCGTGCCGAACAGGGCGTCGCCTGCCCTCGCGGCGGCGAGGCGCGGCGTCAGATCCAAGATGAAGCCGGCAAGGTCGGCCGCCGAGGTCGGTCGTCCGGACTGGTCGTCGACCACTCTGAGCGGGCTGCCGGCGGCGGCCACCCGCAGCATGGTCTTCACGAAGTTCTTGCCGTGGGACGAGACCACCCAGGACGTGCGGATATTGAGCGACCGGGGGCATCCGGCCGACACCAGCCCCTCACCCTCGAGCTTGGTGGCGCCGTAGGTATTGAGCGGCCGGGTGGCGGCCGCCTCGGCGTAGGGCGCCCCGCCGTCGCCGGGGAAGACATAGTCGGTGGAGATGTTCACGAGCGCCGGTCCCGCGGCTTCGCAGGCTCGCGCGATGGCGCCCGGCGACAGGGCGTTGACGGTCCGCGCCAGGTCACGCTCGCTCTCGGCCAGGTCCACGGCGGTGTAGGCCGCGGCGATCACCACCACATCTGCGGCCGCCTCGGCGACCCGCCTGGCGGCGGCGTCAGGGTCGGCCAGATCGATCTGATCGCGCCCCACCGCGGTCAGGGTCACGTCGTGGGCCGCCGCCTGCCGCAGGAGCTCGGTGGCGAGCTGGCCGGTGGTTCCGAACTGCAGGATCTTGAGGGACATGGCCCCTCTTAGCGCAAGACGAGGCCGCCTCAAGCGCGCCTGCGTCAGTGTTGAGCTTGAACCTCGGACGACCGCACCCTAGGACCGTGCGCGTAACCCGGTCGCGACACCGGGATGGGGAGGATTGCGTTGGACGCTCCGGCGGGAGGCACGCGCGCAGGCGGAGCGCCGTCGCACGGCTTTGGCGGCCGCAAGGGGCCGGACCTGACCACGGGGCCGATCGGCAAGACGCTGATCCTGTTCGCCCTGCCGGTGATGGGCTCGAACATCCTGCAGTCGATCAACGGCTCGGCCAACGCCATCTGGGTGAGCCATGTGCTGGGCGAGACCGCCCTGACCGCCATCTCGAACTCCAACCAGATCTTTTTCCTGATGCTGGGGGCGGTGTTCGGAATGAGCATGGCGGCCAACATCATGATCGGCCAGGCGGTCGGCGCGGGCGACCGCGCCCTGGCCACGCGGGTGGTGGGCACCGCGACCTTGTTCTTCATCGCCATCTCGGTGGTGGTCGGGTTCGCGGGCTTCATCCTGACGCCGCACATCCTGACGGGCATGGGCACGCCGCCTGGCGCGCGGGAATTGGCCATCTCGTACCTGCGGGTGATCTTCGCCGGCATTCCGCTGCTCTACTTCTTCACCTTCATGATGATGGGTCAGAGGGGGGCGGGGGACTCGCGCACGCCGTTCTACTTCTCTCTGATGTCCGTCTGTCTGGACGTCACCCTGAACCCGCTCCTGATCACCGGGTTCGGACCTCTGCCGCGCCTCGGCATCGTGGGGTCGGCCACCGCCACCCTGCTGGCCCAGGGCACGACGCTGGCCGTCATGCTGGTCTACCTGTTCCGCAAGAAGAGCATCCTGGTGCTGACGCGGGAGGAGTGGCGTTCCTTCCGGCCCGACTTCGACGTCGCCCGGGGCCTGCTCTTCAAGGGCCTGCCGATGGCGTTCCAGATGATCATCATCAGCCTGGCGGCGGTGACCATGATGAGCCTTGTGAACTCCTACGGCCTCACCACGGCGGCGGCTTATGGGGCCGCGGTGCAGGTCTGGACCTATGTGCAGATGCCCGCCATGGCGCTGGGGGCGGCGGTTTCGTCCATGGCGGCCCAGAACGTCGGCGCGGGGCGAATGGACCGGGTCGGCAAGATCGCCCGCACGGGGGTGCTCTACGCGGCGGTCTTTTCCGCCGTTCCCATCGTGATCATCTACCTGCTCGACCCCTGGATCCTGCGTGCCTTCCTGCCCGCGGGCAGCCCGTCCCTGCCGATCGCCATCCACATCAATTCGATCGTGCTCTGGGGCTTCATCCCCTTCGGCATGGCCTTCATCTTCTCAGGGATCGTGCGGTCGACGGGGGCGGTCTGGCCGCCCCTGCTGGCGATGGTGATCGCGCTATGGGGCGTGCGCGTGCCGCTGGCCAACCTGCTCACCCCGCAACTGGGCGCCGATGCGATCTGGATCAGCTTCCCGATCGGCAGCCTGGTCACCGTGCTGCTGGCAGGCGCCTATTACCGCTGGGGCGGCTGGCGCACCGCACGGATGCTGCCCAGCGCGATCCCGCACGGCGACACCGCCGACACGGGCATGTCGCCGCCCGGCGGCATGGAAGAGACCGAGGTCGCGGCCGAAGCGCAGGAAGAGCTTACGCACGGCTCTCCATCAGCGCCGCATAGGCCAGCGTCCTGAGCTCGCGCCGGATGGGGTAGGTGGACGACGGCAGGAGCTGGGTCATGAACACCGCCGTCACATCTTCCAGCGGGTC
>JAZKFM010000325.1:0-990 GCA_040386415.1 Pseudomonadota bacterium
GGCGCCTTCCACGAGGCGCAGCGCAACTTCGACGCCGCCATGGCCCTGGAGGCCGACGCCGAGGAGATCGTCGAGATGGCGCGCCTCTGCCGGTTCGTGGTGGCCGGGCTCGACGGCGACATGACCCGTGTCACCGCCATCAGCCGGGAACTGACCGGCGCGGCGGAGACCGACACCCTCTTCAAGACCGCGCTGCTCTGCCTGGACTGGGCGGGACACAAGGGCCCCGCGGCCCTGATCGCCCAGACCTGGACCTCCCTGCGCCCCGGCAACCTGGAGGCCCGGCACATGGCCGACGCCGCCATGGGCCGCCCGGTGGAGCGCCAGCCGGCCGCCTTCGTGGCCCAGCACTTCGACGGCATGGCCGAGCATTTCGACGAGAAGCTTCTGGGACGCCTTGGCTATCGGGCGCCGGAGGAGATGCGAAGCCTGGCGGCCGCCTGGATCAAGGCGCACGGCTCGCTGGACGTGCTCGATATGGGCTGCGGCACCGGCCTCTGTGGCCCGGTCCTGCGCCCCTACGCCCTGAACCTGACGGGTGTCGACCTCTCCGACGGCATGCTGGCCAAGGCCCGCGAGAGCGGACTCTATGACGTACTCCTTTGCGCCGACCTGGTGGACACCCTGCGTCAGCCCGGCGTCCGCTGGGACATGATCGTGGCGACCGACACCTTCCCCTATGTCGGGACCCTGGGCGACGTCTTCGACGCCGCCGCGACGGCCCTGAAATCCGGCGGCTGGCTGCTCTTCTCCACCGAGGCGGCGGAAGGCGAGGGCGTCACCCTGCGCGGCAACGGGCGCTATGCCCATGGGCGCGGCTACATCGCCGACCTGGCCGCCGGCCGGTTCGAGATCGTCGAGCGCAGGTCCACCATGCTCCGCCGCGAGGCCGGCGTGCCGCTGGAAGGCGACTATTTCCTGATGCGCAAGATCTAGCCCGTTCGGGCCTTGGCCCTTGCCACCGACCCACGGCTTGGGGCAGCTTCGCCG
>JAZKFM010000325.1:1000-5950 GCA_040386415.1 Pseudomonadota bacterium
GCGCTGGAGGGCGACTACTTCATGATGCGCAAGATCTAGCGCTTCAGGGCCGCCTTAGGCCTTGCCAGCGGCGGTCGGCTTGGGGCAGCTTCGCCGCCAGCCTTCCGCCGGAAAAGACCCAAACTTGCCCGCGACCTCTGCGATCGATCCGCTGACCGAGTTGATGCCGAGGATCGCCGCGGGCGACCGCGCGGCCCTGCGACAACTTTACCAGGCCACCTCGGCGAAGCTATTCGGCGTCTGCCTTCGTATCCTCTCCAACAGAGATGAAAGCGAAGACGTGCTGCAAGAGGTCTACATCACGATTTGGCGTCGCGCCGACCGCTTCGAAGCGGGCCGGGCCAGCGTCATGACGTGGATTTCGACCATCGCCCGCAACCGCGCCATTGACCGCCTTCGGGCGCGCGGGCCGCTGGCCTATGCCGAGCAGGTGGAAGAGCTGGAGATCGACGACGGCATGCCGCGCGCCGACGCCCTGCTGGAGGCCGCCCAGGACGGCGAGGCCCTGGGCCGCTGCCTCTCGGAGCTGGACGAGCGCACCGAGAAGGTGATCCGCACCGCCTTCTTCGAGGGCGTCACCTACGAAGCCCTGGCCGCCCGGATGGAGGCGCCGCTGGGCACGGTGAAAAGCTGGATCCGTCGTGGCCTGGCCAAGCTCAAGGGATGCCTTGAGTCATGAGCGAGCCCCTGACCCCAGACCTGCCCGAGGACGAGGCCTTCGCCGCCGAGCACGCCCTGGGCGTGTTGAACGCCATTGAGCGCGCCGCCGCGGAGCTGCGCATGGCCAGGGAACCGGCCTTCGCCGCCCAAGTGGAGGCCTGGCAGGCTCGACTTGCGCCGATGCTGGCCTCTGTCACGCCAGTTGAACCGCCCGCCGTCCTGTGGCCCCGGATCGAGCGCAGCCTTCCGGCCAATGACAATGAAGGCCGCGGCGTCAGGTTCTGGCGTGGCTGGGCTATGGGCGGGATGGGGCTGGCCGCCGCCAGCCTGGCCGCCGTCGTGGTGCTGGCGACACGGCCGCCCGAGATCATCGCGCCGCCGACGCCCGGCGAACTGCTGAACGCCCGCATCGACACCAGCGGCGGCCAGCACCTGTTCGTCGCCGCCTACGATCCGGTGCGCGAGAAGCTGATCGTCACCTCGCTGGTGGCGCCGGGGACGGACCCGATCCACGTCCACGAACTCTGGCTGATCCCCGCCGACGGAAAGCCCCGGTCGCTGGGTCAGATCGAGCCCGGGACCTCCAAGACCCTGCCCATGCCGCAGGGCCTCTCGGCCATGGCTCAAGAGGGCGCGTCCATCGCCGTCTCCGTCGAACCGCTGGGCGGCTCGAAAGAGAATGGACCGTCGGGCCCGGTGGCCGCCATCGGCAAGCTCGCCCGGATTTAATCTTCCCGTCCCTGCGTCCGGATAAGTTTCCGAGCCGTATTCCTGTCATCGCCGTCCAGTGGCGAACAGTTTTCAAGGGACCGGAACATGAAGATCAACAACATCGTCGCACTCGCGACCGGCGTCGCCATTTCGTTTGCTGGCGTCAACATGGCCTCCGCTCAGGCCATGGACCAGAAGACTGTGATGGTCGGCGGCGCCGCCATGTATCCTTCAAAGAATATTGTGGAGAACGCCGTCAATTCGAAGGATCACACCACCCTGGTCGCCGCCGTGAAGGCCGCAGGCCTGGTGGAGACTCTGTCTGGGGCCGGTCCCTTCACGGTGTTCGCGCCCACCAACGCCGCGTTCGCCAAGCTGCCGGCCGGAACCGTGGAGACCCTGGTGAAGCCTGAGAGCAAGGCCGCCCTCACCAACATCCTGACCTATCACGTGGTCCCGGGCCGCCTGACCGCGACGGATCTCGCCGCCCAGATCAAGGCCGGCGGCGGCAAGGCCATGCTGAAGACCGTGCAGGGCGGAGAGCTGACCGTCACCGCAATGGGGAACATGGTGATGCTCACCGACGCCAAGGGCGGCATGTCCCACGTCACCATCGCCAATGTCATGCAGTCCAATGGCGTGATCCACGTCGTCGACACGGTCCTGATGCCGTAACGCTCGCAGGGCCGGCGAAAGCCGGCCCTAGTCGGGCCGTTGCCGTGGCTCAGGCCACGGGCCGCGTCGCCGCGAAAAGCCTATTGAGATCCGGCCCGGAGATTTCGCCCTCCGTGAAGGCGACGCTGCCGGAGTCCCGCAACAGTTCGGCCGATCGCCTCACGAAGCCCAGGGCCGCGCGCGCCAGGGACCCGCCGATGCTGATCCGCTGCACGCCGGCCGCCAGCAGGTCGTGAGCGTTGCCCGACGATCCGCCAAGACCCAGCACCAGGTTCACCGGTCCAGAGATCTCCCGCACCAAGGTTCGGGCCGTCGCCAGGTCGGTCACACCCGGGACGAAGACACAGTCGGCCCCAGCCTCGAGGTACAGATTGGCGCGGTGGATGGAGGCGGCGAGCGGGTCGCCTTCCCCCACCAGCCAGGCGTCGGTGCGCGCGTTGATCACCAGGGCGGCGCCGCGCGCGATCAGCGCCTGTCGCGCCGCCGCGATCCGTTCGGCGGCCAGGGCGGGTTCGTAGAGCTGCTCCTGCGCGGTGGGCTTGTCCTCGATGTTGCAGCCGGCCAGGCCGACCTCGACAGCCTGAAGCACGCAGTCGGCCACAGCCTCCGGGGCGTCCCCATAGCCGGCCTCCAGGTCGCCGCTCACCGGCAAGGTGACGGCCTGCGCGATCTCCGCGCATCGCCCGAACATCTCCTCGCGGCTGACGGCGAGGCGCGGGTCGCTGACCCGGTAGTCCTGCTTGCCCAGGGAAAAGGCGACCCCTGCGCTGGTTGTCCCGATGGCCTCAAAGCCCGCCGCTGCGAGGATAAGGGCGCTGCCCGGGTCCCAGGCGTTGGGCAGGATGAAGCCGCCGGGCTTTTGGTGCAGCGCCTTGAGCGCCTGTGCGGCCTGTCGTTGTCGGGTCATGAGCGCCTCTCGGTTGGACATGGGCCGAGGAATAGGCGGGCTGTAACTATCCAACAAATGCATATAAATGATATTTATGATCAGGAATTTGCATGGACACTGAGGCGCTGCGCACCTTCGTCATGATCGCGCGAACCGGCGGGTTCTCCGGGGCGGCGGATCGGATGGGCCGCTCCCAGCCGGCGATCAGCCGGCGGATCGCGCTGCTGGAGGCGGAGCTCGGCATGCCGGTGTTCGAGCGTCTGCCGGGCGGCGTGACCCTCAGCCAGGCCGGCGAGGCCCTGTTGCCGCATGCCGAGCGGGTGCTGGCCGCGCTGGAGGACGCCTCCAGCGCCATGCGCGCGCTGCAGGCCGGTGAGGGGGGGCCGATATCGCTGGCCGTGGTGGGCACCCTGGCCGGCGCCGATCTCGCCCGCGTTCTGAAGCAGTTCGCCGCACAGTTCCCGAAGGTGGCCCTGACCCTGCGCACCGCCACCAGCGTCCAGATCAGCGATCTGGTGCGGCGCGGCGAGGCGACCCTCGGATTGCGCTACTTCGAGGACCCGTCACCCGACCTGGAGAACCGCGCCTGCGCGCCCGAACCGCTGGTGGTGGTCTGCGCCCCGGACCATGCTCTGGCGGGGGGCAGGGTCGCCAGCCTGCGCGATTTGAAGGCCGAGCTCTGGCTGGGCTTTCCGCCGCCGGAGGGGCGGGACGACCGCTGGTCGGGGATGCTGCTGGCCCAGTTCCTGACCCGGGGCGTCGCGCAGATCCCGTTCACCGCCGTGGACAGCCTGACCGCCCAGAAGCGGCTGGTGGAGGCGGGCTTCGGCCTGGCCCTGATGCCCGTCAGCGCCGTGGCCGAGGAACGCGCCGCGGCCAGCCTCGCTGCCATCGCGGTCGCCGACCTGGCAGTCTCCAATCCCGTCAGCCTGATCACCCGCCGGGGCGGCTATGTCAGCCCCGCGGCCCGGGCCCTGATCGAGGCGCTGGCGGCCTAGGCCTTGGCCTTGTCCATCAGGCCCGCGAACCGTTCGAACAGGTACAGGCTGTCCGTCGGTCCGGGCGAAGCCTCGGGGTGGTGCTGCACCGAGAAGACCGGACGGCCTTCCAGCTGCAGGCCAGCGTTGGTGCCGTCAAAGAGCGAGACGTGGCTCTCCTTCACCGGGGCCGGCAGGCTGTCGCGGTCAACGGTGAAGCCGTGGTTCATGGAGACGATCTCCACCTTGCCGGTGGTGAGGTCCTTCACCGGGTGGTTCGCGCCGTGGTGGCCCTGTTCCATCTTCACCGTCTGGGCGCCGAGCGCGAGCGCCATCATCTGGTGGCCCAGGCAGATGCCGAACACCGGGGTGCCGCTGTCCACCAGCTTGCGGATTTCCGGCACGGCGTAGACGCCGGTGGCCGCGGGGTCGCCAGGGCCGTTGGAGAGCAGGACGCCGTCCGGCTTGCGGGCCAGCACCTCCTCAGCGGTGGTGGAAGCCGGCACAACTGTGACCCGGGCGCCGATCGAGACCAGCGAGCGCAGGATGTTGCGCTTCACGCCGTAGTCCATGACCACAACCTCGTACTTCGGCGTCTCGGCGGCCTTGGCGTAGCCCTCGGGCCAGGCATAGAGCCCTTCCTCATAGACGAAGGGCTGAAGGCAGGAGGCGTCCTTGGCCAGGTCCAGGCCCTCGATGCCGCCCCATTCGCGGGCCTTGGCCCGCAGGGCGTCGAGGTCGAACTTGCCGTCCGGCGCATGGGCGATGACGCCGTTGGGCATGCCCTTCTCGCGGATCGCCAGGGTGAGGGCCCGGGTGTCGATGCCGGCCAGGCCGACGACCCCGCGCCGCTTCATCCAGCCGTCCAGGTCACTGTCGGCGCGCCAGTTGGCCGGGGCCGTCGGCACGTCGCGGAAAATCGCGCCGCGCGCCGCCGTCTCGGCGCTGCCCGACATCTGCTCGATGTCTTCGAGGTTGGTTCCAACATTGCCCATGTGCGGGAAGGTGAAGGCCACGATCTGGGCCATGTAGGAGGGG
>JAZKFM010000325.1:5960-11447 GCA_040386415.1 Pseudomonadota bacterium
GTCCGTCAGGATCTCCTGGTAGCCGGTCATGGCGGTGTTGAAGCAGACCTCGCCCACCACGTCGCCGGCCGCGCCGACCCCGATACCCTGGAAGACAGTCCCATCGGCGAGGACGAGAACCCCGGTGACGCCAGGCAGCAGCTCGCTCATGTTCCGGGTTTCCATCATCTTGTCGCAAGGGGTCGGCGTCCCCGGCTCATAGCATGTGCGCCGGGTAAACGGGCGCGTAGGTAGTGAGTCCCGCCCCACGGGTCAATCTGATCCTCCAGCGCAGGTTCGAGGGATCTGGCGGAAAATGAGGGAAACTTGTCATTTCCGCCGCGCGGCTCAGCTGGCAGCATGACGCCGAAATCAGGAGGCCTCCATGCTCGCCCTTCGTCCCAACTGCGAATGCTGTGACCGCGACCTGCCGGCCGACAGCGCCGACGCCCGCATCTGCACCTTCGAATGCACCTTCTGCGCCGACTGCGTGGACAACCGGCTCGGCGGCGCCTGTCCCAACTGTGGCGGGACCTTCAGCACGCGCCCGATCCGGCCGGCGGCCTTGCTGCTGAAGTACCCGGCGTCGACCGAGCGGGTGGTCGGCAAGCACAAGGCGTGCGCGGCCTAACCGTGTATTGCGCCCGGCGTCCGGGCCCGCCTCTTGGAACAGGGTGGCTTAGGCGCGCCGGGCGGGCTAACTCCGCGCATGCCCCGCATCAAGCAACCTACCGAGTTTGAAATCGTCGTCGACGGGGAGACCTATGTCTGGCGGTTCCACCGCCGGCCCCAGTGGTCTGGCCCTGCCGCGGACTGGCGCGGCAAGGTGGTGGCGGTTCGCCACAAGGATGGCCAGCGCGAGGCCATGCTGGAGTTCCCGCCGGGCCCGCCGCCCCGGCACGGCGCCCCGCAACCTCAGGCCTCATTGATCGCGCCGGAACTGGTGGCCAAGGCCATCGCCTCGGCGATCACAGCGGGATGGGACCCGCACTCGCGGGGCAAGACCGTCGCCATCGTGGTGGATGAGGACGGCGGCTGAGGCGCCTGCTCAGCGCCAGCTCGCGCCTTAGTCCAGCACGCCCGAGATCGCCTCGAACAGCTCCTCGGCCCGCAATGGCTTGCCGATATGGCGGTCCGCCCCCGCCGCGGCCGAGGCCTCCACGTCGGTGGTCGAGGTGTTGGCGCTGATGACGATGATAGGGGCCCGCGGCAGGCCGGCGTCCTCGGCCCGGCGGATGGCGCGGATGGCCTCCAGCCCGTCCATCACCGGCATGCGCAGGTCCATGAGCACCACGTCGAAGGCGCCGTTGCGCCAGGCCTCCACCGCCTCCTGGCCGTTCTCCACGCTGATCACCTCGGCCCCGGCGGCCCCCAGCATCAGCTCCACCACCTTGCGGTTGGTGGGATTGTCGTCGGCGGCCAGCACGCGCAGAGGCGGCACATCGGAGGCCGCGACCACGCCCGCCGGAGCGGCGTCGGCGGCGCGGGCCCGGTCGCCGTAGTCGAGGAGCCCGTTGACCAGGCCGTCCAGGTCCTGGGCCGACGTCATCATCTCGGCGAGAAGCCCTCGCTGGTCATCGGTAAGGTCAGTGGCCGACAGGGCCCTGCCCAGGCCGAGCACACCGTTCAGCGGCGTGCGCAGTTCGTGGCTCATGTCGGCGACGAACTCGGTCTTGGCGCGGCTGGCGGCCTCGGCCCGGTGCAGGGCGTCTTCAAGCGCCGCGGCCTGTTGCTTCATGGCGGTGATATCGACCCGCAGGCCGATGACGCCGCCGTCCAGGGTGCGCCGCTCCTCGATCATCAGCCAGCGGCCGTCGGAGATGCGCTGCTCGTGGCGTTCTCCCGAGGGGTTCATCAGCTTGTGCATGCGCTCGGCCAGCCAGGCTTCCTCGCGGCCGATGGCCTCGGGATAGTCGCCGCGCGCGACGCCGATCTTCAGGGTCTCGGAGAAGGGGGCGCCGGGGCGGAACAGGTCGGCGGAGCGATGGTAGATCTCGGCGTAGCGCTTATTCCAGAGGATGTAGCGGCCCTCGGCGTCGAGGAAGACGACGCCCTCCGGCAGCAGGTCGATGGCCTCGCGCAGGCGGTCCCGGGCGGTGGCGGCGTCCGCCTCGGCGGCGGCCACCGCGTGGTGGCCAAGCCTGCGGCTCAGACCGCGCGCCAGCCGTCCGATCCAGCCGGAAATTCCAGCCACTGCCATGCAAACGCCCCGGGGGAGGAACCAATAAATGAACAGCGATCACGTCAGCGCAAATTGGTTGCGAAAGTGCGACCTTCGCCATCCCTGGTCGCAGCCCCCACAGGGCGCCCGGCAATTAAGCAGACAATTCTCGGCGGCGCCTGAACCCTGACCCGCTTTCGCAGCCGGGCCCAGGTGAGGTATCAGGCGCCATGTCGATCACCACCCCCGCCGTCACCACCGTCGGCCTCGATGCCGATGACACGCTCTGGCACAACGAGACTCTGTTCCGCCTGACCCACGATCGGTTCAGCGCGCTGCTGGCCGATGTCGCCGACCCGGAGTTGATCGAGCAGCGGCTGGCCGAGGTGGAGCGGCGCAATCTGCGGCTCTACGGCTATGGGGTGAAGGGCTTCACCCTCTCGATGATCGAGACCGCCATGGAGCTCTGCGAGGGCGAGGCGCCGTCCTCGGTGATCCGCGAGATTCTGGCCGCCGGTCGCGAGATGCTGAACGAGCCGGTGGAGCCCCTGCCGGGCGTCGAGCGCTGCCTGGCCGAGCTGTCCGAGCGATACCGCCTGGTGCTGATCACCAAGGGCGACCTGCTGCATCAGGAGCAGAAGCTGGCCGCCTCCGGCCTGGGCGACCTGTTCGCCGCCGTGGAGATCGTCAGCGAGAAGGACGCCGGCACCTATGCCCGCGTCTTCGCCCGCCACGGCACCGGCGTGGCGCAGGCGGTCATGTGCGGCAACTCCATGCGCTCGGACATCCTGCCGGCCCTGGAGGCGGGCGCCTACGCCGCCCACGTGCCCTATCCCCTGACCTGGGCGCACGAACTGGCCGATGCGCCCACCGGTAACGACCGCTTCGCCGAGCTGGCCTCCATCGAGGACCTGCCGGCCTGGATCGCCAAAATCGTCTAGGCCGATGTCACAGCCGACCGGTCCCGCCCGTCCTTGGGGTGTTGGTCGGGAGGGTTTCAATGATACGCATCATCGCCGGGGTTCTGGCCGTGACACTAAGCGCCAACGCGCTCTTCATGCTGGGAGCGCCGCTCGCCTGGTATGACGCCGTGCCGGGCGTCCCCAGCACGGGCGCCTTCAATCCGCACTTCGTCCGCGACATCGGGGCGGCCTATCTGGTGACGGCGATGGGCCTGGCCTGGTTCGCCTGGCGGCCTGTCCAGGGCTGGCCGGCCCTGGTGGCCGGCGCGGCGTTCCTGACCCTGCACAGCGCCATCCACCTGTTCGACGCCAGCTGCTCGGCGAGCCCCCTGGCCGACCTAATCCGCGATTTCCCCGGGGTCTTCCTGCCGACCCTGCTGGCCGCCGCGATCGCCGTCCTTCGCAAGCCTGAGGAAAATTGAATGCTTCGCGCCCTGCTGAAAGGCCAGATCGACAAGATGGAGCGCACCTGGGGCTATGACGCCAGCTACATGCGGCTTGTCCTGCGCGCCTCGCCCGGGAGCTTCCTGAAATTCGGGCTGGTCAGCCAGATGGTGGACCGCAAGGCCGCGCCGCCTGAGGCCCTGGCCGCCGCCGGGATCGCGGGGACCCTGGTGGAGGACTGCGGCCCCTGCACCCAGATCTCCGTGGACATGGCCGCCGCCGGGGGCGTGAAGCCCAAGATCTTGCGCGCCATCCTGGCCGGGGACGAAGCGGCCATGGGCGAGACCGCGGCGCTGGCTTGGCGCTTCGCCAAGGCCAGCCTGGCCCGCGACATGGAGGCCGCCGATCCCCTGCGAGACGAGATCCTTCGGCGCTGGGGCGAGAAGGGCCTGGTGGCCATCGGGCTCGCCCTGACGACGGCGCGGATGTATCCCACCCTGAAGTACGCCCTGGGCCACGGCCGCGCCTGCTCCCGCGTCACGGTGGCGGGCGAGGCCACGCCCGTCGTGCATCTCCTGGCGGCCTGATGACGGACACCGAAGCCTTCGAAGCCCAGCGCCCCCGGCTCACCCGCCTGGCCTACCGCATGCTGGGCTCGGTGGCGGAGGCGCAGGACGCCGTGCAGGACGCCTGGCTCCGCTGGAGGCGGGCCGGGGATGACGTCGCCGACCCCGCCGCCTGGCTGGTGCGGACCACCACCCGTCTCTGCATCGACCGCATGCGGGCGGCCAAGAGCCAGCGCGACGCCTATCGCGGCCCCTGGCTGCCCGAGCCGCTGATCGAGGACTTGGCGGTCGACCCTGTGGAGCGGGCGGAGGATGTGTCGGTGGCCTTCCTCCTGGCCCTGGAGCGGTTGTCCCCCCTGGAGCGCGCGGTGTTCCTGCTGCACGACGTCTTCGAGGAGGACTATGCGGAGGTCGCCGAGACGCTCGGCAAGACCGAGCCCGCGGTCCGCCAACTCGCCACCCGCGCCCGGGCGCACGTCAAGGAGGCCCGGCCCCGCTTCACCGTCAGCCAGGAGGACGCCGCCAAACTGGCGGCCGCTTTCATGACGGCCGCGGCGCAGGGCGACATGAGCGCCCTGTCGGCGATGCTGGCGCAGGACGCCGTCATGGTCACCGACGGCGGCGGCAAACGGAAGGCCGCGCTGCGCCCCCTGATCGGCCCCGAGGACATCGTGCGCCTTATCGAAGGCCTGGCTTGGCGCGGCGGCGAGGGGCAGCCGCTCAGCTTCCGCGCCGTGCGGATCAACGGCTATCCAGGCCTGATCATGATCAACGCCGACGGCCCCATGACAGTGGCCTTCCAGCCGGGGGAGGGCGGCAAGCTGGCGGGGATCTACATGGTCCGCAATCCGGACAAGCTGGGGCATCTGTAGGAACAGATCCTCCCCCAGGCCGCAGGCCGATGTGGGGGAGGTGGCGCGGACCGCAGGTCCGTGCCGGAGGGGGATCGACGTGGTCGACACTCAGTTCAGCAAAACGAGAGTCAAAGTCCCCCTCAGTCAGCTTCGCTGACAGCTCCCCCAGGAGGGGAGCATCGTCTATGGTCCAACCGTGCGCTTCGACGAACGCTTCCTCGACGAGATCAAGTCCCGCCTTCGCCCGTCCGATGTCATCGGCAAGACGGTGAAGCTGCGGAAGCAGGGGCGTGAGTATGTCGGCCTGTCGCCCTTCACCAAGGAGAAGACCCCCTCGTTCTACGTGAACGACGACAAGGGGCAGTTCTTCGACTTCTCGTCCGGCAAGACCGGCGACCTGATCAGCTTCCTGCAGGAGACCGAGCGGCTGACCTTCGTGGAGGCCGTCGAGCGGCTGGCCGCCGAGGCCGGGGTGCCGCTGCCGGCCGTCGACCCCCGCGCCGCCGAGCAGGAAAAGGTCCGCCAGAGCCTGTCGGACTGGCTGGAGCTGGCCGCCCAGTGGTTCGAGGCCGCCCTGCGCC
>JAZKFM010000326.1:0-16758 GCA_040386415.1 Pseudomonadota bacterium
CGTCCTGGATGAAGAACACCGGGATGTTGTTGCCCACCAGGTCCCAGTTGCCCTCCTTGGTGTAGAACTTCACCGCAAAGCCGCGCACGTCGCGCGGCGTGTCGACGCTGCCCGCCCCGCCGGCCACGGTGGAGAAGCGGGTGAACAGCTCGGTCTTGACCCCCACCTCGGTGAGGATCTTGGCGCGGGTGTACTTCTCCAGTGACTCCGTCAGCTCGAAGAAGCCGTGGGCCGCCGAGCCGCGCGCATGGACGATCCGCTCGGGAATCCGCTCATGGTCGAAGTGCTGGATCTTCTCCCGCAGGACGAAGTCCTCCAGTAGGCTGGGGCCCCGGGCGCCGGCCTTCAGGGAGTTCTGGTGGTCGCTGATCGGCACGCCGAAATTGGTGGTGATCCGCGCCTCGGGCGCGCTGGCGGTCTGATGCAGCTCGCCGCCGGCCCCGACGTGCGAGGTGTCGGCGCCGGAAGGCGGGGTCTTGGGCTTGGTCATGTCGAGAGTCCTGATCGGGGGTTGCTAGCCCAACGCGGGACCGCGCGTTTGGTGACGGGGTCGAGCGGAAAAAACCGGCTCTGTCAGGGCTCCGACATACGGCTGCGCAAGGGTTTGCGGCCTCCGGACCTGGCGGACGCGACGGAACAGGCGGACTTGTCGGATCGGGCGTTGTCTGTTCGTCCTGGGAGCAGCAAACAACCCAGGAGACACCCCATGTCCTATGTCGACGGCTTTATCCTCGAGGTCCCCAAGGACAAGATCGAGGACTACAAGAAGATGGCCCGCCTGGGGGCCGAGGTCTGGATGGAGCTTGGCGCCCTGTCCTATGTCGAGTGCATCGGCGACGACGTGCCCTATGGCGAGCTCACCTCGTTCCCCCGGGCCGTCCAGGCGACCGACGATGAAGTCGTCGTCTTCTCCTGGATCACCTACGAGAGCCGGGAAAAGCGCTATGAGATCAACGCCAAGGTCATGGCCGACCCGCGCATGAACGGCTACGACCAGTCCAACACCCCCTTCGACGGCAAGCGGATGATCTTCGGCGGCTTCCAGCCCTTCATCCAGGCCTAGAACCCGAACGGCGTCCCGTCGGGGTTCTGCAGCCTCGGCTGCTGGAACGGCACATAGGCCAGCCGCGCGGGCCGGGGCGACCCGCCGAGGTAATAGGCCCGACCCTCGCCGTTCAGGGCCCCGATATACTCCCAGTCGCCGACGTAGTAGCGGCCCTCGCCGCGCGCCTCGCCGCGATGGAAGACGACGGTGAACCGCGACCTGTCGCCATAGGTCCACTCGCCCGAGCCCTCGGCCAGCCCGTCCTTACAGTTGACCGAGAGCTGGTCGAAATTGGCGGCGTAATAGACCTCGCGCCCATTGCGCGCCCCGCCGCTCATCCCGCCATCGTACTTGGCGGCGAAGCGGTTGTTGCGGGAATAGACGACGGTCCCTCTGCCATCGGCCATGCCGTTCACGCACGCCCCGGCCCAGCGCACGGTGATCGCCGGGTCCGGGCGGGTGTTGTAGACCGCGCACTTGCTCAGCGGGTCGACAACCCAGTGCGGGTCGTTGGCATAGGCGACGAAGCGCGCGTTCGGCGGCTTGGGCGCGCCCGGCGCCTGGGCCTGAGCCGCCCCGGCCGCCAGCAGGGCGACGCTGAGAAGCAGGCCGCGGATCATGACTGGCCCTCCGCGCCCGTGCACACCGGGAAAGCCCGTGGCGTCGCTGCGCCGATGCAGGACCAGCCGGGGCAGCCGCTGGCTCGACAGCGTCAGAGCCTTGTCCGACAGCGTCCCGCGATAGACCTCGCCGCCGGCGGTGGTGAAGCGCACCGCGGTCCCCGCCACGCTGGCGGCGGTGGCGGCCTGGGGCGCCATCGGCGCGCCCTCCGCCACCTGGGTCACGATCAGCGGCTTGGCGCCGGGCGCCTGAATGAACACCCGCAGGCCCCGCGCGTCCCCGGTCTCCTGCGACAGGCACATGTTGGAGAAGGCCTGGGCCTTCCTCAGGTCCCAGGGCTCGGTGGGCAGCCCGCCCTGGGCCAGGGCGCTCCCGCCGAGAAGGCTCAGGATGGAGGCAGTGACTGCGATCGGCCGCATGGTGGCTCCCCGGTTCGAGGCTCCAAGCCTCGCAGGGGCCCACGCCGGGCGGGACTGGCGAAAAATGGGAGGCGCCGTCCCCAAACCCTCTCGTCATCCCCGGGCTTGTCCCGGGGACCCATGATCTCCGCCTGCCCATAGATCGCATATCCGGCGCCAGGTCAGCTTGCTGAACCTCGGAGATCATGGGTGGCCGGGACAAGCCCGGCCATGACGATCAAGGGAAGGATGAGCGGATTAGGGCCTAGACCTCCCGCGCGATCGGATAGAGCAGGTAGCGGTCGTCGTAGAACGGCGTGCGCTTGTAGAACCAGGCCAGCCGCGCGCCGGGGCTGGCGGCGAACTTCGCATCGGCGGCCAGCCTGGCCTCGAACTCGGCGCGCAGACCCGCATCGCCCGCAAGCATCGCATCGGCCAGGGGCGCGATGGCGTAGGCCTCGATATACTCCACCCGGGTCAGCACCTCCGGGATCATGCCCCAGGCGAAGAAGCTCTCGCTGGACTGCGGCTCCAGCAGCAGGACCACCAGGTCCCCCAGCGGCTGGTCGGTCGAAACCCGCACCGACCCCGGCGAAAAGGTCCAGTCCCGCCCCTCGGGCGTCACCGCCTTCACGCTGATCGCCACATGCCCCTCGGCCGCCTGGGTGGCGATCTCGGGCTTGGCCAGGCGCAGCATCTCCACGCCTACGGTGGTCGGCGCGCTGACCGCCTCCATCTCCACCCCGTGCAGCGCCAGCCGCTCGATCAGGTCCTTCCGATAGCCGGGAACCCAATAGGCCTTGGGACGCGACAGGGTCAGGGTCGGCTCCGACAGGAAGTGGGGCAGGGACCACGGCTCCGGGTCGGCTTCCCCCAGCCAGCGGATCTCGCGGCGGCCCGAGGCCGCGCTCTCATAGGTGTCGTACTTGATGCCCTTGAAGCTGCGCATCCGCGCCGGCGCCTTGCCCGGCATGAAGTTGGCCGGGATCTCCGCGGGCCGCAGCGCCTTGTCCGCCATGATCGCGGCCTTCAAACCCGCGCCCTGGTCCGCCAGCAGCCGCAGCGACGTCTCCAGAAACACATAGGTCGCCAGCACCCGCTGGGCGTGGGGCTTGAGGCTATGGTTCTCGATCAGGATGGTGGGCACGTGGGCCGCCGCGCCCCAGCCGTTGGAGAACCGCTCCCCCAGGCCCCCGTCCGAGAGGCCCTTCCTGGGATCATCGTCGTCCAGGCCGAACACCAGCTCGCCCGGGATGTGGCCCTCGGCCTCCAGGCTCGAATACATGGCCGGCTTTAAGATCTGATCGAGCCAGGCCGCGATGGCCGGCGACCGCGACCAACTGGCCGCCTCGCCATTGTACCCGAAGGTCAGGTCGTACTGGTAATCCAGGCCGTCGGTGACGTGGATGTCCACATAGAGGTCGGGCCGATACCTGTTCAGCAGGCCCCGCGCCGCCTGCATCTCCGGCTGGTCCAGCTTCATGTAGTCGCGGTTGAGGTTCTGGTTGGTGGCCGTGTTGCGCCAGCCCTGGATGCGCGGCCCGCGCTGGTTGGGCCGCGAATAGCGCGAGGCCCGCTCGTGGCCGTCCACGCTCAGGATCGGCGCCAGGATCAGGTTGGCGCCGTCCAGCAGGCTGTCCTTGCCGTAGAAGCAGATGTCGCGCAGCATCATCATGCCCGCGTCCTTGCCGTCGATCTCGCCGGGATGGATGCCGGCCTGGGCCAGCAGCACCGGCTTCTTCGGATCAAACGCCGCCCCATCCTTGCTGGCGATCACCGCATAGATCGGCCGTCCCTCCGGCGAGGTTCCGAACACCTCGATGCGGATCCAGGGGGAGGCCGCCTCCAGCCGGTCGAACCACACCCGCGTGTCGGCGTAGTCGGGGCTGAAGTCATGTTCGGCGTCGGCCTCGAAGGCCGTCACCCACGGGTCGGTCACGTCCCGCAACCGCGCCTGGCTCGCGCCCTGCCAGGGCGGCGCCGGCGGCAGGAAGTCCTGGTCCCAGGGGGCGGCGGCGGGGGAGGGGGCGTCGGTCATGGCGGGCTCCGGACAGGTCATGACCACATGAGCGTGCGCGTAGCCTCTGTCGAGGGGCTGGTGGCTCGCCGGGGCCGCGCGTGCGCCGCCGACGGAACCTTCTTCAACGGTGGAGGTTAGCGCTGCATGTCCATTCTCATCTTCATCATCGTCGTCATCGTCCTTCTGGCCCTCGCCCTCTGGGCCGTCCAGAAGCTGCCGGTTCCCTCTCCGCTCAACTGGATCCTTCAGGTCCTGATGATCGTGATCGCCATCTTCGTGATCGGCCAGCGGGCCGGCCTCTTCTAGGCCAGGGTTCGGCGCCGCCTTGACAGGGCGGCGTCACCATCGGCCTCTTGCCGCCTGATTTGGGCGTCGAAGGGCTGACGGCATGACTCTGCGCGAACACCTGGCACGCGCCGCCGCGATCCTGGCGCTCCTGGCGCCCCTCACGGCGGCGGGCGGGCCTGCCCACGCCGCGCCCAAGCCGCCCGGCGAGATGCGCTGCGGCTGGCTGCAGAACCCGTCCCCTGGCAACTGGTGGCTGTTTGACAGCGCCGGTGAGTGGACGGTGGCCACGCAGGGCGGCGTGCAGGCGTCGGGCCTCAACAATTTGCCAGACCTGACCGAACGCGACTGGGTGGTCACCAACGGCAGCTCCTACGGTTATGGCTGCGTCTGCCTGCGTGTCCAGACCGACCCCAGAGAGCGCCGCATCACCCGCATCCACACCGTCAAGCAGCAGCCCCTGAAGACCTGCCGCGCCGACAAGAAACTGCCCAAGCCATAGCGGCGGACTAGCGCGATCTTGGATCCTCCCCCAGGCGCGCAGCGCCGATGTGGGGGAGGTGGCTCGTGGCGCAGCCACGAGACGGAGGGGGATCAACGTAGTTGACCCCTCAACCCACAAACAAGAGTCAAAGTCCCCCTCAGGCGCTTTGCGCCAGCTCCCCCAGGAGGGGAGCATCTCGAAACCGCCAGTCCGGCGCACGCGAGCTTCTCACTCCGACAACCTCAGGTCGACGAACTCCGTTTGGTGATGTAGCTTCGCCATGGGAGGGGCTTCATGGTCAACCACACTTGCCGGCCAGGCGCCCGTCGTCACGCCGTCGCCGCGCTCGCCGCCTGCGGATTTCTGGCGCTCGGCGGCTGCGCCTCCTTCTCAGGCTCGGCCGAGCCGGTGGTGGGCCTTCAGACCCGCCTCAACGCCGTCAAGTCGCTGCCCGAGGACGTGGCCCTGCGCGAGTTCGCCTCCACCGCCAGCAACGCGCGCGAAGGCCTGGACCCGAAGAGCTACAGGAACTACGTCGCCGGCGTCTATGAGCGCGCGGCCGACGCCCAGTATCTCGCCTTCCGCACCAACCTGTCGCGGGAGGCCAAGGGTGCCGGCTTCGGAACGAGCACAGCCATCCTGGTGATGAACGGCGCGGCCATCGTCTCCGGCGTGGAGGGCGCCCGCGCGCTCGCCGCCGCCGCGGCCGTGACCAGCGGGACCTACTCGGCCCTCAGCAAGGAGGTCTTCCAGGACCAGACCTTCCAGGCCCTGCTGGCGGCCATGGACAGCCGTCGGGCCACCGCCAAGATCGCCCTCCACAAGGGGCTGCGGGAGGAGGCCAATGTCTACACGATGCGCGACGCCTTCGACGCCATCTATGACCTGGAGCGCCAGGCCAGCCTCGACGTCGCCATTCAGCAGCTGACCACCCTGGCGACGGAGGACGCCGCCGACCAGGAGGCGGCGCTGCAGTCGCTCTACCAGGCGCCGCCCCTGACCCAGGGCCAGGTGACCCAGCTCGCCCCCATCGTCAGCTTCATCACCCGGCTGTCGGGCTCAAATCAACAGGCCGACCTCGACATGCTGAACGCCATCGCCGGCGTGGCCGGCGTCACCGTGTCGGCCAGGCCGCGCGAGACCCGCAACCGTATCATCGAGTGGCTGAACGCCCCGGCCCAGACCGACGACCTCTACGCCGTCGTCGCCAAGCTGAAACCGGTGACCAACAAGGAAACCTACCCATGACCGACGTCAGTGTTCTGGGGGTGAAGCCCGATCTGGATCTGACGGAACTGAATGCGTGGGTCACGGCGCGCGAGCAGACGATGGCGCCGGTGATCGGCATCGCCAAGGGCGCGACCTCCAACGGCAAGCCCGAGACGGCGGTCTCCTTCGACCTCGACCAGGACACCCTGGAAACCAACTTCGCCCGCGTGAAACTCAAGGTGGGAAACGCCCCGGTTCTGGCCCCCAACGAGGTCCTGGTCTGCGAAGGCAAGGCCTATATCAGCGGCGCTCTGACCCCCGTCTTCCTGGTGCGCAAGAAGACCTGAGGGCCGGGCTTCCGGCTCGCGTCTGAACCGGTGGGCGGTGATCCAGCCAAGACCGCTGCTGCGGACGACCCTCGGCCGCCCTGGCTGAGCGGTGACCGTCATGGGCCAAAGCCAGGTCCAGATTGGGCGAATTTCGCCAAGCCGGCCGCGGGATTGAGAGCATCCCCTCACGATTGTGGCGCGGTAAATGCCTCAAAATCACTGGGGGTCGAGCGCGTGCCTTGCTGATCACCGCCACCCGTGCGCATGCTGTCGCGACAACATTGTTCGTTGACCTCGGTTTCGGGGCTGTGGCGCCCGCTGAGGGGCCGACATCCCCATCATTCATTGAACGGCCAGGAGGCCTGACCATCATGCGCTATGGATTTGTAGCAGCGATCGCAGGGGCGATGCTTGTGGGTCTTCCCGCCGCGGCCACCGCCGCCCCCCTGATCATCGCCACCAATGTCGCGGCCAAGTGCAAGATCCTGCCGGACGGCACGGCGGCGACGGTGGCGGTGACCCTGAACAACACCACCTACAGCTTCTACGGGTCATCCCTGGTCTACCACTTCACGCCCAACACCACCGGCGTCGCCCAGCATCTTCCGATGCCGGCGGGCAGTTCCAACACCGTGACCCTCGCGGTCTCTCCCGGCGTCTACACCCTTGAGATCACCAACCAGATGGCGCCGGGCGGCAACGCCTCGGCCCTTTATAACGTCACCGTCCCGGCCGGCATGGTCAGCAGCCTCGGCGGCCGCAAGATGTGCCTTGACCGCGCGGTCAAAGCGCCGCCCCGCATCGCCAAGGAAAAGATGCTGGCGCCCGAATAGAACCTTTCCCGAGGACCACCAGGTCACCGGATCCGCACACCCCACTCGCCTGAGGCCAATAGATGACGCGTAAGCCAGAAGACCCAGCCGCTTCCGTCGCCCCGCGTCCGGGCATGGATTTCGTCGGCCTCGCCGCCGCGCTTGCCTTCATCGCTGTCAGCCCCTCCGCCGCCGCCGTCACGGAGAGAAGCGTCGATCAGTTCCGCCAGGACGCCTTTTCAGCCGCGGCGAGCCCGGCCTCGTCGTCCCTCGAGGCCGACGCCCGGAACGCCGGGAGCTTCCGCCTGGCCCAAAGCACCCAGGGCGAGGACGACGGGGAGTGCAACGAATACACCGGGATGAATTGCTCCGGCGATGAAGGTGAGTTTGGCGCCTTCCACTTCGATTACCTGCCGTCGGACCCAACTGTCCTGGAGCAGTGGTACGACTTCCAAAACGAAGTCGCTGTGGACAACATCCCGAACCATTGGGGCCCTCCGTACGCCCACGGGCTTAGGACTAGGGTGTATGGGCCCGGGGCCCCAAGCGCCGGGTGCCTGACCCGTGGCGGCGCGATCATGTTCAGTGTCAAGGCGCGCGCGCTGGGCTGCTGGCGCCCGGCCAAGGCGGCGCCGGTTCGGGGCCTGAAAGTCCCCCCCCTCGGTCCGGCCGCGCAGCGCGTGCTGACCAACTGCAGGTTCAGCACCGGTAGCGTCATCCTACGCAAGGGCGCCTTCGCCTGTATAACCACGCCCCGGGCTGTGGTCCGCAAGGCGGCCAAGGGCTCGCCGGTCCGCCCGACGCGGGGGTGACGCAGGGCGGCTAGCGAGCTTCCCGAGTGACCCCTGGCGGCGTCAGGGCGTCGCCGCCAGCTCCTCGGCGGCCTGGATCTGTCGCAACAGCAACTCGTCGTAGAAGCGCTTCAGTGACGTAAGATCCGGCGCCCGGTCAGCATCGCCCCGGACCGATGTGTCCGCCGCCCCCAGCGGCCCGTTGCACTGCGCCGGGTCGGCCAGCATCTGGTCCAGCACGGTCGCAGTCTGGGGCAGAAGGGCGCCGAGCTTCAGGCACAGGCAGCCATAGGCGAAGGCGAAGGCCGTGCGCCCGTTGCCGTCTCGGAAGGGGTGGATCCAGGTGATGCGCCACAGGGCGTAGGCCGCGACATCCAGGGCGTCGCCCTCGGTCCAGATCCGCTCCAGCTCGACGAAGAACGCCGCCATCAGCCCCGGGACCGCGTTCCAGGGCGGTGGCCGGAGAAAGCCGCCTCCCGCCTGCGGCAGCTTCACATTCGACTGGCGATAGGCGCCCGGCCGCTCCAGCAGGAACACCGTCGCGGCGCGGTGCAGGGCGCACAGCGCCCCCTCGTCGGGCATGGGGGGCAGGGTGTCGCCGTCGGGCTTGCGCCCCAGGGACGAGACGACGAGGGCGACCAGCAAGCTCCTCAGCCCGACCAGGTTCAGCGCCTCGATCCTGCGGGCCAGCTCGCCGTCCGCCAGTTCCCAGTTGCTGACACTACCCAACGGACCGCCACGCCCTTCCCGCATCGCACCAGCGTGGAATGGTAGTGCAGTCCCGCCCCTTTGCAACGCAGCCGCCCATGCCTTTGAAAAGGGGCGCGGCTGGCGCGCCTCTTCGCCGTGGCGCCCCACCTCCGGTAAGGCTAGCCCCGCACGACGGCGACCAGATAGCGGGCCACGGCCTCGCCGTCGTTGCGATACAGGACATCGGCTGGCGGGCCGAACTCCAGCCGGTCGCCGGCGCTCAGCTCTGTGGTGTGGTCGCCTTCTACGACCACCAGGCAGCCTTCCAGAACCCAGACCACCTGACGGATGAGGTCGTAGGAGGAGGCGGGGACCGCCACCTGCTTGCCCGGAGGCATGTGCACCTCGACAAGCTCAAGCGGCATGGCCGGGCTGAGATAGACCTGCCGGCGGCGGTAGCCGGTCGTGGGGTCGGTCCAACCCGGCTGAGCGTCCTTCTGAAGAAACCTGGCCGAGGCGCCCTGTTCGGCCATGAGTTCCGCCAAGGTCAGGCCCAGCGCGCCCGCCAGGCGCAGGAGGATGGTCGCGGTGGGGCTGGCCTCTTGGCGCTCCACCTTGCTCAGCATGGATTTGGAGACGCCGGAGCGCCCGGCGAACTCGGCCAGGGTCCAACCCCGCCTCGACCGCAGGTCGGCGATCCGCTGAGCAAGCTGCGCCTCGATATCCACTATATTGACTCGCTGTCCACTATCTGAGACGACCGTCTACGCGTTCCAGCGGGAGGGATCAATGGGTGGCTTGAGAGTAGCGCGGGTCGAAGACGCGAAGGCGATCGCCGACATCTACGCCCCCTATGTCCGCGACACGGTCATCTCCTTCGAGGAAATCCCCCCGACCCCCGCCGAGATGGCGGACCGCATGGCGCAGATCCTGCCGACCTATCCCTTCCTGGTGCAGGAGCAGGCGGGCGAGGTCGTCGCCTACGCCTACGGCTCGCCCCACCGCGCGCGGGAGGCCTACCGTTGGTCTTGCGACGTCACGGTCTATGCCCGGCCCGAGGTCCACGGGAAGGGGATCGGGCGGCGCCTCTATGGCGAACTGCTCGCGCTGCTCGAGGCCCAGGGCCTGCACATGGCCTACGGCGGAATCGCCCTGCCCAACGCCAACAGTGTCGGCCTGCATGAGGCGATGGGCTTCCGCCAGGTGGCCCTCTATCCCGAGGTCGGCTTCAAGCACGGCGCCTGGCGCGATGTGGGCTGGTGGGGAAAGACGCTGAGCAGGCGCACCGATGGGGCAGAACCCATCCCGTTCGCGGCCATGCCGCCGCCGCGGTTCGGCTAGGCGCTTCTAGGCCCCAGCAGGATGACCCCTGCGCCCACCAGGCAGATCAGGGCGCCGGTCACGTCCCAGCGGTCCGGGGTCCGATGCTCCACCAGCCACAGCCAGGCTATCGCGGCCACGATGTACACGCCCCCATAGGCGGCGTAGGCGCGGCCCGCGAACTCGGTATCGACCCGGGTCAGCAGGAACGCGAACAGGGCCAGCGCGCCGAGGCCCGGGATCACCCAGAGCGGAGAACCGTCGAGTTTGAGCCACGCCCAGAAGGCGTAGCAGCCGGCGATCTCCGCGACGGCGGCCAGCCCATAGAGAAGCCAGCTCACCCGGGGATCGCCTCGACCCGGGCGTTGAGCACGTCTTCCATCACCGTGCAGGCCGCCCCGGGCACGTTGGCGCATGTGTCGCCGCAGCGCTGGGCCATCGCCGTGAGCGTGTTCTCGAGCGACTCCAGCTCGGCCCTGCGGCGCCGGACTTCCTCGACATAGGTGGCGAGCAGGTCCTGGGCGTCGCCGCAGTCTGCCTGATCCCCGTCGGAGATGCGCAGCAGGGTCCGCACCTGCTCGACGGAGAGGCCGAGGTCGCGCGCCCGGCGGATGAAGGTCAGGCGATACACCTGCGGCCAGCTATAGGCGCGCCGGCCGCCAAGGGTCCGGTCGACCGCGCGCAGCAGACCGATCTCCTCGTAATAGCGGATGGTCGGCGCCGAGCAGCCGGACTTGCCGGCCGCTTCTCCGATGGTCAGCGGCATCGAAAGCCCCCTTGCTCCTCAAGTAGCTTGAGGAAGTAGCACAGCTCCAACGGATCAATCGAAGGAGATCGAGATGAAGATGCGAACCGGAGTGCTGGCGATTGGCGTGGCTTGCGCCGCCTGCTGCGTTCCCTTGCTACTCCCCCTCCTGGCCGGGGCCGGTCTGGGAACGGCCGCTGCGGGCGGCGCCCTGCTGTTCGGGTTCACCCTCGACCAGATTCTCTGCTTCGGACTTCCCGCCGCGATCCTGGCCGGCCTCGTCGCCGCATGGGGACTGAAGCGGCTCCGCGCCCAACCCGCCGACTGCGGGCGCCAGGGCCAATGCGCCGCCGAGCCCAGCCCGACAGGCTCGTCGCGCCCCTAGGCGGGGGGCGCCTGCGTCCTGCCGCCCTCAGCGATCAGCCACCCCCGGAACTGATCCAGCGCCCGGCTGCTGACGCCTGGCGCGGCCAGCAGGGCGAAGCCGCTCTGGGCCGGGATGAAGCCGAAGGGGGCGACCAGCCGGCCGCTGCGCACATAGTCGGCCACCAGGGGCCAGGGCATGACCGCCACCCCCAGCCCGGCGATGGCGGCGTCGAGGGCGAAGTGCAGGTGGGCGAAGGGCTGTTCGGGGGCAGGGGGCAGTTCCAGCCCCGCCAGGGCCGCCCAGATGGCCCAGCCCTGCGGATGGGTCTGGGCCACAAGGCGCGGCGCGCGCAGGGCGTCAGGGAAACGCTCGGCCAGGCCCGGCGACATCACCGCGCCCAGGTGGCTGGGCATGAAGGCCGTCGCCAGGGGATCGGAGAGGCGGCTCGTCGGAACCAGCCGCACCACGGCGTCGGCGCCAGCTCGGTCAGGTGCAGGCGCACACCCGGATGGGCCTGGGTGAACCGCGACAGGCGGGGGATCAGCCACTTCACCGAGATGCTGGCGTTGACGGCGATGTGCAGGTCCTCGCCCCCGCCGCGCGCCTGGCGCACGGCGCCGGCGATCTGGTCGAAGGCGCCGGTCAGGGCCGGCAGCAGGGCCGCGCCCACCGGGGTCAGCTCCAGCCGGTGCTTGGGCCCGGTGAACAGCCGCACCCCCAGGCTCAGCTCCAGGGCCTTCACCTGCCGGCTGACCGCCGAATGGGTGACGTGCAGTTCCTCCGCCGCCAGGGTCGCGCGCCCGGTGCGCGCCATGGCCTCAAAGGCGCGCAGGGCGTTCAGGGAGGGCAGGGGGCAGATGTGAGATTTTCGAACATTACCTTCCCAATATGTCGGTTTCCGTCATCGAGCAATCGGCGCACTAGCTGGGGATGGCGTCAAACACTCACCCGTCCCAGACCGTGATCATGCTGGCCCTGGGGCTGGGGCAGACCATCGCCTTCGCCTCCAGCTTCTATCTGATCGGTGTGCTGGGCGACGCCATCGCCGCCGACCTTCGCATCGCCCCCACCTTCGTCTTCAGCCTGATGTCGGTGGCCTTGGCCGCCAGCGCAGCGGCCGCGCCGTCCGCCGGCCGCTGGATCGACCGCCACGGCGGCAAGGCCCCGCTGCTGATCTCCAACCTGGTGTTCGCCGCCGGCCTTGGCCTCATCGGCCTGGCCCAGGGGCCCATCCTCCTGACCCTCGGCATGAGCGTCCTGGGCCTGGCCATGGCGCTCGGCCTCTACGGGACGCCCTTCGCCATCCTGGTCAGCCTCTATGGCGACCAGGCCCGGCGCTCGATCACCGGGGTGGCCCTGATCGGCGGCCTGGGCTCCAGCCTAGGCTTCCCCGCCACCCACTGGCTGGGCCAGCAGTTCGGCTGGCAGGGCGCCTGTTTCGCCTGGGCCGCCCTGCACCTCGGGGTCTGCCTGCCGCTCGCCGCCCTGGTCATTCCACGAGACCTCGGCGGCCACATGTCGGCCAATGTCGGTCCCCCCGCGCCGGTGGTCTGGGACCGCAAGATGATCCAGCTATCGGTTCTATTCGCAGGGGCCTGGTTCATCTCCACCTGCATGAGCACCCATCTTCCGCGGCTCCTGGTGGCCTTTGGTCTCTCCGTGACGGCCGCCATGTCCACCGCCGCCCTGGTGGGCCTCGCCGCCGTCTCCATCCGGGCCCTGGAGTTCGCCGTCCTGCGCCGCTTTCCGCCGCTGCTGGCCACCCGCGCGGCCACCCTCATGCACCCCCTGGGCGCCGCGGCCCTGCTCACCTTCGGCAAGGTCGCCGCCCCGGCCATGGCGCTCGGCCAAGGCGCCGGCAACGGCATGCTGACCGTGTCCAAGGGAGTCCTGCCGCTCAGCATCTGGGGGCCTGAAGGATACGCCTACCGCTCGGCGGTCCTCGGCCGCCCGGCCCAGATCGCCCAGATCGGCGGTCCGGCCCTCTACGGCCTGGCCATCGACCGCTCGCCGACCCTGGCCCTGACAGCCGGGGCCGCCCTCTGCCTGGTCATGTTCGCCATGACCTTCGGCCTCAACAAGGAGCTCCCGACATGACCCTGCTGGACGCTGCGCTTGCCCGACCCCATACCGACGCCTTATACGCGGCTCGCAAAATGGAGACTCCAATGGAGATTCGCGAAGGGCTCACCTTCGACGACGTTTTGCTCGAACCCGGCGCATCCGATGTGATGCCCGGCCAGGTGGACACCGCCACCCGGTTCACGCGCGAAATCCGTCTGAACATACCGCTTGTGTCCTCGGCCATGGACACCGTCACCGAGAGCCGCCTGGCCATCGCCATGGCCCAGGCCGGCGGTCTCGGCGTACTGCACCGGAACATGACGCCGGACGAGCAGGCCGAGCAGGTCCGCGAGGTGAAGCGCTACGAAAGCGGCATGGTCATCAACCCGCTGACCATCAACCCCGACACCCCGCTCAGCGAGGTCCTGGCCATCAAGACCCGGCGTAAGATCTCCGGCTTCCCGGTGGTCGAGCCCGGCACCGGCAAGCTGGTGGGCATCCTCACCAACCGCGACATGCGGTTCGAGGGCTCCAGCGAGGTCCCGGCCAAGGCGCTGATGACCAAGGACAACCTGATCACGGTGCGCGAGGGCTGCACCCAGGACGAGGCCCGCGCCCTCCTGCGCCAGCACAAGATCGAGCGCCTGATCGTCGTCGACGACGCCTACCGCGCCGTCGGCCTGATCACCGTCAAGGACATGGAAAAGGCCCAGGCCCACCCCATCGCCGCCAAGGACGCCCAGGGCCGCCTGCTCGTGGGCGCGGCCTCCACCGTCGGCGACGGGGGCTATGAGCGCTCCATGGCCCTGGTGGACGCCGGCGTGGACGTGGTGGTGATCGACACCGCCCACGGCCATAACGCCGATGTCGCCGCCGCCGTCGTCCGCCTGAAGCGCGAGACCAACCGCGTTCAGATCGTCGCCGGCAACGTCGCCACCTACGAAGGCGCGCGCGCCCTGATCGACGCCGGCGCCGACGCGGTGAAGGTCGGCATCGGCCCGGGCTCCATCTGCACCACCCGCATCGTGGCCGGCGTGGGCGTGCCCCAGCTGACCGCCATCGCCGATGCGGTCCGCGCCGCGGCCGGAACCGACGTGCCGATCATCGCCGACGGCGGCATCAAGTACTCCGGCGACCTGGCCAAGGCGCTCGCCATGGGCGCCCAGGTGGCCATGATGGGCTCGGCCTTCGCGGGCACCGACGAGGCGCCGGGCGAGGTGTTCCTCTACCAGGGCCGCTCCTACAAGGCCTATCGCGGCATGGGGTCCCTGGGCGCCATGTCGACGGCCAACGGCTCAGCTGACCGCTACTTCCAGAAGGAGGTCTCGGCGCTGAAGCTGGTGCCCGAGGGCATCGAGGGTCAGGTCGCCTACAAGGGTCCCATCGCCGCCATCCTGCACCAGATGGTGGGCGGTCTCCGGGCCGCCATGGGCTATACCGGCGCCGCCGACCTGCAGGCCTTCCGCGACAAGGCCCGGTTCATCCGGATCACCGGCGCCGGCCTGCGCGAGAGCCACGTCCACGACGTCATGATGACCCGTGAGGCCCCCAATTATACGAGCCCGGTATGATGACGGCCCCCGCCCTCGAGTTGCAGCTCCTGGCCGCCGCGGTGGTGGTGGGGCTCGTCCAGTTCCTCTGGGCGACCGTGGCCGCCCGGGGCCAGCAGGGCCTGACCTACGGCCGCGGCCCCCGCGACCAGCCGATCACGCTCACCGGGGCGGCGGGCCGCCTGGAGCGCTCCTACGCCAACTTCCTGGAGACCTTCCCGCTGCACGCCGCGGCGGTGATCATGGCCTACCTGGCCGCCAAGCTGGGGGACCTGACGCTGTGGGGCTCGGTGGCCTATGTCGCCGCCCGCGCCCTGCACCCGATCCTCTACCTGATCGCCATCCCCTTCCTGCGCAGCCTGGTCTGGATGATCGGCTTCTGCGGCACCCTGGCGGTCGTCGCCGCCATCTTCCTGTGACGGCGGGCCAAGCCCTTGCGTGACGGAGGACGCCTGTCGGCGACCATTGAGGTTCTCACCGACGTCGAGGAACGCCATCGGCCGGTGCGCCTGGCCCTCAAGTCCTGGGGCAATGACGCGCGTTACGCCGGATCGAAGGACCGCGCCTGGGTCTCGGGCCTGGTGCTGGACGCCCTGCGCCGTCGCCGGTCCATCGCCTGGAAGATGGGCGACGACAGCGTCCGCGCCGCCATCCTGGGCGTCCTGAAGTACGAGTGGGACTGGCCGGTCGACCGCATCGCCGCGGCCGTCACTGAGGAACCCCACGGCCACGGCGCCCTGACCGACGCTGAGGTCGCCGCCCTGGAAACCCCCCGCGACCTGGCCGATGCGCCGCCGTCGGTGCGCGGTGACTATCCGCAGTGGCTGGAGGCGAGCTTCGCCCGCGCCTTCGGCGACGCCGCGGCCGGGGAGGGGGAGGCGCTCTCGGAGCGCGCGCCCATCGACCTGCGGGTCAATACGTTGAAGACCGACCCCGCCCGCGCGCTCAAGGCCACCCAGCCGCTGAACGCCGCCGCCGTGCCGGAACTGCCCAACGCCCTGCGCATCCCGGCGCCCGCCGCCACCGACCGGGCCGGCGCCGTCGAAACCATTCCGGCCTTCTCCAAAGGCTGGTTCGAGGTGCAGGACCTCGGCTCCCAGATCGCCGCGGCCTGCGCGGGTGACGTCAAGGGCGCCCAAGTCCTGGACCTCTGCGCCGGGGGCGGGGGCAAGACCCT
The DNA here is from genome assembly GCA_040386415.1 of Pseudomonadota bacterium. GTDB lineage: Bacteria > Pseudomonadota > Alphaproteobacteria > Caulobacterales > Caulobacteraceae > Phenylobacterium. Next base: position 15,908 of record JAZKFM010000326.1, read on the forward strand.
CGCGCTGGCCGCCGCCATGGGCAACACCGGCCAGATCTACGCCTATGACAGCGAGGCGCGACGCCTGGCCGACACCATCCGCCGCGCCGACCGCGCCGGCGTCCGCAACCTGCAGATCCGCTCGCCGGTGGAGGCCGACCCGCTACGAGGCCTCGCCGCCAAGATGGACGTGGTCTTCATCGACGCCCCCTGTTCCGGCTCCGGCGCCTGGCGCCGCCATCCCGACACCAAGTGGCGGCTCAGCGAGGAGACCTTCGCCCGCCGTAAGTCCGACCAGGACGCCGTGCTGGACATGGGCGCCACCTTCGTGAAGCCCGGCGGCCGGATGATCTACGTCACCTGCTCGGTCCTGCCCGAGGAGGACGAGGACCGGGTCGCGGCCTTCCTGGCCCGCACCGAAGGTTTCTCTGTGAAACCCGCGACGTCCGACGAACACCTCACAGCCCGCATGACCCCGGAAGGCTATCTCCGCCTTACCCCCGCCACCGCCGCCACCGACGGCTTCTTCGTCGCGGTGCTGGAGCGAACCCAACCTCTCGCCGACAAAGCCCCATGATCCCCACCCACGAACGCGTCCTGATCGTCGATTTCGGCAGCCAGGTGACCCAGCTGATCGCCAGGCGCCTGCGCGAGAGCGGGGTCTTCTGCGAGATCCACCCCTACGACAAGGTCGAGGCCATGCTGGCCGACTTCGCCCCCAAGGCGGTGATCCTGTCGGGCGGCCCGGCCAGCGTGCATGAAGCGGAGAGCCCCGCCGTCACCAAGCGCGTCTTCGAGCTGGGCGTCCCGGTCCTGGGCATCTGCTACGGCGAGATGACCATGTGCGCCGAGCTGGGCGGCAAGGTGGAGGG
>JAZKFM010000327.1:0-4194 GCA_040386415.1 Pseudomonadota bacterium
CCGCCGATCACCACGGCCGCGCCACCAGCGTCGGCGGCGGCGACCATCTGCTCCACGTCGTCCAGGTCGCGGAAGGTGACCACGCCCTTAAGGTCAGCGCCCGGCAGCGGCAGGCGGACAGGGTCCGAACCGCTGGCCAGGATCAGCCGGTCGTAGGGAACCGCCAGGCCGCCCTGCGCCGTCACCGTCCTGGTCCCCCGGTCGATGCCGGTGACCGCGCGACCGGCGTGCAGGGTGATGGCGTTGTCGCGATACCAGGCCTCGTCATTGATGACGATGTCGTCGAAGGCCTTCTCGCCGGCCAGCACCGGCGAGAGCATGATGCGGTTGTAGTTCACCCGCGGCTCGGCGCCGAAGATGGTGATCTCGTAGCGATCGGGATCGCGCTTGAGGATGTCCTCCACCACCCGGCACCCGGCCATGCCGTTGCCGATGACGACGAGCTTCTGCCTGGCTTGCATGGTCATCGCCCTCACACCCGGACCGGAGCGGAGTCGGCGGGCGCCAGGGTCGGCCAGACCGCGCGCCAGTGGTTCTTCAGGCCGGCCAGCGCCACCAGGGCGAAGACCGCCAGGGCCGCGAAGCCGAGGAAACCGAACTGGTAGGTCCCGGCCATCTTCTTGGCGAGGCCGAGGGTGGAGGCCAGGTAGAAGCCGCCGATCCCGCCGGTCATGCCGATCAGGCCGGTCATCACCCCGATCTCCTTGCGGAACCGCTGGGGCGCCAGCTGGAAGACCGCCCCGTTGCCGGCGCCCAGAGCCGACATGCAGAGCATCAGGACCGCAAAGGCCATCCAGACATTGGGCATCTGGAAGCTGGCGGTGGCCAGGGCGATGGCCGCGAAACCCAGCACCACGATCAGGGTCCGCACCCCGCCGAAGCGGTCGGCCAGGGCTCCGCCCACCGGCCGGATGAAGGAGCCCGCGAAGACGCAGGCGGCGGTGAAGAAGCCGGCCTTCACCGGATCGATGCCGTATTCCGAGTTGAAATAGATGGTGAGCGACGAGGACAGGCCCACGAAGCCGCCGAAGGTGACGCTGTAGAGCAGCATCAGCCACCAGGCGTCGGCCACCTTCAGGACGTCGAGATACTCCGAGAGCTTCTTGGGCTCAGGCTGCTCGGGCGCGTCCTTGGCCATCAGCAGATAGACCACGAAGGCGATGGCGAGCGGGATGATGGCCAGGCCGATGACGTTGTTCCAGCCGAAGATCTTGGCCAGCATCGGCGCGAACAGGGCCGCGAGCGCGGTGCCCGAGTTGCCGGCGCCGGCGATGCCAAGCGCCAGGCCCTGGTGCTCCTGCGGATACCAGCGGCTGGCGAGCGGCAGCGCCACGGCGAAGGAGGCGCCGGCCACGCCCAGCAGGACGCCCAGCACCAGCACCTGCTGATAGTTGTGCACCCCCAGCAGCCAGGCGGCGGCGAGGCCGGTGATCACGATGCTCTGGCCGATCAGACCGGTGCGCTTGGGACCGATGCGGTCGACCATGACGCCCGCCACCAGCCGCAGCAGGGCGCCCGCCAGCACCGGGATCGCCACCATCAGGCCCTTCTGGGCGGGATCGAGATTGAAGTCCTTGGCGATGGCCACGCCCAGCGGGCCCAGCAGGACCCAGACCATGAAGCTGAAGTCGAAATAGAGGAATGCGGCGAACAGGGTGGGCGTGTGGCCCGACTTGAGGAAGGAGCGGCTCAACATGGGACTGAAACCTCGGATGAACGAGAGCGGCGGCATCGCCGTTGGGGTGACCGCATCCGAGCGGTCGTCTCGATCAGCCGCGAACGTCGTTGTCCGTGGGCCTGCCCTCATGACGCACTGCAACATCGCGCCTGTCAGCCGTGGCGCGTCGATCCCAGGGCAGTTGGACGGCGACGCCTATTTCGAAGGCGCCGCAAAATCGGTGGCGGTCAAAAATGAGGCGCCTAGCCGGCGTTGAAGGTCTTGCCGTCAAAGAGCGGGCCGGGCGTGGGTAGCGGGCCGACCCCGAGTCCCGTGGTCTCCAGAGCTTCCAGCGCGAAGTCGGGCCTATAGACCGAGGCGATCAGGGCCTGCGCGTCCACATCCGCCCCGATCTGATTCCACCGCCGCATCTGGGCCAGGAACCAGCGGGCGTGCTCCAGCCGCGGAACCCCTGCCCCCTCTCGGTGGAAGATCAATTCCTCGCCGAGCGCCGGGCGGATCGCCTCGGCCGCCGCACCCACATATTCCGGCTGGGCCAGCAGCGCCGCCAGCTCGTCCCTGTTTTCCGCGCCGTCGCACCAGGCCTGGGCCCGGACCAGGGCCCGCAGCAGGGGCGCAACACGCTGGTCGTCAGCGAACTCCGCCCGCGCGCCCAGCACCTTGTCGGGGCCCCCTGGCCAGAACTGCGAGGTGCGCAGCGCCACCCGGCCCAGGCCGCCGCGGGTCGCCACCGTGTTCCAGGGCGCGCCGACGCACACCCCGTCGACCTGGCCGGTGCGCAGCTGCTCCACCATGCGGGGCGGCGGCGTCACCACCAGCCGCACGTCGCGGTCGAGATCGACGCCGGCCTCCGCCAGCCAGTAGCGCAGGGCGTAGTTGTGCATCGAATAGGTGAAGACCACCGCGAAGGTCAGCGGCGGCTCGCCGGCCGCCCGGCGCTGGCCGATGAAGGCCGCCAGGCCCGCAGCGATCTCCTGCAGGCTCTCGGCCCCGGCCGGCAGGGCCTGGCTCAGCCGGTTGGACAACGTCACGCCCGCGCCGTTCACCGCCAGGGCCAGGGGCGCGATCATCGGCGCGACGGGACCCCCGGCGCCGGCCGTGGCGGCCAGGGCCATGGGGGCCAGCATGTGGGCGGCGTCCAGGGCGCCCACCGTGACCTTGTCGCGGATGGTGGCCCAGGAGGCCTCGCGGCTCAGGGTCACGTCCAGGCCCTCGCCGGCGAAGAAGCCCTTGGCCTCCGCCGCCACGAGAGGGGCGCAGTCGGTCAGGGGGATGAACCCCAGGGTCAGGCTGCTCACGATGCGTCCCCCTTCAGCACGCCCGCGAAGGCCAGCAGATCGGTGGCCACCGCGCCAAGCGGCCGGCCGGTGTCCATGGCCAGTTTGCGCAGCAGCTTGTAGGCGGCGTCCTCGTCGAGGCCGCGCTCCTTCATCAAGAGGCCCTTGGCGCGGTCCACCACCTTGCGGGACTCCAGGTTGGCCTTGGCCTTGGCCAGATCCCCGCGCAGCTGCTGCATGAGCGAGAACCGGGTCATGGCCACTTCCAGGATCGGCCGCACCCGGGCCGGCGCCAGGCCGTCGACGATATAGGCCGCCACCCCGGCGCGGATCGCCTGTTCGGCGAGGCCGGGCTCGGAGCGGTCGGCGAACATCACCACTGGGCGCGGATTGGTCTCACCGGCCTCGCGCAGGCTCTCGAGCGTGTCGCGGTCGGCGCTGTCGCAGGCCACTACGATGATGTCGGGGGAAAAGCTCGCCACCTCGGCGGCGTCGAACCGGGCGCTCTGGCGCACCTCCAGCGGATCGACGCCGTCCAGCCCCTCGGCCACCAGCGCCGCCCGGGCGGGGTCAGGATCGATGACAAGGACGCGCATGGGGCTCTGCTAACCGCCAAGCCCGGCCGAGACGCCACCCATGGCGCGCAAATCGCCCAAGGCGCAGCCGAGACGCCTGTTTTTCTGGCAAACATCGCAACTCATTTGGGCGCCTCAAGCCCATCTGGCGCTCGCGCCAAGCGATCACGCTCTTCCGGGGTGTTGGCGCCCCGCAGCCTGGGCAGCAGCTCCAGGTCCAGCGGAATCTGGACCAGCCCCGCCCGCGCCACGAAGCGCCGCAACGGCCAGTCATCCTGCACGTCCTGCGGAACCTCCGCGATATCGAGCACCATCGGCAAGGGCTGATCGTCGAACGCAGCTCCCACGCCGCCCGCCGCCAGCAGGGGCGCCAAGTCCCCAGGCTTGATCGTTGGTGCGTCCACCGCCAGCACCAGCACCCGCTCAACCTGGCCCCGCAGCAGGGCGATCCCCACCAGCACCCCGGCCACCGGCCCGCTCAGCGGCGCCGGATCGGGCGCCCGGGGCAGGCCGAACTCGCCGTCGCCCGCCGACACCACCACCGTCGCCCCCACCGAACGCGCCAACTCGGCCACCAGATCGACGGCGCGGCGGCCGTCCCACAGCTGCGCGGCCTTGTCCGTCCCCATCCGACGGGACGCCCCGCCGGTCAGGATGATCGCGC
>JAZKFM010000328.1:0-4551 GCA_040386415.1 Pseudomonadota bacterium
CCTCATCGTCGAGGATAACGAGCTGAACATGAAGCTCTTTCATGATCTGCTCGATGCCCAAGGCTACGAAACGCTGCAGACCCGTGAGGGATTGCAGGCGCTGGCGCTCGCCCGCGAACACCGCCCGGATCTGATCCTGATGGATATCCAGCTCCCCGAAATCTCGGGCCTGGAGGTCACCAAGTGGCTGAAGGAAGATGATGAGCTGGCCCACATCCCCGTGGTCGCCGTCACCGCCTTCGCCATGAAGGGCGATGAGGAGCGTATCCGCGAGGGCGGCTGCGAGGCCTACATCTCCAAACCCATTTCGGTGTCACACTTCCTCGACACCATCCGCCGTCTGCTGAGTTAGCCGCCATGACCGCGCGCATCCTTGTCGTCGACGATATCGAAGCCAACGTCCGGCTCCTCGAAGCCAAGCTGTCGGCTGAGTACTACGAAGTGCTCATCGCCTATGACGGCCCGACCGCGCTGGCCATCGCCGCCAAGGAAAAGCCCGACATCGTCCTGCTGGACGTCATGATGCCCGGCATGGACGGCTTCCAGGTCTGCCGCCGGCTGAAGGACGATCCCGAGACCCGCCACGTGCCGGTGGTGCTGGTGACCGCCCTGGACGGCCGCGCCGACCGCATCGCCGGCCTTGAGGCCGGGGCCGACGAATTCCTCACCAAGCCCATCGACGACGTCATGCTGTTCGCCCGGGTGCGCAGCCTGACCCGCCTGAAGATGGTGATCGACGAACTGCGCGACCGCGAGGCCTCGGGCCGCCGCATGGGCGTGATCGCGGGCGCGGCCTCGCGCCTCGGCGGCTCCGGCGGCCGGGTGCTGATCGTCGACGACCACGAACGCCAGGCCCAGCGCGTCGCCAGCGAGCTGGCCATCGAGCACCGTCCGATTATCGAGAGCGATCCGGAGAAGGCCCTGATGACCGCCAAGGGTCCGGTGGACCTGGTGATCGTCAATGCGGCCGCGCGATCTTTCGACGGCCTGCGCTTCACCGCCCAGCTCCGCTCCGACGAGGCCACCCGCCACCTGCCGGTCCTGGCCATCGTCGATTTCGACGAGCGCCAGCGCCTGGTGAAGGCCTTGGAGATCGGGGTCAACGACATCCTGGCCAAGCCGATCGACCCGCAGGAGCTGTCGGCGCGGGCCAAGACCCAGATCCGGCGCAAGCGCTACACCGACTATCTGCGCGACAACCTCGACCACTCCCTGGAACTGGCCGTCACCGACCAACTCACCGGCCTGCACAACCGCCGCTACATGGTGGGGCAGCTGGAGGCCCTGGTGAAGCGCGCCACCCTGGGGGGCGATCCGGTCGCCTGCCTGCTGATTGACATCGACCACTTCAAGAAGATCAACGACGGCTACGGCCACGACGTCGGCGACGAGGTGCTGCGCGAGTTCGCGGTGCGCCTGGCGTCGAACGTGCGGGCCATCGACCTGCCGTGCCGCTACGGCGGGGAGGAGTTCGTGGTGGTTATGCCCGACACCAAGATCGAGGACGCCGAGCGGATCGCCGAACGTATCCGACTGCACGTCGCCGGCTCGCCCTTCCGGGTGATGAACGGCTCGGAGCTGCTGACCGTCACCATCTCCATCGGCGTGGCCGCGACGCTGGGGGCCGAGGACCGCCCCGAAGCCCTCCTCAAGCGCGCCGACGAGGCCGTCTACGAGGCCAAGGCCTCAGGCCGCAACAAGGTCATCGCCCGCGCGGCCTAGAGTTTCTCCCTCCCCTTCATGGGGAGGGTGGACGGCGCGCAGCGCCGGACGGGTGGGGAGACCTGCCGAACCCCAGACCCTCGTTATTCCCTACCCCCGACCGCTGGCGCGGTCTGCCCCTCCCCATGAAGGAGAGGGAGGGAAAACGAAAAACGCCCGGTCGCGAGACCGGGCGTCTTGAATCTCGTGTGGGTCGGCAGACCTACTTGATCTTGCCTTCCTTGAACTCGACATGCTTGCGCACGACGGGATCGTACTTCTTCATGACCAGCTTGTCGGTCTTGGTCCGCGCGTTCTTCTTCGTCACGTAGAAGAAGCCGGTGTCGGCCGAGGAGTTCAGGCGGATCTTAATTGAGGCGGGCTTCGCCATGGTCGGTCCTCGCGCGGCCGGCTGCGCAGTCGCAACGGCTGGGTTCTAAAGAGCCGCGGACAATACGAATCCCGAACCCAAAGTCAATCGGCCCCTAGAGAATCCTTGGCTTTGTCGGTCCGGACCGGAAGCGCATGTAGGGGATCGGCCGCCCCGGCTCATCCAGCTGGGCCATCACCTCGGTGATCACCGAGCGGGTGACCATGGGCAGTTTCAGATCGAGGGCCTCCTGGAAGTCGAACCAGGCGATCTCCTCCAGTTCCCCGCAGTCGGGCTGACGCTCCAGGCTCACCAGGCGCTCGGCGTCGGCCATCAGGAACCAGGTGTCGAACCGCTTGGCCAGCATCGGCGGGGTCACCGCGCGATAGACCAGGCTGAGCGCCTCCAGGTCGGGTGCGGCGCCGTGGGCCATGAACTCGCGCCAGGGGCCAATGGCGGGCCTGGGCTCCACGGGCTTGGCCAGCAGCAGGCCGGCCTCCTCGAAGGTCTCGCGGATCGCCGCCAGGCCGAGCGCGCGGGCCTTGCCCGGCGACACATAGGTCTGGAACTTGGCGGCCACCTCCGGACGCAGGTCGGTGGCGAAGGGGCCCTTGAAGTCGGTCTTGTCGACCCGCCCCCCCGGGAAGACCCAGAGGTTGGCCATGAAGTCGTGGCCGCCGTGGCGCTTGCCCATCAGCACGCGCGGCTTGGGGCCATCGCGCCGGATGATGAACAGGGTCGCGGCGTCGCGCGGCTTGACGGCCTTGACGCCGGCTTGGCGCACACGGTTGCCCTCGGTCGGACGGGAGGCTTGGTTCGCATCGGTCATGAAACAACTGTATGACCCGAGTCTCCGCGAGGGAACGGCGCCGTAGGGTTAACGCTGAACTTTGTGCTGCGGCCTAGCGCCGCTTGCCCTTCCGGACCCCCTTGGGCGGACCGCCCTTGCGCTTGGCGTCGAAGGAGCCGGGCGCACGGCGGATGGCCCCGATGCGCGGCCGCGCGGCGTTGGGATCGCGGGGCGCGGGCTCGCTCAGCATCTCGAACAGCAGGCCGCCGGTGATCGGGGTGGCCTCCACCAGCTTGACCTCCACGGTCATCCCCAGCGGCCAGCGGGCGCCGGAGCGTTCCCCCACCAGGGCGTGACTGCGGTCGTCGTGGATGAAGAACTCGCCCCCCAGCTTGGAGACCGGCACTAGGCCGTCCGCCCCCGTCTCGGCCAGGCGGATGAACAGACCGAACCGCGTCACCCCGGTGATCCGGCCCGCGAAGGTCGCGCCGACCCGGTCGGCCAGGAAGGCGGCGACATAGCGGTCGGTGGCGTCGCGCTCGGCGGCCATGGCCCGGCGCTCGGCCACGGTGATCTGCTCGGCGGTGGACTTCATCTGGCTGATGTCCTGGTCGCTCAGCCCGTCGTCCCCCAGGCCGAGGGAGCGGATCAGGCCCCGGTGCACGATGAGGTCGGCATAGCGGCGGATCGGCGAGGTGAAGTGGGCGTAGCGGGCCAGGTTCAGGCCGAAGTGGCCGATGTTCTCGGTGGAGTAGATCGCCTGCATCTGGCTGCGCAGCACCACCTCGTTGATGATGTCGGCGTTGGGCCCCTCGCGGGTCTCGGCCAGCAGCTTGTTGAAGCGGTCGGTGCGCGGCGCCTCGCCCTTGTTCCAGGGGATGTCCAGGGTGGCCAGGAACTCGGCCAGGGACTGCACCTTCTCCTGGCTTGGCGTGTCGTGGATCCGGTAGATCAGCGGGGTCTTCTTGGCCTCCAGCGTCTCGGCGGCGCAGACATTGGCCTGCACCATCATCTCCTCGATCAGCTTGTGGGCCTCGAGCGCGGCGCGGGGCGTGATGGCGGTGATCTCGCCTTCGGGATTGATCAGGATACGGCGCTCGGCGCTCTCGATGGCGAGCGGCGAGCGGGCGAGCCGGCCCTGCAGCATGCAGCGATAGGCGGCCCACAGGGGCTCCAGGATGGGCGCCAGCAGCGGGCCGGTCACATCGTCGGGCTCGCCGTCGATGGCCGCCTGGGCCTGCTCGTAGGAGAGCTTGGCGGCCGAGCGCATCAGGCCGCGCACGAACTTGTGGCCCTTCTTGCGGCCCGACTTGTCGAACACCATCCGCACGGCCAGGCAGGCGCGGTTCTCGCCCTCGCGCAGGGAGCACAGCCCCGCCGACAGCCGCTCGGGCAGCATCGGCTCCACCCGGTCGGGGAAGTAGACGCTGTTGGCCTTTTCCCGCGCCGTGACGTCCAGGGACGAGCCGGGGCGCACATAGGCCGCCACGTCGGCGATGGCGACCCAGACGATCCAGCCGCCCTTGTTTCCGGCCTCGGTATCGGGCTCGGCATAGACGGCGTCGTCGTGGTCGCGGGCGTCCGGCGGGTCGATGGTGATCAGCGGCACCTGGCGCAGGTCCTCGCGGCCGGTGAGCGTCGGGGGCTGGGCCGCGTCGGCCTCGGCCTCCGCGGCCGCCGGGAAGCCGGT
>JAZKFM010000328.1:4561-4994 GCA_040386415.1 Pseudomonadota bacterium
GAGGGCGATCAGCGAGGCGGCGCGGGGCTGGTCCTCGCGGCCCACCACCTCCAGCAACTTGCCGCGCTTCGGCCCATAAGGCTGCTCGGACGTGCCGACCTGGGCCAGGACCAGGTCGCCGTCCCGCAGTTCCTGGGCCTTGGGGTCGGTGAGGATCAGACTTTCCTTGGACTTGCGGTCCACCGGCTCGACCCGCACCTCGCGGTTGGACTTGCGGATCACGCCCAGGATCTTGTGGACGCTGGCGCCCAGCTTCTTGATCAGCCGGGCCTCGGTCTCGCCGTTCTCCAGGGTCTCGAAGCGCACCAGCAGGCGGTCGCCGACGCCGGGGGCCGGGCCGATGGGATCGGCGCGGCCAGGCGCGAGCCGCACCAAGCCGGTGTCGTCGCCCTTGGTCAGGCGCACCATCAGGTCGCCGTCGGTGTCCTTCTCG
>JAZKFM010000329.1:0-6515 GCA_040386415.1 Pseudomonadota bacterium
GGCGAGCGCCCAGCGAGTGGCCTCGGGCGCGTCCACGACGCGGGCATAGGTGTCGCCTGCGCCGATCGGCCGTTCGATCAGGCTGGAGGTCTGACCGCCCGGCAGCTTGTAGCGCACCTTCAGGAAGGCGATCTCCCCACCCGCCGCCGCGCGAGGCGCCGGGGCGCCGTAGCGCAAGGGATCGCTGGAGGGCCGCGCCCCGACCGGGGTCACCTCATAGAGAGCCGTGACCGAGGTCCCGGAACCGACTTCGCCCGCGTCCACCCGGTCGTTGTTGAAGTCCTCGCGGTTGAGCAGCCGGGTCTCGTAGCCGATCAACCGGTACTCGCTGACCGCCCGGGGGTTGAACTCGACCTGGATCTTCACGTCGTCGGCGATGGGGAACAGCGAGCCGGAGAAGTCGTCGCGGAAACTCTTGCGCGCCTCGTTCAGGGTGTCGATGTACCCGGCGGTCCCGTTGCCGTTCTGAGCCAGGGCCTGCATCAGGGTGTCGTTGTAGTTGCCCTCGCCCAGGCCGTAGACCGAGAGGTAGACGCCGGTCCTGCGCTTGGCCGCGACGAAGTCGGTGAGCTTGGCGGGGTCGGCGACGCCGACGTTGAAGTCGCCGTCGGTCATCAGGATCACACGGTTGACCGCCTTGGCGTCGAAGTTTTGCACCGCCAGGTCATAGGCGAGCGCCAGGCCCTGGCCGCCGGCTGTGGAACCGCCGGACTCCAGTGCGCCGAGCGCGCAGCGCATCTTCAGCTTCTCGCGCCCGCTGGTGGGCGCCAGGACGGCCCCGGCCGAGCCGGCATAGGCCACCATGGAGACGCGGTCCTGGGGCCGGAGCTGGTCCACCAGCAGGTTCAGGGCCTTGCGGGCGAGCGGCAGCTTGTTCTCGGCCGACATCGAGCCCGATGTGTCGATCAGGAAGACCAGGTTGAGCGGCGGCTCCTGGGCGCGGGGGATGTCGTAGCCCTGCAGGCCGATGTGAACGATCTGGCGGTCGGATGACCAGGGGGAGGGGGTCACCGCCACGAAGGGCTTGAACGGGACCTCGGCGTCGGTGGGCTTTGCGTAGCCGTAATCGAAATAGTTGATCAGTTCCTCGACCCGCACCGCGTCCCGGGGCGGGCTCTGGCCGTCATTCAGGAAGCGACGGACATTGGCGTAGGCGGCGGTGTCGACATCCACCGAGAAGGTGGAGACCGGCTCCTGGGCCGTCTGCTTGATCGGGTTGGCCTGGGCGTGGGGGTAGCGTTCGGTGTTGACCTCGCCAGGCATGGGGCCGGGCCGATGGCTGCCCGTGACCACCATCTCCTGCATCGGAGCCGCCTTGGCGGCTGGGTAGGGCGAGGGCGGAGGAGGGGGCGGAGGGGGCGGCGCCATGGCCATCGAAGGCGCGTGCATCGCGCCGCCGCCTATACGGCCACGCTGGCTGTAGGAGTCGCGCCGATCATGGGCCTTGGGGAAGCCGAGAGCCTCACAGGCGGCGGGGGTCGCCGTCCCATCTCGAATCGCCGGGGCGGCCATGGGCGCGGCCGGCGAAGCGCCGGATGCCACAACCGTAAGCAAGCAAAGCGAGACGCGACTTAAGTTCCGTGCAGCGGCCATCGTTCTCAGCGCTCCGAATAAGTCCCTCAAGGCGCAGCTTGGCGCGCCATCTGAGGCGAAAACGCGACGAACTCACGGCTTGGCGGAGGCGGCGTTGTTCACTCGCCATTCAGGCGAGTCTTAACAGTCTGAAACGTCACCGTACCAAGCTTGACAGGGGGTGGGGGCGAGACGCTAGTGAGCAGTTCAACTATGGTTAACGCTTAAGGGGGAGCGCATGGCCAATTTCCATGAAGCAGCCCTCGGCATGCGTCGCGTCGCCCGTGTGGGCCTGACCTTGGCGGTCCTGGCCGCCATCGTCCCGCTCAGTGGCGGCTGCCAGCCCAAGGACAGTCCTGGCGGCGGCGGCGGCCGAGGCGGCGGCCTCGCCGTGGGCGGCCCAGCCTGCCCGCGCCCCCAGGCGGCCATCGGCGTGCAGCCGCAGTTCAACGCCCAGGAGCAGGAGATCCGCGCGCTGCGGCGTCAGGGATTCCAGGGCGACTTCTTCGCCCAGATCGACCTGGCCCGGCGCTATTCCGGCCGCGACGCCCAGGAGAAGAACCTGGCCGATCCGGTGGAGTCCGCCGTCTGGTACGAGATGGCGCTGTCCAACCCCGACGGCTACGCGCCGATCATCGCCGGCGTCGATCCCAAGAAGGGCAGCCGGGGCGGCGCGGGCAACAAGCTCAACGACTGCCGCGCCGCAGAACGCCGGGGCGCCTATCTGGCCCTCGACCGCATGCTCGACCGCATGAGCTCCGACGAGCGCCAGCAGGTGCGTGACCGGGTCATCTATGTGCTGTCCAGTCAGGGCGCCGCGGGCTTCCGCACCCTGGCGCGCCTGCACGACGCCGCCTTTGGTCCGTTCGGCGATCCGTCCGAGGCCTCGCCGGTGGACGCCCGCGACCTGAACAAGGTCAAGCCGCCCGCCGCCGCGACCCTGTTCACCCGCAATGACGTCGACGTCTATCTGTACAACTACCTGGCCGCCCAGGACGGCGACGTCGCGGGCTATGTGATGCTGAAGGACTTCGAGAGGTCCTCGGCCGAACGCGCCTCCCTGGGCTCGGACGCCGAGGCCAAGGCGCGGCGCTGGGTGCCCCCCTACGAGTTCTATCCGCCCGAGGCGCCGGACAGCGGCGTGCCCCATTCCGACGAGGCGGCCACTCTGGGCGAGGCCGAGGGCGTGGCCCTGGCGCGCATCGACGAACTGCCCTTCCAGCACATCGGCGCGGCCCTGGCCTATCTGCGGGTGATCCCGCAACCTGTCGGGTCGCTGAACCAGCTGTCGCCCGGCGACGTCCAGACCTTCCAGGCCATGCTGGGCCGTCCCACCACCGGGGTGTTCACCTCGCTGGAAAAGGTGCGCGCCATCCAGTACGCGGCGGTGAACGGCTCATCCCGGTCACAGCTGGCCCTGGCCGTCATGTACGCCGAGGGCGTGGGTGTGGCGCGGGACTATGCGCGCGCCTTCCACTGGTTCGCGGAGGCTGACAGGCAAGGCAGCGCCGAGGCCAAGTACGCCATGTCGACCTACTTCTCGCTCGGGGTCTCCGGCGTGGCCGACCAGGACAAGGCCGCGGCCGTCTCCTACCAGATCGACGGGGCGCTGGCGGGCTTCAAGCCGTCGGCCCAGCGCCTGCGCGAAGTCCTGGCCCAGGTGGCGCGCACGCCGCGCCGTCCCACAGAAGGAACCTACCGGTGATCGCAAACGCCCTTCGCCGCCTGGCGGGCCTTGGCGCCGCCGCAGCCTGCGTCCTGTGCCTGGGTGTGGCCGGCGAGGCCCAGGCCATGCCTGACGCCAAGATCGATCAGCAGATCCGGCCGAACTTCGGCATTCTGCTGGCGCCGCCCCTGCGCCACACCTACCGCCCCAGCGCCTGGAAGCCTCGGCGCGGCTATGGCGGCCACGGCTACGGCCATGGCTCCGGCTATCCTGGCGCCGGCGGCGGCCGTCGACCGCTCTATCTGGACTCCATCACCGTCGACTGCTCCGACAGCCGCGGCGGCTCGCAGTTGGCCGACGCCATCTACAACCTCGCCGACAACGGCGTGCTCTACATCCGCTCGCGTGGCGGAGTCTGCCGTGAGACCCTCGAGATTGACCATCCGGTGATCATCGCCGGGGAGGGGCCGCCCGCCTTCGGCAATGTCGGCTCCGGCGTCGCCAAGCTGAGCCCGCCCGACGGAGCCCCCTGCATCCGGATCGCACCCGGCGTGAAGGGCGTGGAGATCCGCGACCTGGTCATCGAGGCCAACCAGGGTGGCCGCAGCGCCTGTATCGAGGCGCAGGACGCCGACGTGGCCCTGATCCGCTCGTCGGTGCGCTACCAGGGCGACGCCTCGGCGATCTTCGTCCAGGGCGGCAGCCTGATCATGCGCAACAGCGTCGTCGAGGCGCGCACCAATGACGCGGCCATCGTGGCCGACGGCGCGGCCGTGGACATCCTGCAGTCCAAGATCAGCGCCGACGTGCGTGGCCTGGACATCACCCCGGCGCCTGGCCAGAGCCGGCTGGTCCAGGTGGGCGTCATTTCGCCCGGCCCCGGCCTGCCGGGATCGACGGCCATCACGGTGCGTGACCAGCGCAGCGGGGCCGGCAGCCTGCTGATCGCCAACAGCGTCATCCGCAACTGGATCACCGGCGTCTATGTCGACCGCGGGGCCGACGTTGAGCTCAGCCGCAACCGCATCATTCGCGTCCGCCGCGGCGTGCTGTCGGACTATGGCAAGGTGCGCGTGCGCCAGAACGCCATCGCCGCCGACGAGTACGGCGCCTATTTCGCAGGCGGCCGCCCCGAGGTCGGGGGCAATCGCTTCATCGGCGCTGGGGTGAACTATGAGCGCGGTGTCGAGCCGATCACCGAGCCCAACTATGTCTATTCCGCACAGGGCTGCGACTACCGTATGCCCCCCGGGGCCTATTGCCGGCCGATGACCGAGGCGCCCAGGGCGATCACCGACGAATCCGGCTTTGACGTGTCCGGCCGCTATGGCTGGGAGGTCGATGGTTACGAACGCGGCTACGCCCGGGACGGCGCCCCAACCGCCCGGCCGCCGATCCCGCCGCGCAGGTCCAGGTTCGGCCGCCCACCGCCTCCGCCGCCGTCCTATCCCTCGGGCGGCTATTCGAACGCGCCGCCGCTGATGGGCGGTCCGGGCTACTGAAGATCGAAGGCGGGTGAGCTGTTGACCGTGGCGGGGAAGGTCGGCGCGCGCCGCGCCTTGGTCGCCTGTTCAAAGGCGTAGCCGAGGGAAAGCAGCCGGGCCTCCGACCAGGCGGTCCCGATGAAGGAAAGCCCCACCGGCAGGCCGTCCACAAACCCCATCGGCACGGTGAGATGCGGATAGCCCGCCACGGCCGGCAGGGTGGAGGGGGAGCCCAGCCACCGGCCGCCGTTGATCCGGTCCACCAGCGAGGCGGGTCCGCCGCTTGTCGCCACCAGCACCTCGACCTTGGCGTCGCTCAGCAGTTTGTCGATGCCCTCGGGCCCCGCCAGCCGCTTGGCGTCGGCCTTGGCCTTCAGATAGGCCGGGTCGTCCAGGCCGGGCGCGGCTTGCGCCTCAACAAAGGTCTCCTGGCCGAACAGGGCGGTCTCACGGGGCTCGGCGGCGTTGAAGGCGATCAGGTCGGCCAGGGTGCGGGTCTTGACCTGGGCGGGCGCGGTGGAGGCGAGGTAGGCGTTCACGCCCGCCTTGAACTCGACCCTCAGCACCAGGTCCTCCAGGTCGTCGATCACCTTGCCGTCGGGGGGCGTGACCTCCACCAGCACCGCGCCGGCCGCCTTCAGGGCGGCGAGCGCCTGCTCGAAAACCGCGTCGGTCTGGGGTGATCGGCCAGCGGTGGCGCGCATGACCCCGATGCGAGCGCCCTTCAGGGCGCCGGCGTCGAGCGACTTCAGGTAGTCGTTCCGATAAGCGTCGGCCTGAGCCGTCGCGGGGTCGTCCGGATCGGAGCCGGCGATGGCGGTCAGGATAGCGGCGGCGTCGGACACGCTGCGGGTCATAGGCCCGGCGGTGTCCTGGCTGTCGGAGATCGGCACGATGTGTGTGCGCGAGACCAGGCCCACGGTGGGCTTGAGGCCCACGACGCCGTTCATGGCCGCCGGACAGGTGATGGAGCCGTCGGTCTCGGTGCCGATCGCCGCCACCGCCAGGCCCGCCGCGACCGCTACGCCGGATCCCGCGCTCGAGCCGCAGGCGCTGCGGTCCAGGGCGTGCGGATTGCGCGCCAGGCCGCCCATCGCGCTCCAGCCGCTGATGGAGCGGGACGATCGGTAGTTGGCCCACTCCGACAGGTTGGCCTTGCCCAGGATCACCGCCCCGGCGTCGGTCAGCCGCTTCACCAGGGGGGCGTCGCGGTGGGTGATGTTGTCCTTGAGGGCGAGGGAGCCCGCGGTGGTGGCCGTGCCTTCGGCGCTCTCGATGTTGTCCTTCAGCAGAATGGGCAGGCCGTGCAAGGGGCCCCGAACCTGGCCGGCCCGGCGCTCGGCGTCGAGCCGGCGCGCATCGGCCAGGGCGCGGGGATTGAGGACGATGACGCTGTTCAGCCTTGGGCCCCTGCGGTCCAGGTCGGCGATGCGGGCAAGGTAGGCCTTGGTCAGGCTTTCGGAGGTGGCCGCCCCCTTGGCCATCGCCTGGCCCAGGTCCTGGACTCCGCCGAACGCCGGGTCCTCCGCCGCATGGGCCGCGCCCGCCGCCGCCAAACCCGCAATCAGTCCCGCCGCGCGCTTCATGGTCACCCTCGCCTTCGCCGTATTGGAGGGCGCCGGTCGGTGGTTGACCAGACATGACGAGGGCCGCGCTCTCATCGAACGCGGCCCTGCCTGCGGTTCCGCCGATCCTGGGGGGAGGGGGAGCGGAACCTGTCTCTAGATTGGGTTCTCGGTCTACTTCTTCAAGACGTCGCGGGCGGCGTCCTTGAGGTTACCGACGCCCTTTTG
>JAZKFM010000330.1:0-9419 GCA_040386415.1 Pseudomonadota bacterium
GGACCAGGCAGGCCAGGACGAAGATCAGGAAGTACATCCGCGCCGTCGGGCGGTAGCGCATGGAGCGCACCTTCGACGTGTCGAGCCAGGGCAGGACGAACAGCAGGCCGATCGAGCCGAACATCATCAGCACGCCGCCCAGCTTGTCTGGCACCGCCCGCAGGATCGCGTAGAACGGCAGGTAGTACCATTCGGGCACGATGTGCGACGGGGTCACCAGCGGGTTGGCCGGGATGTAGTTATCGGGGTGACCGAGCGCGTTCGGGTTGTAGAACACGAAGGTCGCGAACATCAGCATGAACACCGCGATCGCGAAGCCGTCCTTCACCGTGTAGTACGGATGGAAGGGGACGGTGTCCTCCTTGGACTTCACGTTCACGCCGGTCGGGTTGTTGTTGCCCGGCACGTGCAGCGCCCAGATGTGCAGGCCCACGACGCCGGCGATCATGAAGGGCAGCAGATAGTGCAGCGAGAAGAAGCGGTTCAGGGTGGGGTTATCCACCGCGAACCCGCCCCACAGCCAGGTGGTGATCGCCTCGCCCACGATCGGCAGGGCGCCGAACAGGTTGGTGATCACGACCGCGCCGTGGAAGCTCATCTGACCCCAGGGCAGGACGTAGCCCATGAACGCCGTGGCCATCATCAGGAGGTAGATCACGCAGCCCAGGATCCACAGCACCTCGCGGGGGGCCTTGTAGGACCCGTAATAGAGGCCGCGGAACATGTGGATGTAGACCGCGATGAAGAACATCGAGGCCCCGTTGGAGTGCATGTAGCGCACCAGCCAGCCGTAGTTCACGTCGCGCATGATGCGCTCGACGGAGTTGAAGGCGTGATCGACGTGCGGGACATAGTGCATGGCCAGCACGATGCCGGTCACGATCTGGATGCCCAGGCAGACCGCCAGGATGCCGCCGAAGGTGTACCAGTAGTTCAGGTTCTTCGGGGTCGGGAAGTCGACGACGCTGTCATACGCCAGGCGCACGATCGGCAGTCGGGTGTCGAGCCAGCGCTCGAAGCCGGTCTTCGGCTCGTAGTTTGAATGTCCGCTCATCGTTTTCAGCCCACCTTGACCTTGGTGTCCGACAGGAAGGCGTAGTCCGGCACCGCCAAGTTCGTCGGCGCGGGACCTTTCCGGATGCGACCGGAGGTGTCGTAGTGCGAGCCGTGGCAGGGGCAGAACCAGCCGCCATACTCACCGCCGCCGAAGGTCGGCACGCAGCCCAGATGGGTGCAGGTGCCGATCAGGATCAGCCATTGGGCCTTGCCGGGCTTGTGGCGCTCCTCGTCGGTCTGCGGGTCACGCAGGTCGGCGTTGTCGTCCTTGATCGCCTCGGCGATCTCCTTGCCCGTCCGGTTGCGGATGAACAGCGGCTTGCCGCGCCACTTGATGGTGACCTGCTGGCCAGCTTCGACCTTGGTCAGGTCGAATTCCACCGAGGCGAGGGCGAGGGTGTCGCCGGCCGGGTTCATCTGGTCGATGAACGGCCAGGCCAACGCCCCAACCGCGCCCACGGCCATGACGGCCGCGGCGATGTGAATGAAATCACGCCGGTTCGGGTCTTCGCCCGAGGCATGAGGATCGGGGTTTGCGCCCACCACGGTGTCGGCCACCTTAAAGCTACCCTTCGCTTGCGGCCGCGACTTTGCGCCGAGACCCGTCTTCGACCCTGCCAGACGTTCTGGTAAGGGCCATTCGGAATTCAATGCTGGAGCAGGTCGAAGTGCCGGAAGTTGCAGCGCCCGCGTGTTGCGGCCGCCCCTTCCGTGATTCGCGCCTAGCCCCGGCCAATCCCGTAGGCTGGATCGCTTAGAATGCTGCTGGCGCTTTTTCAACCGGACATTCCGCAAAACCTTGGAGCGGCGTTACGTCTCGGCGCCTGCATGGGGGTCGGTATTCACGTCATAGAGCCCTGTGGCTTCCCGCTTTCCGACCGTGCGATCCGCCGCGCGGCCCTCGATTATGGCGAGCCGGGCGAAGTGACGCGGCACCCAGGATGGGCCGATTTTACGCAAAACAGGCCCGGACGCATCGTTCTGTTCACAACCAAGGCCGCTGAGCCCCTTCACGCCTTCGCCTTCCGGCCCGACGATGTGCTGCTGTTTGGCCGCGAAAGCGCGGGGGTTCCCGACGAGGTTCACGAGAGCGCCGACGCGCGGGTTTATATTCCGCTGATACCTGGAATGCGGTCGCTGAACGTCACGGTGTCGGCGGCGATCGGCCTTTCCGAGGCGTTGCGCCAGACCGGCCAATTTCCTAAGCCACCGGCATGAGCAGCCTTCCTCCCGAAATCGAAGACCGTCGCGCCCGCGCCAAGGCGTGGTTCGAAGACCTGCAGATCCGCATCGTCGCCGAGCTGGAGCAGCTGGAGGCCGAGGCGCCCCCGGAGCTCTATCCCGAGGAGCCGAAGCGATTCGACATGCGCCCCTGGACCCGGGAGACCGGTGTCGGCGGCGGGGTCGGGGGGCACTTCAAGGGACGCCTGTTCGAAAAGGCCGGCGTGCACACCTCGGCGGCCACCAGCCGCTTCTCGCCGGAAATGGCGGCCCAGATGCCCGGCGCCGACAAGGACCCCTCCTATGTCTCGGCCAGCATCAGCCTGATCGTGCATCCGCGCTCGCCGCGCATCCCCACCGTCCACATGAACACCCGGTTCCTGTCGACCGCCGAAAGCTGGTTCGGCGGCGGGGCCGACCTGACGCCGATGGTCGACGAGCAGCGCAGCGAGGAAGCCGACGACGCCGTCCTGTTCCACGCCGCGATGAAGGGCGCCTGCGATCCCTTCGATCCCGACTGGCATGCCAAGTACAAGGCCTGGTGCGACGAGTACTTCTACCTGCCCCACCGCAAGGAGACCCGGGGGGTCGGCGGCATCTTCTACGACCGGCACAATTCCGGCGACTTCGAGAAGGACTTCGCCTTCACCCGCGCCGTCGGCGAGGCCTTCCTGGAGGTCTATCCGAAGATCGTCCGCCACCGCATGAGCGAACCGTGGACCGAACAGGACCGGATGGAGCAGCTGGTCCGCCGGGGCCGCTATGTCGAGTTCAACCTGCTCTACGACCGGGGCACCATGTTCGGCCTGAAGGCGGGAGGGAACATCGACACGATCCTCTCCTCCATGCCCCCGATGGTGGCCTGGCTCTGACCGCTCCGGCGGCCGCCGGCTAGATCGCCGGCTTCATCGTCGCGGTCTCAGCCTTGAGGTCGTGACTGGGCACCTTCGCGCCACCCGGCGCCGGGCATTTGGCGCCGGTGTCGATCCAGGCCTGGAAGAGTTCGCCGAGCTGCGCCTGGGTTCCCGGCGCGGGGGTGCGGCCGAGGCCGGGGTCCCAGCCCCAGGCCACCAGTTCGTCCCCGGCCATGTGTTCCTGAATCTGGGCCAGGGTCTTGCCGCCGTTGCGGGCCGGGTCCTTGAGCTGAGCGCAGATCTCGCCAAGCGTCTTGCCCTGCCAGGCCATGGAGGCCGGCGCCAGCGCCCACTTGGGATTGCCCGGGATGGTGACGATGTTGGTCCCGCCCACCCAGACGTTCTTGGCGGTGTGGCAGGAGGCGCAGCGCAGGCCCTCGCCATGGCCGTCCTCGCCGCGCGACACCACCGGCATGTGCGGACGGCGGTCGTCGCCCTGGACGGGGCGGTCCACGGGGTGGCAGTTGGCGCAGCGGGGGTGGGTGATGACCTTGCCCGCCTCCTGGAAGAGGGCGACCGAGCGGGCGTTCTTGTCGGCGATGGTATTGAACGAAGCCACGGGCTTCAGGGAGGTCCGCTGCTCCATCTCGGCCAGGACCGAGGCGGCGGTCTGGCTGGGCGCGGTCTGGGCCTGGGCGGTGAGGGTCGCGGCGGCCACGAGGCCGGCGGCGCCGAGGGACAGAAGCAGGACGCGGGCGTGGCGCATGGGATGGTTTCCGGCCGGCGCGGAAGCCGCGCCGCATCCAGAACGTCAGGGCCGGCGAAGCGTTGCCTCAGCGAGGAACCGCTGGATCCAACCGCCGACTTGGAGCCGGTCGTCCGGCTGTTCGAAGGACAGGATCGCCTGGTCGGCCTGGGCGTCGGTGTAACGGCTGCCGCGGCGGCTCTCGATCAGGGCGCGGGCGTAGGCGGGCTCGAACTCCGGATGCAGCTGCAGGGAAATCGCCGGCTGGTCGCCATAGGCCAGCATGCCGAAGGGGGTGAACTCGCTGGCGGCGATCACCCGGGCGCCCGGCGGCGCCTCGACCACCTGGTCCTGGTGCGAGGCCGGGATGCTGAACCGCGGGGCGTCCATCCAGGCCTGGGGCCGGCGGACCTCGTAGCGGTGCAGGCCCACCCCCCAGCCCTTGGGGGACTGGATCACCTTGCCGCCGAAGGCCTCGGCCATGATCTGGTGACCGAAACAGACGCCCACCATCGGCGTCCCCTTGGCCGCGCGCAGGAAGTCCTTCAGCGGCTCGATCCAGGGCAGCGGGTCGTAGACGCCGGCCGATGAGCCGGTGATCACATAGGCGGCGCACGCGTCCGCGCTGGAGGGCAGCTTGCCGGCCTGCACGTCGAAGGTCTGGTAGTCGTAGGCGTCCTTGCCGAACAGGGCGCGGAACATGGCGGGATAGTCGCCGAACTGGTCGACGTCCTTGGGCGGGGCGCCCGTCTCGAGAATCCCCAGCCTCAATAGGCCATGCCCTGGGCCACCGCCTTCAGCTTCTCGATTGCGGAGAACTTGTCGTCGATGAAGTCGTGGTCGATCCACCAGTCCTCCACCTCGCGCAGCACCTGGCCCACCATCGGGCCCTTTGGCACGCCCGACTGGATCACGTCCTCACCGGTCAGCGGGAACGGCGGCGGCGACCAGCTCTCGGCCAGGGCCAGCAGGCCCCGCCACTGGTGGGTGGCCGAGGTGCGGCCCGACTTCGCCCAGGCCAGCTTCACCCGGTCGGTGAGGGCCCGCAGGCCGATGGCGTAGACGGCGCGGCGGATTTCGCGAGGGCTCATCCAGCTGGTGATGCGCGGCGTCTTGCCGACGGCCGCCACCAGGCGGTCGCGCACCTCGTTGGAGAGCCGCAGGCGCTCTGCGATCTGGGCCGCGCCCACCTGGTCCTCGGGGATCAGGGTCGCCAGCCGCAGGATGGGGTCGTTCTCGAACAGCTGGTCGGTCTCGATCTCGACAAGCTGGTTGAAGGCCGCCAGGTCCTTGGCGCAGGGCAGGATCGTCCCCAGCACCCCGGTCTGGGCCATCAGCGCCATGGCCGGCCGCGGCTCGTCGGCGGCCAGCAGCTTGGTGAGCTCCTTGGCGGTGCGTTCGGCTGGGCGGCCGGAGAGGGATTCCTTCAGGGCCTTGCAGGCGGCCAGCGCCTTTTCGTCGGCCTCACCCTTGCCGTACCAGGCCTGGAACCGGAAGAAGCGCAGGATGCGCAGATAGTCCTCACGGATGCGGGTCATGGCGTCGCCCACGAAGACGATGCGGCCCGCCCTGCCGTCCGCGATCCCCCGGCCCGTCGGGTCAAAGAGCGTCCCGTCGCGGTCGGCGTAGACGGCGTTCAGGGTGAAGTCCCGGCGCTGCGCGTCCTCGGCCCAGTCCTGGGTGAAGGCCACCACCGCGCGGCGGCCGTCGGTGGAGACGTCCCGGCGCAGGGTGGTGATCTCGAAAGGCTGGCTGTCGGCCACGGCGGTGATGGTGCCGTGCTCGACCCCGGTGGGCACGGCCTTGATTCCGGCCTCTTCCAGGGCCTCGGTGACCTGGTCGGGGGTCAGGGTGGTGGCGATGTCGATGTCTTCGATGGGCCGCTTCAACAACGAATTGCGCACACAGCCCCCCACGAAGCGCGCGCAGCCGGAAAAGCCGCGCGCCTCCAGGGCGTCCATCACGGCGACGACCTGCGGGGTCTTCATCCAGGGCTGTTGGCCGATTGTGTCGGTCATGGAGTCTGGGGCGCTCTCTTCTCGAAATGGCCGGGGATGACGCGCCCGTCGGGGGCGGCCTCGGCGGGAACATAGACCTGGCCGCGGTTGTCGCCATGGAACACCGCCGTGGCCATCAGCGAAACCCCCAACAGCACGGCGCCCGCGGCGAACAGCCAGGCCCAGGGGGTGGAGCCCATCTCCCGCCCGGTGCGGCGGGCGACCTCGCGCCACAGGAACCAGAGGCCAAAGGGCAGGGCCACAAGAAGAGCGCGGCTGGCGAGAACCTCAAGCAACGGCCGCGCCGTAGAGCCGCTCATAGAGGGCCCGCAACACCCCGGCGGTCGCGCCCCAGATGAAGCGGTCGGCGTGGGTCATGGCGTAGAACCGGCGCTTTTCCCCGGTGGGCGCCTCACGCTCGTGCTCCTCGTGATTGGCGGGATCCATCAGGAAGCCGAAGGGCGTCTCGAAGATATCGGCCACCTCCGCAGGATTGGCGGTCAGGGAGAAACCATCGCGGACGAACCCCACCACCGGGGTGATCAGGAAGCCGGTTCCAGTGACATAGGGCGAGGACAGGCCCGCCAGCGTCACATAGTCAGGGTGCAGGCCCACCTCCTCGTGGGCCTCCCGCAGGGCGGTCCGCCACGGCGTCTCGCCGGGATCGCGGCGGCCGCCCGGCAAGGCGATCTGCCCGGTATGGCGGCGCAGGGTGTCGGCCCGGCGGGTGAGGATCACCGAATAGGCCCCTTCCCGCTCCACCAGTCCCACCAGCACCGAGGCCGGGGTCAATCCGGTGGGCGGATCGCCAAACTGGCCCGACAGGTCGTAATCCGAGCGGGTGGCGCCGGACACGGGCTCGCGCTCCTCCAGGGGATCAAGGTGGGCCATAATCCAGTCGCGGGTGGCGGCCGACGCCTGGGCCGGGTTCACGGAAGGTGCGCCCCGGCCGGACCCACCGGGAACCAGGCGCCGGCCGACGCGACGCCCAGGCGCGGACCATCCGGCGTCTCGCGTTCCTCCGCCAGCTCCACCAATTCGTAAAAGACCGGGCGGGCGATCAGGGCCTCCAGGCCCCGGCGGACGTGGAGGTAGGGGCGCGGCTCGCCGGTGGCGGCGTCCATCTCGACGCGGATTTCGTTCTCGGGGCCTGCCTCGACCTCGTCGCCGACATTGGTGAGGAATTTCAGGGTGTCGCCCACCTTGTCCACGCGCACGGCGATGAAGGGAGCGTCCTCCACCGTGATCTTCATCTTCTCCACCGGGGTCACCAGGTGGAAACCGTCGGGATCCTTGCGCAGCACGGTGGAGAACAGGCGCACCAGGGCCTCGCGGCCGATGGGCGTGCCCTCGTGGAACCAGAGTCCGTCCTTCTTGATGACGATGTCGATGTCGCCGCAGTGGGTCGGGTGCCAGAGGTGCACGGGCGGCAGGCCGCGGCCCGGCGCCTGCTTGGCGGCGGCGATCACGCCTTCGAGGCCGGTCTTGCTGGGCGTGTCGGTCATCACGCCAAGGTAGGGCGTGGGACGGCCCGCCTCAAGCGCGACCCTAGGTCAGGGGGCGACCACCAGGCCCGAAAGACTGTCCGCACCACCCTCACGCAGCGGCCGGACCAGCACACGGCGCTGATCCACCGGCCCCGGCAGGCGCACGGCGCGGGCCGGGGCGGCGGAGAATCCGAAGCGGCTGAAATAGGGTTCGTCCCCCACCAGCAGCACACTTGCGAACCCGGCGGCCTGGGCCGCCTCGCAGGCCCGCTGCACGAGGGCCCCGCCAGTTCCGAACTTCCGAACGTCGGCCTCGACGGCCAGGGGCCCCAGGAAGATCGCCTCGG
This sequence comes from Pseudomonadota bacterium, assembly GCA_040386415.1. GTDB lineage: Bacteria > Pseudomonadota > Alphaproteobacteria > Caulobacterales > Caulobacteraceae > Phenylobacterium. The sequence goes on from JAZKFM010000330.1 coordinate 7,708, forward strand.
TCTCCCCGATCCGGATGCGGGTCATGCGCACGCAGCCCACCAGGCGGCCCTCGTCCCAGGCGCAGAAGGACAGGTCCTGCCGGAACTCGGCGATCTCGCGGACCCGTTCGGAGACCTTGGTGAAGCGGCCGGGCCCGAAGGCGTGGTCCAGCAGAATCTCGATGGCCGGGCCATCCTGATCCTGTTCAAGCTTGAGGGTCGGCGCCTGCGCGGCGGCGGAGAGAGTCATGGGCATGGGATCTTCTTCGAAGTGCGACGGTCACCGGTCGCGCAACAATGCGCAGACCGGCGGGCGGTTCTAACTGGCGCGGCGGGCGCGCCCGGTTCGTCGCAGTCGTCGCATGACGTCAGGCCCGGAACTTCGATCAACAAGCGCGGCGATAGGGCCATGCGGCCCGCGCGTCAATCACGCGTTGCGAGCGCGGCCTTGGCGCCGCAAGGTCCGCCGCCCATGACCGAGACTCTCCCCGACGGCGCGGCCGAACCCACCACACTGCGCGCGCTGATGAAGCGCCGTGACTACATGCTGTTCTGGATCGCTCGCGTAGGGGCGACCCTGGGGGTGCAGATCCAGAGCGTGGCCCTGGGCTGGCAGATGTACGCGGTGGCCCGCGAAACCATGGATGTGAAGCAGTCGGCCTTCTATGTCGGCATGATCGGCCTGGCCGCCTTCATCCCGGTCCTGCTGCTGTCGCCCATCGCCGGCGAGACCGCCGACCGCCACGACCGGCGCAAGGTGCTGCTGCTCTGCTACACGGGCGAGATCGCCACCGCGGTCACCCTGGCCCTGGCGTCGATCTACGATTTCGCCAGCATCCCGCTGCTGCTGCTGCTTTCGGCCCTGTTCGGCGCCAGCCGCGCCTTCATGGGCCCCTCAGCCACCGCGCTGGCCCCCATGCTGGTGCCCCGCAGCCTGCTGCCCCGGGCCATCGCGCTGAACTCCCTGGCCTGGCAGGGCGGCTCCATCGTCGGCCCGGCCATCGGCGGCCTGCTGCTGGCCCACTCCACCGGCCTCTCCTACTCCGTCACCACGGTCCTCTACGCCCTGTCGTTCGCGTGCGTCTTCATGATCCGCGCCGTGACCAAGCCGGTCGTCCAGGCGGGCTCCCGCTGGGCCCTCATCAAGGAGGGGCTGGTCTATACCTGGACCAACAAGATCGTCTTCGGCGCCATCTCTCTGGACATGTTCGCCGTGCTCCTGGGCGGAGCCACGGCCCTGCTGCCGGTGTTCGCCCGCGACGTGCTGCATGTCGGGCCCGAGGGCTTTGGCCTGCTGCGGGCAGGCCCCGCCATTGGCGCCACCCTGGTGGCGGTGGTCCTGGCCACCCGGCCGATCCGCCAGCACGCGGGGCTGACCATGTTCGCCGGCGTTGCGGTGTTCGGCATGGCCACCATCGTCTTTGGACTCTCAAAGTCGCTGCCGCTCTCGGTGGCGGCCCTGGCCGTCCTGGGAGGGGCGGACATGCTCAGCGTCTATGTCCGCCAGACCCTGGTGCAGATCGTGACCCCCGACCACATGCGCGGCCGGGTGGCCGCCGTGTCGTCGCTGTTCATCGGGGCGTCCAACGAACTGGGGGAATTCGAGAGCGGTGTGGTGGCCCGGTTCTTCGGCCCGGTCGGGGCCGCGGTTTTCGGCGGCGTTGGCGCGTTGATCGTCACCGGCGTCTGGGCGAAACTGTTTCCAGCCTTGCGCAAGGCCGACAGGCTCGAAT